>JAEUML010000202.1 GCA_016792785.1 Alphaproteobacteria bacterium
GCGGGCTCCGCACCGGCGCGCGGCAGCGGCGGCAGCGTCTTGCGCTCGAGCAGGCCCAACGCCGCCGCCCGGCGCACGCAAGCGCGCGGCGAAAGCCCAAGCCCCCGCGCGATCCACGCGAACGAGCGGCCGCGCGCGCGCATCCGGCGAAAGAACGCCGTCATCGCGGGCGTCCAGCGCAGCCCGCCGGGCCGCAGCCTAAGCGATGGGTCACGCCTCACGCGGCCTCCGGTGCGCGTTGCGCGCCCGCGCCGTGCGGCCCAGTGCGTGCAGGATGGTGGTGTGATGACGACCGAACATGCGGCCGAGCACGACGGAACTCGCCTGCGGGTAAAGCGCCGCGACACGCGCGATCGCCGCGGTGCGCGCCGCGACCGCCACGCGCGAGCGCAACCGGCCGGTCAGTGCGTTGGGCGAAAGTCCCGCACGCAGCGCCTCTTCCCGCAACACCGAACGCACGAGCACACGCGGCGAAGCGGCGGCCGATACGCCGGAAACGACGGAACTCGAAGGCGTATCCATGAAACTCCTCCGTACACGTTGCAAAAAGGGGGAGCGGCGGGCGGCCTTCGGCGAGGCTTAAGCGGTCGCGTCAGGGAAGAACCCGCAACCGCGCTCATCGACAAGGCGCTTGTCCAAACCCGCCGCTCGTTCGCTGCCTGCCCGTCAAGGCAGGCGCGAACACCGGCCGCGCACGGCCGGAACGCTTGCGTCAGCCGAACACGGCCAAAGCCGCACCGGCCGCCGCGGCCAGTGCCAAAAGCGGCACATAAACAAAGCTGAGGCTCGGCTCGCGCGGCATAAGCAGAAGAACCCCGTCCTGATCGATCGGACGGACCGAAAAGCGGGCCGCGCGGCGCAATCCGCCGAACCAGCACCCGGCCCGGGCCGACGCGCGAAAACGATCGATTGCGTAATGCAGATACCGCGAAATCTGTGGACAACCTGGGGCAGGAACGTGGCGCATGGGACCTCCTGAGGCGTCAGAGTGGCGCAAAACCTGGGCATCGACTCGCGCCATAAGATGGTATAAGCTATGTTCCCGTATTGTTCAAGAGCATCTTCACGTGACAGACGCCGTCTCTTATGAAAATCCTTATCCCATGACCAAGAAAGAACCCTCCCCCGCCGACAAGCGCCGCGGCCAGCGCCTGCGCGAGCTGCGCAAGTCGGTCGGTCTCGACATCACCGAGCTTGCGAAGATGCTCGGCATCTCGCAGCCCGCGGTCTCGCAGTGGGAGATGGGCCTCACCGCGCCGAAGCGCCAAACGGTCGCCCGGCTCGCGCAGATTTTGGGTGTGCCGGCGGCCGGCCTGCTCAACGACGACGAAGTGCCTGCGGCCAACATCGCAGCAAGCCCCGCCTATCACGCCGCCACAGCGGCGCTGCCCATCGACGTGCCGGTTTACGGCGTCGCGGTCGGCGGCTCGGACGGCGACTTCAGATTCAACGGCCAGGTCGTCGACTACGTGCGCCGCCCGCCCGGCATCGCAAGCCAGCGCAACGTCTACGCGCTCTGGATCATGGGCGATTCAATGTCGCCGTGGAACAAGGACGGCGACCTGATCTACGTCTCGCCCGTCCGCCCGCCGATCGTGGGCGACCACGTCGTGATCCAACTGCAAGACACGGCCGACGGCGAACCGGGCCTGGCCATGGTCAAACTCCTCGTCGGCAAAACCCCCACCCAACTCAAACTCGCCCAATACAACCCCACCCGCGAATTCAACCTGGCGCAGACGAAGGTGAAGTCGGTGCATAAGGTGCTGAGTTTGAGGGAGCTGTTGGGGACGTGAGTTATCTCGCGGCTTACGGTCACCTCTCGCCTATTCGGAGCAACTTCACCTCAACTTGACAACTCAGGGATGAGCGGCCAAACACTAAGAGAGACAAGTTATGCATCAGTGAAACCTTAAAGACACTTGCTCCAACATATTGTGTCAATATTGTGAACAACCTTGGGGGGAGCGCAAGGCGCGCCGATCTCCAATTTGCGCGGAATCGACAACGCGCTCGTTGAGGAACAAGCGCGCCGGGGAAAAGCATCGTGAGCGGCGGAGGAACTCAAACAAAGCCGGACGATGAATATGTCGTCAGCGCGGGCGACCACGGGCGATTGGCTAGCGCTCTGTACGGACTCAGGAGGGGCTGGTTTCAGGAAATTAGGTATCCGTATCTTGGGAGCTCTCGCCATCCGAGCCCAAAGTTTGGCGCGTACCTCCAACAGCGCCTGGGCGTTCTAGGATTCGGACGGGGTTGGTTGGACCCGACGCTGATCACAAAGCTTCAAGCCGTGGGCGGCCACGTCAGCAAGACACTTCTGCTGAAGAACGCCATCCGCATTCCGGACCTGATGTGGAAAAGCTATCGCGAAGAACTCCGCCAAACTCCGGAGGACTCATTTTTTGCCCACGATGCAGCTCATCGCCTTGTTCTGATCATGGGTGCAGCCGGTTACCGCCCACTGATCGAACGGCACGACACCAAGAACGAATTTGTCTTCGTTCATGCGAAGGGAGCCGAGGAAACTCGAAAGCAGTTCGGCTATCGCGACACACGCTTTAAATTGCCGTCAGAGCCCGCAACAGTCTATCCGTACAAACCTATCGGGCCTTCTTTGGAGACTCCGTTGGGGCAGCGGCTCGACATGGTTTGCCCCGACATTGTCGCCTATATTCTTGTCGAGAAGCGGAGTTGGGACCTGGTAGATTTGGGTCCGAAGCTGTTCAAGCTGGAAGATATTGAGAAGGAAGTGTCGGCCCTTGCTGGTGGGCAGAAAACCTTGAACTATCTCCGCGAACGGCACTTCCAAATTGGACCTGACTTTCTAAACCATCAAAGCGAAGATCTTGGCCTCGGCGGTGTGTCGGACATAAACTTGCTCGGTCCTCGAAGCGGAGATGAACCCAAGTACATGAGGTTCGATGCCTCGCGCGTGGGGCACGATGAAGACGAAGAGGAAGCTGCGGTAGCCCTGCAATCGTTCAAGAATGCGCTGATCGACATCGGAAAGAAGCAGCAAATCCCGATGCATCTTGAGCGGGGGGACGTGCTTCTCGTCAACAACAGAAGGGTGGCTACCCAGTGGCTCACGACACGCAGGCAGGGAAGAGTCACCACCCACCAGTATCCAACCCCGCTCACTGCCGGCGATAGAGTAGTGCTTAGGATGTCCTTCTTCCAACCGAGCTCAAAACAACTCGCGAGCAGTGCGGCCGGACGGGCCAACCGTTACGAATAGGAACGCTATGGAGTGCCTCCGCGCTTTTTTTCAAGCACACTCAGCAAGCGAAGCACAACCATTCCGTACGCCGGAAGTGATCCATTTACCCAGCCGCGCGAGAAGTCCCTCGTCCAAGCGTAACCTCGATAGAGAATCCACTGCAGGTTGCGCATTTACAACATCGGTTCAATTTACACGAACTGGCCGCTGAACCAATTGGCCAGCTTGCTATGGTCCAAAGACCGAAGGTGTGCATCTGCCTTGGAAAACGAATGACAAAACTCTCCTCGCAGGACGCGGCAAAACTGTCGGCCGAAGAACTAAAGAGATTGAGCGAGCGCGTTGGGTTTGACCTTTCCCGCTTCTCTTCGTCACCGCTGCCGAGTGACATCACCGTCAAGCTTCCGCTGTCCATCTGGACCGGCGTGGTACTTGCATCACCATTCTTGCTTGCGGGACTACATGTGGTGGGCATCGCAGGTCCAATACCATTCGCTTTGGCTTGCGCGACCGTCATGGCGTTGAATGGCGCCGCTCTGGAATATGTGCGCCACGAAATTTACTCTTTGCGTAAGGACTGGGAGAAGTCCATTGGCGCGATTCGCGCATCGACCGGCGAAAAAGCATGTGAAGCGACACACAGCACCATTCAGAACTTTCGCAAGCTGATGGACTGGGAATACTCGACGAGGTACCTGACAATACCCTTCGTGTTCTTGTACGTCGGGCTCATTTTGTATTCGGCATATTGCGTCGCGCCGATTCTTGTTGCCGTTTTCGACAACAACCCTCAGCCTTACGCTGTGACATGGGCAACACTGCCGATGGCATTTCAAGGGGAGATCGCAATCATTGCATTCATCTTCTATTGGACCGCATTCGGTCTTCGGCAATGGATTGTAAGGCGCATCTTCTCATATACGTCGAATATCGACCCATCGCTTCAGATCTGCGTATCCATCGCTGAGATATACAAGAGATTTGAAGAGACATCCGTCGGTCGCCGCTACACCGCCGAAAGCGTACGACACGCGGCATAGGGTTAGGCTCACTCCCCCCCCCCCAACCCCGCAAACGCCGCCGCCCCCGCCGCGAACGCGCCCGCGCCCAGCACCAGCGCCACGTCATAAGTCGCCGTCAAATCGTGCACGTAGCCGAAGAGGAGCAGCCCCACCGCCGTGCCGACCGCGCCGAATGTCGCGACGCGGCCGTAGATGGTGCTGTAATGCGCCACGCCGAAGCGGCGCGACACGAAATAGGCGATGAGGTCGACCTCCGACCCCTGCTGCAGGCCGATCATCAGGATCGCAAGCGCGGCCAGCGCGAACGAACCGCCGCTGCCGAGCAGGATCAGCATGCCGAGCGCGGGCACCGCGGTCATCACGGTCGCGACCAAGGCCGGCGGAAAGCGGTCGAGCGCAAACCCGGTCGCCAGCCGCCCGCCAAGCAACCCCGCCGCATAAAGCGCGGTCAGCGTACCGGCGGCCGTCGCGCTGAAACCCTTGTCGCTCATCAACGGCGCAAGCTGCCCCAGGATGCCCGCGCCCGGGATGTTGACCGCAAAGAGCGCCGCCACGATCAGCCAGAACGAACGCATGCGCAGCGCCTCGGCGACGGTCACGTCGGGCACGCGCACGCGCGCCGCGCGCGGAATCTCGTCGAGCGCCGCGTCATGCGCCGCCGCTTGGGAGGCGCCGGCTGACCGCCCGCTCGCCATCACCCATAGCGCAAGCGGTAGTCCGATCACCGCCGTCACCGCGGCGAGCGCAAGAAACCCCGCGCGCCACCCTTGCGTTTCGATGATCCAACCCAACACCGGCGTGAACGCGATCGTCGTCAGCGACACGCCGCACGTCGCAAACCCGAGTGCCAAGCCCCGGCTCTCGGCGAAAGCCGCGATCACCGGCCGCGTGTAAGCGATTGCGCCGGTGCCCGCACCGAACGCGCCGCCCCACACCATGAGCGCGAGGTAAAACGCGAACGACCCCGGCTGCAGCGCGACCATCAGATAGAGCAACGCCATCGCCGGCGCGCACACCATCACGACCGGGCGATATCCGTACCGGTCGACGAGCTTGCCCGTGATCGAGAGCGCCGCCGCGCCCACGACGAACGCGACCAAGCCTGCAAGCCCCAGATCGCCGCGCGACCAGCCGAACTCTTTTGTCAGTCCGTCGATGAAAAGGCTCGACGACAGCAGATAAAGCGAAACCCCGGTGCCGAGCCCGATGCC
>JAEUML010000203.1 GCA_016792785.1 Alphaproteobacteria bacterium
CGAGCGTCACGTCGCCCCCGTGCCCGCGGGCGATGGCGCGGGCGAGCGTGAGGCCGAGGCCCATGCCACCCGTCTCCCGGCTGCGCGAAGTTTCGCCGCGCACGAACGGCTCGAACACGCGTTCGATCTGTTCCGCCGTCAATCCCAGCCCATCGTCGTCCACCACGATTGCGACAACCCCACCGTCGACGCCGACCGACACGCGCGCCCGCTCGCCGTAGCGCAGCGCGTTCTGCACCAAGTTCCGCGCCGCGCGCTTCACCTCGTTCGGCCGGCAGAGCGCACGCACGGCGGCGCCCTCGGTGAACGTCACCGCCCCGCCCATGTCGGCCAGATCCGCGCACATGCTTTCGACGAGCGCCGTTACGTCGACCTCCCGCGCCGGTTCCTCGCCCAGCCCCGTGCGCGCGGCGTCCAGCGCCGCTTCCGTCATCGCCTGCAATTCATCGAGGCTCTCGCTCATACGCGCGCGCAACTCAGCATCTTCGATAAACTCGCTCTTGATCTTAAGCGAGGTGATCGGCGTCCTGAGATCGTGCGCGATCGAGGCGAGCAGCACGCGCTGGTTCTCCAGCGTCGCCATCAGCCGCCGCGACATCGTGTTGAACGCCGCTGATGCGGTCCTGAGCACGAACGGCCCCGTCTCCGGCACCGGCGTAACGCGCTTGCCCTCCGCCATCGCGCTCGACGCCTCCGAAAGCCGCTGCAACGGCCCCGCGAAGCGATAGGCGAGCCATACCGCGACCGCGATCAGCGCAAGCGACGCGACGCCGAGCGACAACAGCAACGGCCACAGCAAACTTGCACCCGGCGGCCAAACGAACTCGGCGTTCAGCCATGTGCCCGGTCCGATAGCGATCGCAACACTGAGCCGCTCGTACCCGCCGCGCCGCCGCTCGCGCCCGAAAGGATCGGGCGCCCCGCGCTTGGCGATGCGAACATCCGTTATCTTAAGATCGGCAAGCGCCGCGCCGACCCGCGCCTCCGCCTCGCCGTCGCGTTCGGCATCGGCCGCGACGCGCGGGCGGGTGCCGAGCGACACGCGCTCGCGCCGAACCGACGCGATCTTCAAGATGTCGGCACGCTCGCTTTCGGGCAACCGCACGATGAGGCGTGCAACCGCCGTCAAACGCTCTTCGATGGCGGTAAGCCGCTCGGCGCGGATCACACGACCGCGATCCCCCTCCACAATCGCAAACGTCAGCGCATTCGAAGCGATCAGCGCGACCAGGATCACCGCCGAAAGCTCGAGCCAAAGCGGCGCGCGAAAACCTCTCATGCGGCGGCCGGTTCGGCCGTGAAGACGTAACCGCCGCCCCACACCGTCTTGATGATCTTCGGATTGCGCGGATCGTCCTCAATCTTGCGCCGGAGCCGCATGATCGCATTGTCGATCGAGCGATCGAAGAGCTGCGCCTCACGCCCGCGCGTGAGGTCGAGCAACTGATCGCGCGTCAGCGTCAGATTCGGCCGTTCGATCAGAACGAGAAGCAGCCGGTACTCCCCGCTCGACAGCGCGACGCCCACACCGGCCTCGTCGAAGAGCTCGCGCTTGGCCGTGTCGAGCAGCCAGCGCCCGAACTTGATGCGCCCCGCAGCCGGCGTTTGCTGCTGCACCGGCAACGCCCGCGCCCGCCTCAAGATCGCACCGATCCGCGCGAGCAACTCGCGCGGATTGAACGGCTTGACCATATAGTCGTCGGCGCCGAGTTCGATGCCCACGATCCGGTCGACGTCCTCGCCCCGCGCGGTCAGGAACAGGATCGGCACCGCGCTCGTCTCGCGCACCGAACGGCAGAATGCGAAGCCGTCTTCGCCCGGCATCATCACGTCGAGCACGACGAGGTCGAAGGCATGCGCGCGCATCAGCTTGCGCGCGGCTTGCGCGCCGTCCGCGCCCATCGCCCGATAGCCGTTCTGCTGCAGATACTTCGTGAGCGGCTCGCGAATCTCGCGCGCATCATCGACGACCAGAATGTGCGGCAGCATTTCAGTCATGAGGGGATGTGTAGCGGCGGAGGTGCCGGACGCGGCAGGGGGGACGACGGGAATATTGTAACAAAGTTTGTCGCGGGGGCCCGCCCGACAGCAGCGGCGACAGTTCTCTGCGCGCCGGACGCTCGAATCTAGGCCACTCTGGCCCCACCTGACGGACTGCTGACAAAGGAGCAAATCATGTCGATGAAAACCTGGGGCTTAGTGGCGGCGGGGGTGGCGGTGCTGGCGGCCGGCGCGGTAGCGGTCGCCTTCGCCTCGGACTGGGGCGATGGCTACGGCAAGCACAAGCGCGGCCACGGACATCGCGGCGGCCAAGCCATGCACCTAGTCCAATTTGACGCAAACAAAGATGGCCGCATCACCCGCGCCGAGGTCGACGCCGGCATCGACGCGGAGTTCCGCGGCGCCGACACGAACACGGACGGCAAGCTCGACGCGGCGGAATTTCTGACCTTCTCGGAAAAGCGCAAAGCCGAACGCAAGGCCCGCCATGACGCCTGGCGCGCCAAGCGCGAGGCCGAAGGCGGCAACGTCCGCGAACGCCCGCCGGGCGGGGGCGAGCGCAACTTCGACCCGCTGAAGCGCATGGACTGGAACCTCGACGGCGCGATCACGCCGGACGAGTTCGCCGGCAAGACCCGCGCCCAGGCCATGCGCGCCGATCGCGACGGCGACGGCACGATCTTGGTGGAAGACCTGAAGAAGCGCGGCCACGGCCGCCGCGGCGAAGGCGAACCTCAGCGCCCCTGACGCACGCCGCACACGAAACAGAATGAAAGCGGGTCGCCGGCCAAGCGGCACCCGCTTCTTCCTCGTGGATTACACCCGTTGGGGACTGGCAAATCCCATCGGATCGATTAGAACCTGCCCTCGGAGCCCCGACGGCTCGGAAAACCGGAAGGCGCTGGTGACGCCGTCCGGCCGAGTGGGTAATGGGGCCTACCTCCTCCGCATTAGGCGCGCGTGCCCATCGGCAGTTTGTGCGGGGCCTTGCCCGTCGCCGCCAACAGGGCATTGGCGACTGCGGGCGCGATGACGGGCGTTCCGGGCTCGCCAACGCCGGTCGGCTTCTCCGTCGAAGGCACGATATGCACCTCGACCTTCGGCATCTCGCTCGCACGCAGGATCGTGTAGTCGGAGAAGTTCGACTGATCGACCGCCCCGCCCGTCAGCGTCACCGCCTCGTGCAGCGCCGCCGAAAGGCCGTAGCCGATCCCGCCCTCCATCTGCGCCGCGATCACGTCCGGATTGACTGCGATACCGCAATCGACCGCGCACACGACGCGGTCGACGGTGAAGCTCTTGTCGGGCTTCACCGTCACCTCGGCCACCTGCGCGACGAACGAGTTGAACGACGAATGCAACGCGATACCGCGCGCGCGCCCCGCGCCGAGCGGCGTGCCCCAGCCGGCCTTCTCCGCCGCCAGGTTCAAGACGCCCAGATAGCGCGACTGGCTGCCAAGCAGCGAACGCCGCAGCTCGAGCGGATCCTTGCCCGCCGCCCGCGCGATCTCATCCAAGAAGACCTCCGTCGCGTAAGCCGTGTGCGTGTGCCCGACCGAACGCCACCACAGCACCGGCACGCCCGCCTTCGCCATGTGCAGATCGACCGAAAGGTTGGGTATGCCATAGGGCAGCGTCGATGCGCCTTCGATCGCCGACGGATCGGGCTCGCCAGCCGGCACGAACGGCGTGCCGGCCAAGATCGGTTGACTGACGATGCGATTGGTCCACGCCGTGATGTTGCCCTGCGCGTCCAACCCAGCGTTCAAGCGGTGCAACACCATCGGGCGGTAGTAGCCGCCTTTGATGTCGTCCTCGCGCGTATAGACGAGCTTCACGGGCTTCTTGCCGCCCCACGCCTTCGCGATCGCAACGGTCTCGGCCACAAGATGCGAGTCCGGCTGCGCACGGCGTCCGAAGGAGCCGCCGGCGTACATCGTGTTGATCTTGACTCGCTCTGGCTTCAACCCCGCGACACCCGCCGCAATGGGCACGTCCAACGAAGGAATCTGCGACCCGAACCACAACTCGCAGCTCGTGTCGGTCAGCATCACCGTGCAGTTCAACGTCTCCAGCGGCGCGTGCGCGAGATACGGAAACTCGAACTCCGCGCTCAGCTTCTTCTTGGCCGCCTTCAACGCCGCCGCGGCGTCGCCGTCATTGCGCACCGATTGGCCGGGTGAGTTCGCGAGCTTCTTGAAGTCGGCCATAATCTGTGCCGATCCGCGCGTCTCGGCCTTACTCAAATCCCACTCGACCTTCAGCGCCTCGCGCCCCTTGATCGCCGACCACATGTCCTTCGCGATCACCGCGACGCCTTGCGGAATCTGCACCACCTCGACAACGCCGGGCAGCTTCTTAGCCTTGCTCGCGTCGAACGACTTCACCGTGCCGCCGAACTTCGGCGCTTTGACAAGCACCGCGGTCACAACGTCTTTCGGATGATGGTCGAGCCCGAACTTCGCGCTCCCGTCCGTCTTGGACGGAGAGTCCATGCGCGTCGGCTTCTTGCCGACATAGGTGTAGTTCGCGGGATCTTTGAACTTCAGCGCCTCGACCGCTGGAGGTGTGGCTTTCGCGGCATCGGCAGCAAGCTCGCCGAACGTCGCCTTCTTCGCGCCGTCGGCCGTCTGCACGACGCCCTTCTCGATCTTGAGGCTCGCCGCGTCGGCGCCGAAGCGCTTCGCCGCCGCCTCGAGCAGCATCGCCCGCGCACCGGCGCCGGCATTGCGCATTTTCTCGTAACTGTCGGCCATCGCGGTCGACCCGCCGGTGCCCTGCGCACCGCCAAGACGCGCGTTGCCGTATTTTGCAGCATCCGCCGGTGCGTGCTCGATGCGAATCTGCGACCAATCCGCATCCATCTCTTCGGCGACCAGCGTCGACAGCCCCGTCGCGGTGCCTTGGCCGAACTCGATGTGCTTGATCAACACCGTCACCGTATTGTCGGAGCCGACACGCACAAACCACTTGAGCGCCGCATCGACCGCCTCCGTCGCCGCTGACGCGGCAGGCGCGGCAGGCGGCTTCGACTCGCCGCAGCCGATCAGAAACCCCGTGGCGCCGAGCGCCGTCACGCTCAAGAACATGCGCCGCGACGGCTTGGCGAGATACGACGCGACGGTGTCTTTCATCCGAACCTGCTCGTTCATAGCGCTCAGCCTTTCATAATGTCGGCCGCGCGCGCGACCGCGGCGGTGATGCGGTGATAGGTGACGCAGCGGCAGAGATTGCTGTCCATCGCAGCGACGATCTCGCCGGCGCTCGGCGCAGCCTTTTCGCTGAGCAATGCCGTCGCGGTCAGCATCTGCCCCGACTGGCACCAGCCGCATTGCACGACGTCGATCTCGCGCCAGGCTTGCCGTACGGCTTCGCCCGCCTTGCCGCTCAACCCTTCGACGGTCGTGATCGAGAGGCCCGCGACCGCCGACATCGGGGTCGCGCATGCGCGCATCGCCGCGCCGTCGACAAGCACTGTGCACGCACCACAGGCGGCGATCCCGCAGCCATATTTCGTGCCGGTGAGGCCCTCATCCTCGCGCAGCACCCACAGC
>JAEUML010000208.1 GCA_016792785.1 Alphaproteobacteria bacterium
GAGCCTGGAAGCGATCTTCGCCCGGACTTGAGAGGTGCGCAAAACGAAAAGCCCGGCGTAAGCCGGGCCTCTAAGACTGATTTCGTTGTCTGCTATCGCCTGTGGCGTCCTTCGCTCCTCCCTTCGCGTTCGCGTTTACGACCGCGTCATCTGTGTTGCAGCTATCTAAACAGCGGACGGTAAATGCCGGGTTAATGGCGTTCGACGTCTGAAAAAAATCTCGCGGGCCGTCGCTCGGGCGAGCTGTGGCGTTACGATGCGCCGCGCGACAACACCCGGAATGATCATGCCCGCTTATTTGACGCCGATTGTGATGCTCTCGATCTCGAATGTGTTCATGACGTTCGCTTGGTACGGGCATTTGAAATTCAAGGGATCGCCGCTGTGGATCGTGATCCTGGCATCGTGGGGCATCGCATTCATCGAGTATTGCTTTGCCGTGCCTGCGAACCGATGGGGTCACGCCGTCTATAGCGCTGTTGAACTGAAGACAATCCAGGAGGTGATCACACTGAGCGTCTTCGTCGGCTTTTCGGTGTTCTACCTCGGCGAGGCGATTAAGTGGAACCACTTGATCGGTTTCGCGCTGATCGCGGGCGGCGCCTATTTCGTGTTTCAGCGTTGGTGACGTTCACTCATCGGCGATGCGGGCGTAAGCGTTGCGGATGCGCTCGCGGATGGCGGCGGGCTGTTCCTCGATCGCGAGCGTCAGGCACCTGAGTTCGTTGCGCAGGCCGTGGATCTGATCCAGCAGCGAGAGCACGAGCGGCACGGTGTCATCGTCGAATTCGAGCGTATGTTCGAGTTCGTTGAGCAGGCGGACGCGCGCGACGTCCACGTCGTGAAAGAAGGCAGCGCCTTCGCGCCGCTCGGGGCGCACCCATCCGAGCCTGATCCACTTGTGCAGACGTTGCACCGAGAGCTCGCGAACTTCGACGATCAAATCCTGCTCGCTGATGGTCATGACGTCACTCCTGGCGTGGATTGTAGGCATGGCGCTCGCGCCAGCCGGTCATGAACTTCTCAAGCTCTTCGTCGATCGCTTTCGGCATGACGATTTTCAGGCGGATCAGGTGATCGCCATGGGCGCCGCTCTTGGCCTTAATGCCCTTTCCTTTGAGGCGAAGCGTCTGACCGCTCGATGCGCCCTTGGGAACGGTAATCATTACGCGACCGGACACGGTCGGGGCTTCGACCTTGGCACCGAGTACGGCTTCGTCGATCGCCACCGCGAGTTCGCTGACCACGTCGTCGCCTTTGCGTTCGAAGGTCGGGTGCGGGCGGACATGAATTTCGATCATCGCGTCGCCAGCCGGCGCATCGCCGCGGCCCGGATGACCGAGACCCTTGAGGCGCAGCGTTTGTCCGTCGGTGACACCTTCGGGAATGTTCACGCCGAGCTGTTTGCCGTCGGGCAGGGTGATGCGCTGCTGACCGCCCTTGGCGGCTGTCAGGAAGTCGACCTCGAGCTTGTAGTGCACGTTGCGTCCGCGCATGGGCGTCGCTCCCGCGGCACCGGCCGCACCGAAGAGATCGGAGAAAATGTCGGAGAAGTCGCCAAAGTCGGCGAAGCCGCGGTTTGACTGGTACTGCTTGGCACCGCCGCGGTTCGCGTATTCGCGGTAGAAGCGTTGGTCGGGCCTTTCGGCGCCCGAGGCGTCGATCTCGCCCTTGTCGAATTTCTTGCGCTTCTCGGGGTCGCCGACAATTTCGTAGGCGGATGAGACGTCCTTGAAACGATCGGCGGCCTTTTTGTCGCCAGGGTGCAGGTCCGGGTGCAGCTGTTTGACGAGCTTCCGGTAGGCCTTCTTGATGTCGTCGGCTGAGGCCGTCTTGGCGACGCCCAGCACCTCATAGGGATCTCGCGTCACAGGTTCGCGCCATCTCGTGCGGGTTTCAGCCGTACAGATAGTCAAGCGTGTGGCGCAGTTCCACTCTTTCCAGGCGTAAACTTCGCCATCGCCCGGTGATTCGGGAGCGGGGCGGTGCGTTGACCCGCGCACGGGGAGAGGGGACGGATGAGATTCTTCGGTATCGCCGCGGCGGGACTTGCCGCGTTGTTGCTCGCCGCCTGTGCGTCGCTGACGGCGGAGCGCAACCGTCCGCTCGAGACGGCGATCCACGGGCCCGCCTATCGTATCACCACGATCCCGGATGGGACGTCGAAGGAGCTGTTCGTGGCGCTCGCGTTTTCGGGCGGCGGCAAGCGGTCGTCGGCCTTCGGTTACGGCGTGCTGACGGCGTTTCGCGAGATCACCGTCGATTTCGGGCAAGGGCGGCGAAACCTCACACAAGAGATCGACGTCGTGACCGGCGTTTCGGGCGGGAGTTTCACTGCGTCCGCGTTCGCCTTAAAGCGCGAGGTTCTCTTCGACACCTATGTGGACGAGTTCCTGAAATACGACCTGAACGCGGAGATCTTCGGGCTCTATCTGCTGCCGTGGCGATGGGATTGGTTGTTCAACCCGAATTGGGGGACGAACGACGAGATGGCCCGCGTCTATGACGAATTGCTTTTCAAGGGTGCGGAGTACGGCGAGTTGGCGAAGCTCGGGCGGCCGTTCCTGGGTGTGCAGGCGACCGACTTCGCGAATGAGGAGCCGTTCGTGTTTGGGCAGGATACGTTCGACTGGCTGTGCTCGGACATCACGACGCTGCCGATCGCGCGCGCGGTCGCGGCGTCGAATGGATTTCCGATCCTGTTCACGCCGATCAGCTTGAACAACTATGCCCACGGCGAAGTGGATACCTGCAAGCGGCCGGATTGGGTCGACGAGTATCTGGCCATACCGGACGAGCTGTCGCGGCGGCGGCATCTGGCCAAGCTTGCGAGTTCCTATCTCGACAAGCGCGACGAGGCGTATGTGCATCTGCTCGACGGCGGGGTGTCGGACAATCTAGCGCTGCGCGGCTTGATCCAGATGATGGCGCCGACGGCGGAGGAGGCGACACTCGATGTCCAGTCTCTGAACAAGCTTCGCCACGTCGTGATCGTGAGCGTAGACGGGCAGGCCGAGCCCGACCGGCAGCTGACCGACGTGCCGTATCTCGACAGCGTTTTCCGTGTGATCGGCGCGGTGACGTCGACGGCGATCGATCGCTATGGTTTCGAGACGCTGATCCACGCGCGCGAGATGACGCGCCGTTTGGCGGTGGGTCTCGCGCAGCGCGACTGCCCACGCGACGAGAATGGGCCGACCACCTGCCGCATGATCGACGATCATTTCGCGCATGTCTCGCTCGCCGAACTGGCGGACGACGAGCGGCGTAGCGCGCTCGCTGCGATTCCGACCGGACTGACCATCGCCGACGCAGATGTCGACGCGCTGGTCGCTGCCGGGCATGACGCGGTGCTGTGCGACAAGGAGTTGCGCGACTTCTTCCAGAGCTTGCCGAAAGTTCAGATGCCGCCGATCCCGACGCGCTGCCGAACCTACCGGCCGGAAGAGCGCGCGGCGCTCAAAGCCTCGGAAGCGAGCAGCATCACGGCGCGGGCGTCGCGGGCGGACAAGCCCTGATCGACCCGCAGGCGCCGCCAGGCCTCGAAGGACAAGGCTTGGTCGAGTGCTTCGAAGCGCAACTTTTCGTCGGCGAACTTCGGGCCGACGGCGCTGCGAAGGGTCTGGCGCAGCGTTTTGACGATCGCGCTTTGCTCGGTGGTCAGGAACGGCGAGCCGTGCCGGTGGGCGTCGCCTGCAATTTTGAAGGGCAATAGACGCTCGAATACCTGCGCGCGGCGATCGATGAGTTCGACGATGCGCCCGCGCCAATCGTCGGCTTCGTGCGGCCGTTGGACGATCGGCTGGATCTCGGCGGTCATGCGCTCGGAGATCTCGCGGTAGAGGCTGTCCATGTCGGCGAAGTGGCGGAACACGGTGCGCAGCCCGACGCCGGCTTCGGTCGCGACTTGCTCGGCGCTGGGCGAAACCGTGCCCGCGGCGACGAGCTTCAACAGCGCATCCACGATGCGGCGGCGGTTGTCTTCGCCGCGAACGCGACGGCCATCGGGGCGATTGTTGTCTTTACGCTGGAGCATCGGACTTTCGAGAGTATTCGAGGGCGGTGAAGAAGCCGATAATCACGAAGGCAGCGAGTGCGCCCCATTGGCCGGGCACGTCGTGCGCGAACGGGCGCCAGACGAAAAGCAGGAAAACGGCGAGCGCGGCCTGTGCGAGGTGGATCAGCAGCAGCGGACGTACAAACGTGCGGTAGCGCGTGACGGCCGCGACATCGACCAAGCCGAAGGCGATCTGGCCGGCGCCGACGGACGCGATCAGCGTGAGTGCTAGGTCGGGTGCTGCGGCCGTGTCCAGGCCTGCGATCATCGTGAGGCCGCCGTCGGGCGCGAGGATGTGGATCGCTCCGCGTCCGAAATTGATGAGGCCAAGCAGCGCGATGAGCGCGAGTGACAGGACCGACGGCTGCACGTTCAAACGCCCGCGCGTTGAATGGTTTGGATCAGCAGCTGTCCCGCAAGGCCCGCCTCGCGGTGGACGCCGAACTTTGCGACCTCGGGCGACATCGCGATCTTCACAAAGGCCTCCGACGATGGGTATTCGACCAGGGCGACGACGTCCCACATCTCTTCGACCTCGCCGATCACGAGCGACTTGGCTTCGCCCATGAACAGCACCCGGCCGCCGTTTGCTGTTACGAACTTCAGCATGTCTTCGCCGTAGCGATTGTACGCGGTGCGCCCGTCGTCGGTCGTCACGCGGCCGTCCTTGTACTCCGCCTTCGGTTTGAACTTGAGCAGATTGAGCATGACGATCGGCGTGTTGACGCCCTTTGTCACCGTTTCGGTGATCTGTTCGCCTTTCGGATATACGGCGTTTTCGACTTTCATGCTGCGACCTTTGTGTTCGAGATAAGCGCGTGGATGTGGGCGGCGAGTTCATCGGGTGCGTCTTCCTGAAGGAAGTGGCCCGCGTCTTTGATGATCGTGTGCGGTTGGCCCTTCGTGCCCGGTACGCGCTCAAGAAACACGCGTTCGCCGCCCTTGGTGACGGGATCGGAGTCGCTGAAGAGCGTGAGTACGGGTTTGGTGAAACGCGACAGGACTTCCCACGCAGCTTTGTTCTCGGCCACGGAGCCGTGTTCGGGCGTGACGGGCACGAGTGCAGGAAACCGGCGGGCGCCCGCTTTATAGGTTTCGTCCGGGAAGGGCGCGACGTAGGCGGCTTTGACGTCGTCGCTCAAGCCCTTCTTCGTGCCCATCGCGACGATTTCGCCGATCGGCAATTCGGGGACGGATTGGCTGAAGTTCAGCCATTGCTTGAAGCCTTCGGTCATGCCGGTGCCGACGGGCAGGCCCGTGTTACCGACAACGACGCGCGCGAAACGCTCCGGAAAGGCGGCGACGAGGCGCAAGCCGATCAGGCCGCCCCAGTCCTGGCAGAACAGCGTGATGTTCTTGAGGTCGAGGCCGGTCAGCCAATCGCTCATCCACTTCACGTGACGTTCGAACGTGTAGTCGCTCTGTTCAGTGGGTTTGTCGGATTTGCCGAAGCCGATGAGGTCGGGCGCGACGACGCGGTGGCCCTTGGCGGCGAGGCTCGTGATCATCTTGCGGTAGAGGAACGACCACGAGGGCTCGCCGTGCAGCAGAAGCAC
Organism: Alphaproteobacteria bacterium; assembly: GCA_016792785.1. Lineage (GTDB taxonomy): Bacteria > Pseudomonadota > Alphaproteobacteria > Micropepsales > Micropepsaceae > SZUA-430. The sequence goes on from JAEUML010000208.1 coordinate 5,614, forward strand.
GGGGGGGGCGGCGCGCGGACCTTCGTCCACGTAGTGTAAACGCATCTGCGTTCCGTCCGCGTCGCAGATTTCGCGATAATGTGGCGCGAACGGATAGTCGGGCAAGTTCGCAAAGCGGCTGTCGGGTGTGCGAAGGACTTTCATGGGGACCCTGGTCCTTTCGGGAGGGGGTTGAAATAGTGGCACTCATAATGCCACTATTTTGTATCCCAGTCAATGGGCAGGAGGAATTGGCATGCGTTGGATCATCGCGCTCGTCGCGATCTTGGGATTGGTTGCCGGGGGCGCCTACGCGTTTCGTGGCGATATCGCGTTGGCGTTGATGGAGCGCGTGTTGGATCGGAACATGGCAAGCGACGGCATCGACGTACTGCCCGATGGATTGCACATCGGTCTATGTGGTGCGGGCGCGCCGATGCCGGCTGCCGACCGCGGCGGACCTTGCGTCATTGTGATCGCGGGCAAGCGGATGATCATCGTCGATTCAGGCACGGGCGGTGTGCGTACGCTCGCGCGTATGGGATTTCAGGCGGGGCAGATCGAGCGCGTGTTGCTCACGCACTTCCATTCTGACCACATCGACGGTTTGGGTGAGATGATGTTGCAGCGTTGGGTGGCCGGCGGGCAGAGTGATCCGATGCCGGTGCACGGGCCTGCTGGCGTTGAGCGGGTTGTCGCCGGGTTCAACGACGCCTATGCGTTGGATCAGGGCTATCGCGTCGCGCATCACGGCGCGGAGACTGTTCCGCCCGCGGGCTTCGGTGGCGTGGCGCAGCCGTTCGCGCTTGACGGCGGCGAGGCGGTTGTCATCGACGATGGCGGTCTCAAGATCACGGCGTTTGCGGTGGAGCACGCGCCGATCGAGCCGGCCGTCGGCTATCGCGTGACCTACAAGGGGCGCACGGCGGTGATCAGCGGGGACACGAAGGCTTCCGCTGCGGTGGAGAAGGCCGCGGCGGGTGCGGATGTGCTCGTGCACGAGGCGTTGTCGCCGGCGCTTGTCGGCATGATCGGCTCGGCGGCGAAGAAGGCTGGACGCGACAAGCTTACGAAGATCATGGCCGACATCCTCGACTATCACACGACGCCGGAAGAGGCGGCGGAGATTGCGGCGCGCGCCAAGGTGAAGCGGCTGCTGCTTTACCACATCGTGCCGCCGCTGCCGGTGTCGGCGCTTGAGGGGCCGTTCTTAGGGCGGGCGCGGGAGTTGTTCTCGGGGCCTTTGAGCGTCGGTCGCGACGGCGATCTTGTCAGCATGCCCGCGGGATCGACTGAGGTTTCTCTCGCCAACCGTCTTTAATGCGCGCGCGAAGGCGCCGCCCGAGGGGAGCCGGGCGGCGCCTTGCCGTTCTTCGGGACCGCGTTAGCGGGCGAAGACCTGAACGATGGCCTTGTTGTGGCCGTAGCCTATGCGGCGCTGGCCGCCCAGTGAGCGATAGATGAACGAGACAGCGTGGAGGTCACGGCGGTGGCCGCGCAGGTCGATCGCGCGGGTGCAATCACCCGGACGGATCACGTCGCGGACGAAGATGTCTTGGCGGCCGCCGTTGGCGAAGCGCACGTCCATGTCGAGGAAATGGACCGGACGGTTGTAGACGCACACTTTGATCTGACGAAAGCGCTCGTAACCCCGGACGGCGACGCGGTCGCTCTCTGTGCGGAAGTCGACTTGGCGCGTACCGATCAATTCCCATTGGCCGTAGCCGTAACCAGGGCCGTAGCCATGGCCCTGACCGTAGCCGCCGCCGTGGGCAAGCGCGGGCGTGGCGAGGCCGAGGCTGAGCAAGATGCCGGCGAGAGCGAGTTTGATCTTCATGGCGATGTCTCCTGTCTTTCATCAACGGGCCAACACGGCCGTTTCTTGAAATGCGATGCGCAGGAGATTGGCAGCGGCAACCTGAAGCCGCTTGGAACGGAAAATTCAGAATCGGTTCATCTTGGCGGCCAGACGTAGGAAGGCCGCCCGGAATTCCGCGGGCGGCCTCTGACTGGTGCAAGGATTGTGACGCCGGTTACTCGGCGGGTTGCGGCTTTGCTTCGCGCTTGGCGTGCGCGAGGTAGCCCAGGATCGGCGACGCGACGATCATGCCGGCGCCAATGATCAAGCCCCATTCGCCGATCATCGAGAAAACGCTGAGATAGGTCTGCAGCGCCTTTTGCGGATCGAGCACTTGCCCGGCGACGGTTTCGGCCGCCGTCAACTGCGCCACCATGGCGCCAACGAATTGCGCCCAGGACGATGCCAAAAACCACATCGCCATCACGGTTGAAACCACGGCCGCCGGGGCGAGTCTCGTCATCTGCGAAAGGCCAACGGGCGACAGGCAGAGTTCGCCCGTGGTGTGGAGCAGATAGGCAAGCACCAAGAAGATCATCGGGACGCGGAAATTCTCGTCGGCGAATTGGGCGCCCCAGACGAGAACGAAGAAACCGGCACCGACCTGCAGTAGCGCAATACCGAACTTCAAGGCCGGATTCGGGTCGAGATTGAAGCGGGCGAGAAACGCCCAAAGAGCCGAGAACACGGGCGCCAGCAACAGAATGAAGCCCGAGTTGAACGATTGGGTTTGCGCGGCGGTGATGTCGACGCCGCCGAGATTCAGCATCGTGTTGCGCTCGGCGAACTGATTAAGCGAAGAGCCGGCCTGTTCGAAGAGCGTCCAGAAGACGACCGATGCGGCGATGAGAATGAGCGCGAGCAGAATGCGCTGGGCCTCAACGAACGTGCATTTCAAGAACATGTATGCGGCGATGTAGACGAGGACGATGATTGATCCGGCGGCAAGCAGGAAGCCGACAGGTTCCTGTCCGTCGCCGATCCATGTTTGGGGCACGCCGAGCGCGGTCAGCCCGTAGACGATGGAGCCAACGGCGGCGACCGTGATCTCGTGGCGTTGGACCATAAGCCAAACGAGCCCGATCCCGAGGATGCCGCAGATATAGATGAACCACTCGACGTTGATGGGACCGAGCACAGAACGTTTGATCGCTTCAGGATTGGGCGGCTCACCCTTGCCCTCGAGGAGCGGCTTACCCAGGCCGAAGACGATGAAGCCTAGTGCCATGCCGACTCCCGCCGCACCGAAGCCCGCCCACCAACCGATGTTGGTGCCGAGCCAGCCGCAAGCGATCGCGGCCCAGAAGGCGCCCAAATTGATGCCGTAATAGTAGAGCGTGAAGCCGGGATCGCGGCGCGGATCTCCTTGCTCGTAGAGCTGCCCCACGATCGTGGAGATGTTGGCCTTCAGGAATCCGACACCCATAATGATGAGCGCAAGCGCGAGGTAGAAGATGTCGGTGTACATCGGGTCCGGCTTGACGACCGAAAGTTCGTAGCTGCCCTTTTCCAGAACGGCGGGCAGCGTCGCGCCTTCGGGAAGGCCTTTGATCTCGAAGCCGCCGGTCGAGCTCGCGCCGAACTCGTACTTGTTGCCGTCAACGACGATGCGGACTTCACGCGCTTCCATCCGGCCCTGAACGTCGAACGTGTAGGTGCGGTCGCCATAAGTGAGGACCTGTTGGGCCGGCGGGCCTTCGATGCCCATCGTGAAGTGGCCGGCGACCAGCAAGATGGCGCCGAACATGATCGCCTTGCGGGTGCCGATGTAGCGATCCGCGAGATAACCGCCGATCAGAGGCAACAGATAGACGAGCGAGGTGTAGGCGCCATAGCGACTTGCGGCGAACGCGTCGTCGAACAACAGGTGCTGCGTCATGAAGAAGATCAGCAGCCCGCGCATGCCGTAGTAGGAAAAACGCTCCCACATTTCTGCGAAGAACAAGATGAACAGCCCTCTCGGGTGGCCGCGCATGAGCTGCAATACGACCGGAATTGCGGTCGCCACCGTGATCACGATGCCGGCTAGAAAGACGATGTCCATTACTCGTTCCCCGCGTTTCGACTGCACGCCAACTCAAGCGGCGGCCAAGAGAACACGCGGCGTAGTGTTTCTCAAGCTGGCGGGATCAATGAGGCGGGCGGTGTTGCGTTCAGTCCCGCGGCGTCCTTAACGCGGCGAAAAAGCGGCCCGTTTTAGGGGGTGCGCGCCGACGTGATCCAAGCGACAGCAAGGTCGAACACCGACTTGACCGCGACCAGAATGGCGAGCGCCCAGACGGGCGAGCCGATCTCGCCGATTAGCCAGCCGCCGGCGATCACCGCTGTGTGCAACGCAAAAACACGGGGATAGGGCTCGAACATCATGGCTTCGGGTGTGCGACCCTTGAAGCCTGAGCTGCGGGCAGTGTCCAGAGCGAGGTATAAGGCCTGCCAACCCATGATCGCGGCAACGGGGGCTGAGAAGCCCGGATCAATCTGCAAGAGGCCGCCTGCGAAAACGCCAAAGAATATGAAGACGAATATGCCGTGCACGGAGGTGAATATGCCGTAGTGCACGATGAAGAACGCTGTGGTTTGCCAGCCCTTCTCCGTCGCGTTCGTCCGTGTGCTGATCGCAAGGCGCGCCGCGTGGGCGACTCCGATCGCGACGTTTTCGAACCAATAAAGGAACAGGACTTCGAAGAGGTTCCAGCCGAACCAGACGACGCCGATGAGCGGGATCGCGTTGACGAGCAGGGTGCCGAGGAGATGGGCGGCGTTATAGAGCATTGAGACTCGCTTCGGTTGGCGGGGCTTGCCTAGCACAGGACGGGGTGCGCTTGCCGCGGGGTGCGAACCGCCTTAAGTCTTGGATATCTCGCTATTGCACAAGAGGCTTGGAGACATGCTTGGCCGTCTGAACCACGTTGCGATTGCCGTGCCGGACATCAAGACGGCGGCGGAGGTTTACCGCTCGACCTTCGCCATGGGGGCGAAGGTCTCGAAGGAAGTGGCACAGCCGGATCATGGCGTCACGACGGTCTTCATCGAGCTCGACAATACGAAGATTGAGCTCCTGGAGCCCTTGGGCGAAAAGTCGCCGATCGCGAACTTCCTCAAGAAGAACCCATCCGGCGGCATTCATCACGTGTGCTATGAGGTGGACGACATCATGGCGGCGCGCGATCAAATGTTGGCCAAGGGCGCTACGATCACCGGTGACGGTCAGCCGAAGATTGGGGCGCACGGAAAGCCCGTGATCTTCATGCACCCCAAGGACTTCAATGGAACGTTGATCGAGCTGGAGCAGGTCTAGCAATCATGGGCATCGCGGGCTCGCTGATGGTGATTTCGATCTTTTGGTGGCTCGCATTTTTTATGATGCTGCCGATCGGCGTGCGCTCGCAGCTCGAGGATGGCGCAGTGGTTCCGGGGACGGAGCCTTCCGCGCCGACGGCACCGAAGCTCTGGAAGAAGGCATTGTGGGCGCTGGGCCTTGCGCTTGCGGGCTGGGCGGTTCTGTTTTCCTTAATCGAGTACCGGCTGATTTCGCTCGACGACTTTCCGATCCCGTCGGGCATCCGGTGGACTTGAGAGGGGCACAAGAAAAAAGCGAGGCTGCGGACGAGCGCGCCTCGCTTGGCCCAGTGGTCCGGCGGCGCGGGCGTTCACCCTTCTCCGGCCGGTTTCCTCCCTTAACTTGGGCTGCCTCACCACAAGGCAAGTGACCATAATTCGGTCAGAGTGCTGCTGTCATCTGGCGGGCACGGCAAGGCTTGCGACCGTTGCACGGATGCATGGATTCATCGTGGACGTGTGGCGGTTGTCGCTGCTGCCTCGGATTTTGCGTGAGCTTGACACAGAACCATGGTCTCAAATGATCTATGAGGCGGCTGAAGGTTCTTGGGGTTTCGGTGACGGGTCGAATGGTTCTTCGTTTGTTCGTTGCGTTGATCGTGCTCGCGTTCGTCCAACCCGCTTGGGCGGATCAGACGTGGCGCGTGACCAAGAGCGCGTGGACGGAAGAGGACGAGCGCGGCTACTCGGCGTTCATCCAGCGCATCGGGGAAAGCGGCTGCGAGACGCCCGACGATTGCATCAACTCCGACGCCAACCCGTATCGCGGCACTGACGGCAAAGGCATCAACTTCAATGCCGATTGCGCCGACCTCATCTACATGCTGCGCGCCTACTATGCGTGGAAGAACGGATTGCCGTTCACGTACACGACCGGAGTCTATTCGCGCGGCGGACGTGACTTCCGGTTCTCGCCGAAAGGCAATCGCGTTGCCGGCCGGCGCAACATCACCGGCGGCGTCAGCGGCCGCAGCGTGATCTACGCGGTTCGTGACGCCGTGTCCTCTGCGTCCTATCGCATCGGTCCCGACATCGACGAGAATCCGATCACCGATCTTTATCCCGTAAAGATTCAACCGGGGTCGATCCGGCCAGGAACGGCGATCTATGACGTCAATGGCCATGTCGCGATGGTCTACAAGGTGGGCGAGGACGGACGCATTCATTACATGGACGCCCATCCCGACTTCACGCTGACGCGCAGCGTTTATGGCGCGCAGTTCGGGCGCGACAATCCGGCGATGGGGGCGGGGTTCAAGAACTTCCGACCGATTCGCGTGCATAAGGGTCGGATTGAACTCGCAAAGAACAATCAGATCGCCGACTACTCGATGGAGCAGTTCTACGGCAATGTCGATCCGACGCCGCGCGCGGACTGGCGCGCGGGCAAGTTCAATTGGCAGGGGCTCGAGGTCGGCTATTACGAGTACGTCCGTATTGCGATGGCGGGCGGTAAGCTCAGCTTCAATCCGGTAGCCGAACTTAAGGCGACGATGAAGACGCTGTGCAACGATCTGTACGATCGCCAGCGTTTCGTCGAACTCGCGATCGAGGCGGGTGTCGACCGCAAACCCCACCCCGAACGGCTGCCGCCCAATATCTATGGGACGGATCAGATGGAGTGGGAGATCTACTCCACGCCGTCGCGCGACGCGCGGCTCAAGACGGCGTTCAAGGCGTTCCGCGAGGACATGCAGCGGCTGATCGGCATGTGGATGGACCGCGACCCGCGCATCTCTTACGACGGACTGAACCTTAAGGCGGATCTGCAGGAAGCGTATGACCGCGCAGCCGACTTGTGCACCGTCGTCTATCGCAATTCAGCGGGCACGCGCGTGACTTTGCGCTATCCGCAGCTTGTCGAGCGTCTCTTCAAGATGTCGTTCGATCCCTACGACTGCATCGAGCGGCGCTGGGGCGCGATGTCGGCCGAGGAGTTGGCGAGTTGTTCGAACACGCCGGCGAAGAACCGCTGGTATGAGGCGATGCAGCGGCTGCGCAACCAGATCGATCGCACCTATGAGACGCGTATGGACTTCACGGTGCGCGACCTCGAAGCGAAGGTTCCGGGATCTGGGAGCGACATCGCGCCTGACGTCGACACCAAGCGGGCGATCGACAACATCGGCTATCGCACGCCCGTCACGACGATGCAGCCGCCCGGCTACTGAAGGCTCGCTTGGGCGGCCGTTGTCGTGTAGCTCTGGATGGTCGCCAGCGATCGCTTTTCCCATGACTGATCCGCATACCCACGCCGCGAACATGCGTGGAATCATCGCCGTGCTGGCCGCGATGGCGTTCTTCGTGTCGTCGGACAGCGTGGTCAAGCTCGCGGGCGAGACGTTGCCGGTGACGCAGATCATGGCGATCAGGGGACTGATGGCGGTGGTGCTGATGGGCGCGGTCGCCGCGGCGAGCGTCGACATTTCGCGTTGGCATCTGATTGCGCAGCCGCGGGTCGTCGCGCGGGCGTCGATCGAGTCGGTGGTTGCGGTGCTGTTCCTGATCGCGCTGCCGCATTTGCCGCTTGCCGACATCACGGCGATTCAGCAGGTGACGCCAATTGCCCTGACTGTCCTGTCGGCGCTGGTGTTGAAGGAGGCGGTCGGGTGGCGGCGCTGGGCTGCCGTGTTCGCTGGTTTTGTCGGCGTTGTGATGGTGATCCAGCCGACGGGGCAGGGGATCAGCCTCTATGCCCTGTCTGCGTTGGGCTGTGCGGCGCTGGTTGCGGTGCGCGATGTGGTTACGCGCAGGCTTGATCCTGCCATTCCAACGGCGCTCGTGACATTCACGACCACGGCCTCGGTGTGCGTGACTGGGTTTGCCGGCGCGCCGCTGCAGACTTGGGTGACGCCTGGGTGGACTGTGCTCGGCTATCTTGCGGCGTCGGCGGTGCTGGTCAGTCTGGCGAACATCTTCATCATCCGCGCTTTCCGCGGGACGGAGGTTTCCGTCGTTGCGCCGTTCCGCTATGCGGGCGTGTTGTGGGCGATCACGCTCGGGTTCCTGATTTGGGGCTATGTGCCGAATGCGCTTGCGATTGCTGGCACGGCGATCCTTGTCGCGAGCGGGCTCTACATCATGCACCGCGAGGCGATGCGGCGGCGGGTTGATGCGGCCGCGCGCGTAGCCCAGGATGAAGTGAATCACTGAGGGCAGCCGGTGCGCTTTCGCGTTGCAAGCTTCAATGTGGAGAATTTGGTGGGGGCGGGGATCCGCTACTACGACCGCTATAAGAACACGCCGGAGGAGTACGACGCGAAGGCGAATTGGATCGCTGCGGTGCTGACGCGTGCGAAGGCCGACATTGTGGGCGTGCAGGAGGTGTGGCTCGAAGATTCGCTCAAGGACGCCGCGCGGCGCAGCTTTCACTTTGCGAACGGTCCGCTCCACGTTGCGGCGCCAGGCGCTGGTGGCAACGAGAACCTGGTCGGGCATTTGGCGCAGCGGCCGCGGCTGGGCCTCGTGTCGCGCTTTCCTATCCGCTCGGTGCAGTCGGTCAAGGCGTTTCCGCCGTCGGTCAATCTCACGATTCCCTTGCGGGTCGACGGCGGCGCGGTCGAGCGTGTGCCGATCGGCGTGCAGCAGTTTCAGCGCGCGGTGCTGCGGGCTGTTGTGGACGTCGAGGGGCTGGAACTCGTCGTTTATGTGGCGCATTTGAAATCGAAGGGGCCTCTGATCGCGGAGGGCGAGGACGGGGACGATCCGTTCTTCGCATCGCTGGGTCAGGCGCGAGCGACGATCGTGCGCGCGGCGGAGGCGGCGGCGCTGCGTCATCTTATCTTGGCCGATCTGCACCACACGAAGAAGCCCGCCGTTGTGCTCGGCGATCTGAATGACACGCCGGATTCGGCGAGCACGCAGACGGTGCGCGGGCCGACGCCGCACAAGGACATGAACCACGCGGAGAAGAAGGCTCTGTGGGACGTTGTGCTCTACTCGACGTTTCGCATCGCGCGCGAGCGGTCGGCGACGCTGCACACGCATATCCACGACGGCGAGCGGGATATTCTGGACCACATATTGGTGTCGGAAGAGTTCTTCAACCGCAACCGGACGCGAATCGGCGAGGTCGTGCGGCATGACGTTATCAACGACCATCTGCGCGACGACGAAGACCAAGCGCCCGTGCCCGGCGCCTCCGACCATGGCGTTCCGATCGCGGAAATCCGCCTGTTGAATGCGGATGGGGACACAAACGCTTGAGTTGCTTGCGCCAGGGGCCTCGCCTAGGTTCCTGCCCGAATTCAAGGGGAGTTCCTGGGAATGAAGCCGTTGATGCGCGCCCTTTTTCCGGCGCTGGCCGCTATGTCGTTGATCGCCTGCTCTGAACCCGCCCAGAAACCACCCGCCTCCGAGAGCGCGATGAAAACTCTGAAGGTCGAGCCGCTGACGTTCACGGAGCGTACGCTCGCGAACGGTCTGCGCGTTTATGCAATGCCGGATGCGAACACCGCCAATGTGTCGGTGCAGGTTTGGTACGATGTCGGCTCGAAGGATGACCCGGTCGGCCGCTCCGGCTTTGCGCATCTCTTCGAGCACATCATGTTCAAGGCGACGCGCAACATGCCGGCCGAGACGCTCGACCGTCTGACGGAGGACGTCGGCGGATTCAACAATGCTTCGACCTGGGACGATTTCACGAACTACTATCAAGTCGTGCCCGCGAACCACCTGGAGCGCATTCTGTGGGCCGAGTCCGAGCGTATGGGCTCGCTCGTCGTCGACAAGGCGATCTTCGAGTCCGAGCGCGACGTGGTGAAAGAGGAATACCGCCAGCGTATTCTGGCATCGCCCTACGGCAAGCTGTTCGGGCTTTATCTCGCGCAAGCGAACTTCACCGTGCATCCTTACGGGCGTCCCGGCATCGGTTCGATCGAGGATTTGGATGCGGCGACGGTCGAGGACGTGCGTGCGTTTCATGCGACGTATTATCGGCCGGATAACGCGGTGTTGGTCGTTGCAGGCAATTTCGACCAGGCGCAGCTCGACAAATGGGTCGATCAGTATTTCGGGCCGCTTGCGACGCCGAAGCGCGAGATTCCGCGCGTGACGGCGGCCGAGCCCGCGCGCACGGCGAAGGACTATACGGTCTATGAGCCGAACACGCCGTTGCCGGCGGTGTCGGTGTCATATCGCACGCCCGGCGCGCTTTCGCCGGATCAAGCGACACTGAGCGTGCTCGACGCGATCCTGTCGAAAGGCGAGAGTTCACGGCTCTATCAGTCGCTGGTCTACACGCAGCAGATCGCGACCGAGGTGTTCACGTTCTACGAACAGTCGCGCGATCCGGGTGCATTCAGCGTCATCGCGATCCTGAGCGAGGGCAAGTCGGCCGACGACGGGCTGAAGGCGTTGAACGCTGAGATCGCGAAGCTACGCGATGCGCCGGTGACGGCCGCGGAGCTCGACGAGGCGAAGAACGAGCTCGTCTCCGAAACGTTGCGCGGGCGCGAGACGGCGGAAGGACGCGCGACCGAACTTGCGAACGCGTTGATACGGTTCCGGGACGGTCGCTACGCCGACAAGCTTTTGAACGAGATCCAGGCGGTTTCGGCGGAGGATGTGCAGCGCGTCGCCAAGGCCATCCTCGACGATAGCTCGCGTGTGACGATCCGGTATCTCTCGGACGAAGCGAAGCCGAAGGACGCAAAGGGCGACACGATTGCGACCGCGGTCAGCGTTCAGGCGCAGAAACTGTCGATCGCGCAGGCGGACATTCCGGTGTTCACACTGGCGCCGGAGGCCGAGCGCGTAAGGGCGCCCGCACCGCAAGCGCCGGTGTCGGCAAAACTGCCGGCAACGTCGGAGAAGCGGCTCGCGAACGGCTTGCGCGTCATTGTGGCGCCGAAGCGCGGCGTGCCGCTGATCAGCGCAGAAGTGCGGGTGCTCTCGGGTTCGAGCAGTGATCCGGAAAAGCTCGGCGGGTTGGCGTCGTTGACCGCGGACGTGTTGACGAAAGGGACGAAGACGCGCTCAGCAACCGACATCGCGCGGCAGATCGAGTCGCTGGGTGCCACGCTTTCGGCCAGCGCCGGGGCCGACAGCTCCGGCGCCTCGCTCGAGACGCGGGCGGACCGCGTGGATGAGGCCCTGACTCTCATGGCCGACGTGGTGCGCAATCCTGCGTTTGCTGCGGCCGAGGTCGAGCGGCAGCGCCAGCAGACGTTGGACGGTTTGCAGGTCGCGTTGCGTCAACCGGGTACTGTCGCGCGTACCGCGATCTCGCGACTGCTGTTCGGGCTTGGGCCGTATGGCAGCGTGTCGTCGCCGACAAGTGTTGCGGCGATCAAGGCTGAGGACGTTGCTGGCTACCACGCGCGCCACTGGCGTGCGGACAACGCGCTCATCGTGATTTCGGGCGACGTGTCGACGGAGGACGGCTTCAAGCTTGCCGAGAAGTACTTCGGCGACTGGAAGCAGCCAGCCAATCCCGTGGGCACCGAGCCCGACGCGACGATGGCGGCAGCTGAACCGAAGGCGGTCGTGATCGATCTGCCGAAATCGGGCCAGGCGGCGGTCAGTTTCGGCATGCGCGGCATTGCGCGTACCGATGCGGATTATTTCCCGGCGTTGGTGATCAACTCGGTGCTTGGCGGCGGGTATTCGGCGCGGCTCAACCAGGAGATCCGCATCAAGCGCGGTCTGTCGTATGGGGCGGGATCTAGTTTCCCCGCTCGTCAGGCGCCGGGTCCGATCGTTGCAATTGCTCAAACGCGCAACGATGCGGCGGTGCAGGTTGTCGAGCTCATGGAGCAGGAGCTCGGCAAGCTTGGCCAGTCTGAAGCGACGGCGGCCGAGTTCGGGGCACGGCAGGCGAACCTCATCGGCTCATTCGGGCGCGATGTGGAAACGGCGTCGGGCATCTCGGGTCAGCTCGCGCTGCTGGCCACGTTCGGGTTGCCGCTCGAGAAACTCTCGACCTATGTGGCCGATGTGGCCGCCGTAACACCCGCGCAAGCCAAAGCGGTCGCCGCGCGGCTCTACGACCCGAAGAACGCGACGCTTGTCGTTGTGGGCGACGGTGCCGTGTTCTTCAATGCGTTGAAGAAAAAACGCGCGAGCGTCGAGCGTATCCCGATCGACAAGGTCAACTTCGACAGCGCGACGTTGAAGTAACGATGATACGGCGGCGGTTCTTGTGACCGCCGCCACTTTGCCCGCCACAGATTTGCCCTCAAGCAGGACGACGATCGCGGTCGAATCCTGCAGGAGGGCCTATGCGCTTCGTTCGGTGTCTGTTGGCTTGCGGAATCGTGATCGTTACGATTGGCGCCGCGGCGGCGGGTTCGCCCGCGAAGGCTCCCTTCGCTCTCGTGAAGAACCCGACAACGGAGATCGTGGTCGCGGTGCCGAAGGGTGGGCCGCTCAAGCTCGGCAAGATGGATATGGACGGCGTGCACGTCACGGGCCGTGTGAAGCTCACCGGCGAGTACGTCTATGGGCGGGAGAGTTCTTACGTGTCCGACACCGGCTGGCGGCCGGAACCTGATCTGCACTTCGTGCCGGATGCCGCGTCGCGGGCGCTGCTGCCCTATTCGCATGAAGATGGGCCGGCCTACGGAATCCGCTTCTCGAACCGGGAAGCCTTTTTGAAGAAGGCGCTCGCGCACGATACGGTCGCGAAGATCGCCGCGAACAAGCTCAACTCCGTGCACGGGCGCCTGACGATCTGGGTCGACCGGTACGTGGTCTCGGTCTCGTGCGGCACCGCCGTCTACACCGCGCGATTCCTGCGCATTGAAAACCCCCGCCAGGTGGTTGCGAGCAAGCGGCCCGCTCAACCAATCGGGTGTGGCTGAAGCCGCCCGTCGCGATTTGCCGTTGCGCCGCCACAATGATGGAGGATGATGGGACGCTGCAATCCGCGAGGTGCGTCCCATGGATGTCAGGCTCAACCGGCGAGAATTCGGCCTCGGCTTGCTCGGTGCAGCGCTGGTGCCGCCGGCGTTCGCAGCCGCGGCGTATCGCGGGCCGAACGTCGTCATCATCCGGTATGGCGGCGGGGTGCGGCGGAAAGAGACGATCGATCCGCTCTATTCCTACAGCCCCTATCTCGCGAAGGTCTTGATCCCTCAGGGGACGCTCTACCCCTTGATGCGCATCGAAGGCCGCGAGGGGATTGTCACCAGCCACGCGGAGGGCACGCTCTACATCCTCACCGGACGCTACGACCGGTACAAGGACGTGACGGGGCAGTTCCTGCGCGACAGGTTCGAGCCGAAAGTGCCGACATTGTTCGAGTATCTGCGAGCGGCGCACGGCGTTGCGGATCACGAGGCGCTGATCGTCAATGGCGAGAACCGGATGGATGAGGACTTCCTCACCTATTCGACCGATCCTCACTATGGCGTGCGATATCGTTCGACGGTTTTGAGCCTGCATCAGTTCAAGGCGCATCTGCTTCGCCGCAAGATTGCGGCCGGGGAGTTCGACGGCGAAGCGCTGACAAAGGCCAAGGCTGAGCTACGCGAGCGTGAGGCCTTGGACTTGAGGCGCGAGTCGGTGACAAACTCGCCGCGTATCGAGAGCTTTTGGGACGATTGGCGGCGCGATTACGGCGACAGCGGGCTTAAGAATCCACGCGGCGACCGGATGCTGACGGCGCTCGCGTTGCGCGCGATGAAAGAACTGAAGCCGAAGCTGATGCTCGTGAACTACCAAGATCCCGACTACGTGCATTGGGGCAACGCCAGCCACTACACGCGCGCGATCTCGGTGATCGACGAAGGCATTCGGCAGATCGTGACAGCGGTGGAGGCTGATCCGATCTACCGCGACGACACGGTCTTTGTCGTCGTGCCGGATTGCGGGCGCGACGACAATGCATTGATGCGGGTTCCCTATCAGCACCACTTCGGTTCGAAGGCATCGCATGAGATTTGGGCGCTGGTGTTCGGCCGCGGGATCGCGCGTGGTGCCGTCATCGACAAGCCGGTCGAGCAGATTGCGATCGCACGCACGGTCGGGCGGTTGATGGGCTTCGATGCCGGGGCGGCGGAGGGTGGCGTGCTGGAGGAGGTGTTCGCTTGAGAAGCTTCCTCGCCTTCGTATGGCGGTATTTGTTGGGTGCGCTGCTCACACTGACGCCGTTCACCGCGGTCCTTGTCGTTGGGTGGACCCAGCGGGCGGCGGCGCGCAGTGTGGCGCGGCGATGGCACGCGCAGGCTGGCCATCGCCCCGCCGACTTTCCGGCCTTCGCGCGGGCGGAGGAGGACAGCGCGGCGCTCGCGGTCTGGCCGCGTTGGATCATGGCGGATGATGCCGGGTCGCTCTTCGCTGCCGCGCGGCGTGCCGGTCCGTTTCGTGGACTCGGGTTCATTGTCCGCGCGCTGTTCGGGTCGTTGTGGCTGAACGCGAAGGCGGGCGTGCGTGCGCTCGTGCCGGTGGCGATCGTGATGGCGCCGGTGAGCGCGCTTCTGCTCTTCTCGTGGTGGAGCGGGTGGGAGAATTCGTTCAACAAGGGTTACGAGCAGGCGTGGGTGGGGCCGACGATCGCGTTCATCGGTATTGCGTATTTCGTGGTGGCGATGACGCTGGTGCCGCTTGCGGAGATGCGTCAGGCGGTGAACAACTCCTGGCGCGCGTTCTTCGATTTCGCATTCCTGCGCCGCGCGGCCCGCGAAGTGCGGCTCGGGCTGATCGGGCTTGCCGTGCTGTTCATGACGGCGGGGTTCGTGGTCGCCGTTCTTAAGGTCGCGCCGCTCCCCTTGGGCAACGCGATCGAGAGTCCAGCGGACACCGAGCGCCTGCTCCAGCAATATCCGCTGCTGGTCGCCGCCATTCTTTTCCCGCTCTACCTCATGCTCCGGCTCGCGGCCGCGCGGGTCTATGCCAAGGCCGCGACGCGGATCGCCGCGAAGGGCGGGGCCGAGACGTTGGCCGCGCGCGAGCGGGCCTTGATCGAACGGCTGGCACTCGATGGCGGCGCGGCGCCAAAGCGCGGCGCGTTGGCGCGCGTGGCGGCGGGTACAAGTTCGCTTGCGGCGGGCGTTGTCGCTTCGGCGTTGATGTTCGCCCTTTGGTTTGGGTTGGTGGGGGAACTCTACGTCTCGCAATTCCTGGTCCACGATTGGACGCACTGGGCGTTCCACCCATTGGTTCAGCTGCCTTGGGTCGGCGGCATCTTCTCGCCGCGATAGGCCCCTTAGAATCGCGGATTTGCGCGGACTCGGCGGCGCCGCTATGAGTGTGCGGCAGTTCCTACAACTTGCTTCGATGTAAAGGCCACATGCGCGTTTCACGTTCCTTCATGCCGCTGCTGCGCGAGACGCCGGCGGAGGCTCAGATCGTCTCGCACCGCTACATGCTGCGCGCGGGGTTGGTGCGGCAGGCGTCGGCCGGCATTTATTCTTGGCTGCCGCTCGGGCACCGGGTGCTGCGCAAGATCGAGCAGATCGTGCGCGAGGAGCAGGACCGGGCAGGGGCGATCGAGCTCTTGATGCCGACGCTGCAATCGGCCGACCTTTGGCGCGAGAGTGGCCGGTACGAGGCCTATGGCAAGGAGATGCTGCGCATTAAGGACCGGCATGAGCGCGATCTGCTCTTCGGGCCGACAAACGAGGAGTTGATCACCGACATCTTCCGGTCGTCGGTGCGCTCGTACAAGGAATTGCCGCGCATCCTCTATCACATCCAGTGGAAGTTTCGCGACGAGATCCGCCCGCGCTTCGGCGTGATGCGCGGGCGCGAGTTCTTGATGAAGGACTCCTACTCGTTCGACATCGACGCGGCCGGCGCGAGGCGCGCCTACAACAAGATGTTCGTCGCTTATCTGCGTACGTTCGCGCGTATGGGGTTGAAGTCGGTGCCGATGAAGGCGGACACGGGCCCGATCGGCGGCGATCTCAGCCACGAGTTCATCGTGCTTGCCGACACCGGCGAGAGCCAGGTCTATTGCCACAAGGACCTGGTGGACATGGCCGTCCCTGAGAACGTCGACTTCGACGGGGACCTTGAGCCGTTCATCCGCGAGCGGACGTCGCTTTACGCCGCGACCGACGAGAAGCACGACGCGGAGGCGTTCGCGAAGATTCCGGCAGACAAACAGCTCGCCGCGCGCGGCATCGAGGTCGGGCACATCTTCTATTTCGGGACGAAGTATTCGAAGCCCTTGAACGCGAAGGTCGCAGGGCCGGCGGGCGAGGACGTGCTGGTCGAGATGGGGTCCTACGGCATCGGTGTGTCGCGTCTGGTCGGGGCGATCATCGAGGCCAGCCACGATGAGGCGGGCATCATCTGGCCG
>JAEUML010000235.1 GCA_016792785.1 Alphaproteobacteria bacterium
ATGCGCTTTCGACGGCGCTGCTCGGTGTCGAGAATGGGCAGATCACGCTCGACCGGTTGGCGCGACCGCTCGGTGAACTCGACCGCGCGCTGGCGTCGTTGGAGAAGGGCAAGGCGGCGCCGTTCTCATGGCGGCGGATGATGCTGGAAGGCGAGCCCGATCTGCGCGAGACGCGACGGGTGATCGAAGCGCTCGTCAAGCTCGACTTCGCGCAGTTGCAGGCGGGGGCTGCGCCCACGCGCGTGATACGCGACGAGGTGACCAAACTGGGCCTCGTGACCGCGAACGGGGTCAGCGTTCGGTTGACGGGGCCTGTGCCGATCTTCGATGAAGAGTTCGCGACACTCACCGAGGGCGCGGTGCCGATCGCTTCGGCGACGATCGGCGTGATCGTGTTCATGCTGTGGTTGGCGCTTGGGTCATGGCGGTTGATCCTGGCCGTCATGGCGACGATCCTGACCGGACTGATCGCGACCACAGCGCTTGGTCTTGCGATGGCGGGCGCGTTCAACATCATCTCGGTTGCGTTCGTGGCGCTGTTCGTGGGGCTCGGCGTCGATTTCGGGATTCAGTTCGGCGTGCGTTATCGGGCGGAGCGCCATGACGGCGCGGCGTTGGACGATGCTGCGGTGCGCGCCGGGCGCGTGATCGGCCCATCGCTGACGCTCGCCGCGTTCGCGATCGCGGCCGGGTTCTTCGGTTTTCTCCCGACGAGCTATCGCGGGGTGGCGGAACTTGGGCTGATTGCGGGCGCCGGCATGCTGATCACGTTCGCAATGACGTTGACGCTGCTGCCAGCCCTGATCCGGTTGCTGGCGCCGGCGGCGGAGAAGGAAGAGACCGGGGTCGCGGCGCTCGCGCCATTGAATGCGATGCTGCTGGCGCGAGCGCGCGTGTTCCTGGCTGGCGCCGTGCTCGCGGGCGCGGCGGCGATGGCGTTGCTGCCGGCGCTGACGTTCGACTTCAACCTGCTCAATCTGCGCTCGCGCGAGGCGGAGTCGATCGCGACGCTGCTCGACCTCGCGCATGATCCCGACCGGTCGCCGAATGCTATGGACGCGGCAGTCGCGACGCGGGACGAAGCGGCAGCGTTGAAGCGAAAGCTCGAAGCGTTGTCCACGGTCGCAAAGGTTGTGACGATCGACGATTTCATTCCGACCGATCAAGAGGCGAAGCTCGCGCTGATCGCGGACGCGTCGCTGTTGCTTGACCTCTCGCTCAATCCGATCGAGACGAAACCAGCGCCCGGCGATGCCGAGATTGTTGCAGCGCTGCGCGCGACGTCTGCGGCGCTGATCAGAGCGGCAGAGGGAGCACCGGCGGCGGCGAGCGAAGTGAGCCGGTCGCTGGGGCGTAGGCTTGCAGCATTGGCGGAGGGCGATGCGGCGCGACGCGCGGCGGCGGCACAGATGCTGACCTCGGGGCTTCAGACGCTGCTCGGCAATTTGCGCAGTCTGCTCACGGCCGAAGCGGTGACGCTTGAAACCCTGCCCAAAGAGATCGCGCGCGACTTCATTGCGCCTTCGGGCGAGGTGCGGGTGCGCATCTATCCGAAGGGCGACCCGACCGACACGGCGACCATGTCGGCTTTCCGCGCCGAGGTGTCGGCGGTCGCGCCCACGGCGGTCGGCGTGCCGGTGTCGCTGGAGGAATCCGGACGCACGATCACATGGGCGTTCGCGGAGGCTGGCATCTATTCGTTCGTCGCGATCGCGCTGCTGCTGGGGCTTGTCTTGCGCAGCGTGCGCGACGTTCTTGTGGCGCTGGCACCCTTGGTTCTCGCGGGCGCATTGACGCTGGCGACGTGCGTCGCGATCGGCATGCCGCTCAACTATGCGAACATCATCGCCCTGCCGTTGCTGTTCGGGATTGGCGTCGCGTTCGACATCTACTTCGTGATGGCGTGGCGGGCGGGGAACCGGGCGCTGTTGCAATCGCCGCTGACGCGGGCGGTCGTGTTCAGCGCAGGCGCGACGGCGTCCGGCTTCGGCGCGTTGTGGTTCTCGAGCCACCCGGGCACGTCGAGCATGGGCGAGCTCTTGATGATCTCGCTCGGCTGGATCTTGATCGTCGTGTTGTTCGTTTTGCCGCCGCTGCTTCAGATCAGCGATCGGCGGAGCGGCCCTTCGACTTCATGAGCTTGTCGCTGATCTCGTCGAGTTTCTTGACCAGCGCCGGCGCGCCACCGGAAGCCACCGTCGCTGCGAAGTCGGAGCGGCGCGTCGCGAGCTGGCTCACGAATTCGTAGATCACGTCGATCACCTTCCACTCGCCGCCCACTTGGCGCATGCGGTAGGTCAAGTTCACGGGCTTTTCGCCTTCGGGCACCACTTGCGACTTGACCAGGCGGTCGGGATCGCGCGCTTCAACCTTGGGGTTGGTGACGAATTTCTGACCTTTGAAGACATCGAAATTGTGCGCGTAGCTCGCGATCGTCATCCGGCGGAAGGCGGCGATCAGGGATTTGCGCTCGTCCTCCGTCATTTTTGCCCATGGTGGTCCGACCGTGAATTTCGTCATCGTGGCAAGGTCGAAGGCTGCCTCGACCTCGGGCTCAAGCTTCTTGTAGCGCCCGGCCGTGCCCAGTGCCTCGCCCTGCTTCATGGTGGCGAGCAATGCGTCGTGGAATTTTTCGATCCGCGCGACGGTCGGATCCGGCGCGTCGGCGGCTTGTGCGGCGAAGGCGATGAAGCAGAGCGAAAAGGCGATAAGCCGGAGCATGGGCGACTCTTGTACTTGTGTCGCTCAGCCTATCAGTTTTTGACCGCCTCCGCGAAGACGATGTATCGCAACGGTCCGCGCTGAACGCCGTCAAAGGGATAGCAGGTGACGAGCGCCAAGCGCGGTGTCTTGCCGCGCGGCGCGATCCCGGAAGCTTGGGCGTGGACGATCGCCGAGCCCGTCATGCGGTAAGTGAGCTTGCGGCCGGTCTTTGTGGTGAGTTCCACGAGGTCGCCGGGCTTCAGGTCTTTGATGAAGCTGAAGTGCGTGTCGCGGTGGGCGGCGATGACACTGGTGCCCTGGGCGCCAGGCTCGACGGAGGCGGCGACATGGGCGGGACCGAAGGCGAGTGCTTCGCCGCCACCGTCCGCGAGCACGATCGCCGTTTCGTGCAGCCGCGGGAACGTGATGCGCGCGATGGGCCAAGTGTCAGCCCACGACCACGCCTTCGTCGGGCGGCCGGTGGTCAGCGTTTCTTCCCAGGCACGGTCGAGAAGGATTTGCGCCACCTCCGCCTTGGCGCGAATGAAGAGGCCGTGGCCGGCGACGAGCGCGCCGGCCACGACGAGGGTGATCGCCAGGATTTTCATCCGGCGCGGGTTCACGACACGCGCACGGGACGCGGGCGGAACACGATCAGGAGCAACGCGCCGCTCATCAGCATGATCATGCCGACGAAGAGCATGAGCGTGGTGCCTGCATCCGTCTGCGGCAGCGCGATCCCCTGCCCGTCCTTCGCGGCGGCGGTCTTGTCGGACATGGCGAGTTTCTGCCACGCAGGGTCTTCGAACGACGCCTTGATCAGCGGATCGCTATCGACATCCTCGCCGAAGACCTTCTCGAAGTCCCAGCCATGGGGCAAGTTCGTGGGCATGGCGTGGCTCGTCAGTGCTTCGCCCATCGGGCGGCTCGGCGTGATGTCGACCGCGACAAGGCTCGTCAGGCGCGAGACGAGATGGTGAGCGAGCGCCACCTTCAGCACCTGCGCGTCCACGTCGCCTTCGTTCGCACCCTTGTAGCGCAGCGACTCGATCGAGGTGATCTTCGAGCGCGCCCAGAGTTTCGACACGCCCTTGCCTTCCGTCGCCGTGCCAAGGTCGAGGGTCGTGGACCACGGCGTTGTACCGATGCGGCCTTGGATGAGCACGCTGCCGGACTGCGCCGACGTCACCGCCGTCAGCACAACAGGCTCGCCGGCGTAAAGGTCCGGGATCGGGTTCGGCGAGGTGTCGAGCTTCACGCCGTCGGCAACGCGCAAGTCGGTCATGACCGGGCTTTCGAGCTTGTTGAAGAGCTCTGTCATGCGCGCCACCACTTCGGACTCCGAGCCGAT
Source organism: Alphaproteobacteria bacterium (assembly GCA_016792785.1). Lineage (GTDB taxonomy): Bacteria > Pseudomonadota > Alphaproteobacteria > Micropepsales > Micropepsaceae > SZUA-430. The sequence continues at coordinate 4,055 of JAEUML010000235.1, forward strand.
GTGCAGGAACGTGCCGCGACCTTGCGAGGCGATGTGTTCCATCAGGAACGAGTTCGGCGCGGAACCGATGCCGACCGTGAACAGCCGCGAGCGGCCGAGCGACTTGCCGATTTCGGCGAGCACCTGATCCTCGTTCGAGACGGCGCCGTCGGTCAGGAAGATCACCTGGCGCAGGCGCGTCGTGTCGTTCGGCGTCTTGTCGACAAGGGCGGCCTTGAGCGCCGGATAGATTTCCGTGCCGCCATTCGCCTCCAGGCCCAATACGAAGCGGACGGCGATGCCCATGTGCTCGTCGTCCGCGGGCACGGCGTCGGAGAACAAGACTTCCAACGTGTCGTCGAAGCGCACGACGTTGAAGCGGTCACCGGGTTTCAGCTGCTTCAGCGCCATACCGAGTGCGGCCTTCGCCTGACGCATGGATTCGCCAGCCATCGAGCCCGAGTTGTCGATGACGAAGATCGCCTCGCGCGGTTGGCGCGGCTTCCTCACGCCCGCCGGCGGCACGATCATGGCGAGGTAGTAATTGTCGGCGCCCACCGTTTCGCGGAAGAGGCTCGCCTGCGGGATCGCGTTCGCGGCGAGTTTCCAATTCAAAACGAAGTCGCGATCGGCGGGCATGGGGCCGTCAACGGTCACCGTCGCCGACTTGTCGCCTTCGCGCTCGACTTTGGCCGTGTGGAACTGGCTTTCGATCGCGGCGAGCGCGACACCGGACTTCAGGCGGACGCTCAGGCTTACCGGATTGATCTTGCCGTGCTTCGGGTGGATGACCGGCGGGGTCACGCGCGAGGCGTCGGGCACCGGGTTCGAGATCGCGACGATTTGGGCGCCGGCGTCATAGCCGACCATCGCGACGGTGGCCGGCGGGGTGTAGCGCGGACCGACGACCAGCGGCACGCGTAGCGAGAAGCGGTCGCCGTCGAGACGGACGGCCTCTTGGTACTCGATCTGTACGACGATGGTTTCCTTCGGGCCGATGTTGGCGACAGAGTTCGTGAAGATGTTCGGCCGTTCTTGTTCGATCAGCGTCGCCTTGAAGCCTGCGGCGGCGGCCTTCTCGTAGATTTGGCGGGCTTCGACCCGCTCTTTCACTTTGCCTTCCAGGAAGCGGTCGCCGACCTGCATTTTCAGCGTGTCGACGCCCGCGTTCTGGGGCAGCGGGTAGACATAGACGCCCTCGACCCACTTGTCGGACGGGTTCTCGAAGCGCTGGGTGATGCGGGCGCGGGCGATCGGGCCCGAGACGTCGA
>JAEUML010000103.1 GCA_016792785.1 Alphaproteobacteria bacterium
CGCCGCCACGTGTACTTGAACGTCGTGATCCAGGCTGCCTCCGGCGTGTCGTCCGGCCGCAGCATTTCGAGGCCCTCGATCGTCGTGCGATCGGACGACGGGCGAAACACCAGCCGCTCGGTCGCAGCTCGTCCGTCCGCCGTTCGTGTGGGCAGCATGCCGATATAGGCGCGCTCATTCTCGTCCCACGCAATGCGGAACGTGGTCTCTTGGCCGTAGTTGCTGGCGAGCGTCATCCCTTCATAGGCGCCGGCAATCTCGTTGTAGTTCCACAACCACATGACCCCGCGCGCGCGCCCATCCGCGCGCGTGAACGTGCCGTCGCATTGGATGTAGTTGCCCGACAGCACCGCGCGGCACTCGGCGGCGAATTTCTCCGGGCGCACCTTCGCATCCGGTTGAAAGGCGGGCTCGAAGACGGCATCGCCTTCCCAACGGCCGATCCAGAAATCGAGATCGCGGGTCGAACGGCCGGCCGGATTCGGCGCGCGTGCATCGGCGGGCGCGATGCGAAGCAGGCGCGCGTTCCGCTCTTCGTCCGTGAGCAGATAGATGAGCCCGTCCGGACCCACGCGCACGTCGCGAATGCGTTGGCGCAGCGCCGCATACATGCGCGCGTCCTCGAACAAGAGCCCGCTCTTGCCGCCGATGCGCACCCGCACCAGCGCGCGCGCAGCCAAGCCGCCCACCAAGAACTTGTCGGCGAAGTCCGGATAGCGGTCGCCGCGATAGAGAACGAGCCCCGACGGCGCGATGGACGGCGCCCAGAAGAAACTCGGCCGTTCGAATTCCGGCGCCGACTGGCGTTCGCTGATCAGCGTCCCGTCATAGTCGATGCCATAGCTCACCGAAGGCCAGCCGTAGTTGGCGCCCGCGCGCAGGAGATTGATCTCGTCCCCGCCGCGCGGCCCGTGCTCGTGCGACCAAACCGCGCCCGTTTTGGCGTCGAGCGTCAAGCCCTGAATGTTGCGATGACCGCTCGTCCAAATCTCGGGCGCCGCATCGGCGCGGCCGAGGAACGGATTGCCGGACGCCGGCGCGCCATCGCGCGTCAGGCGAAGCACCTTGCCCAGATGCGAGCGCATGTCCTGCGCTGCCGTGCGGTAGTCGTAACCGTCGCCGACCGTCAGCAGCAGCGTTTCGTCGGGCAGAAAGAGCAATCGCCCGCCCGGATGCGACGGCCCTTTCTTCGGCGTGTTGACGCGAAAGACGACGCGCCCCTCCACAAGGCGCCGGCCGTCGAAGCGGGCGCGCCAAATGGCGGTACGATTGGCCGCCTCGTTCCCTTCGACGAAAGCGAGATAGATGAGCCCGTTCGTCGCGAACCGGGGATCGAGCGCAATGTCCAGATAGCCCGAGTCCTCCCGCGTTAGCACGTTCTTCGGACCACCGCTCAGGAGCGGTCCGGCCGCACCCGCCGTCACCAACCGCACGCCGGCATGTTTCTCGACGATCAGAATGCCGCCATCCGGCAGGAACGCCAGCGACCAGGGAAGCGCAAGACCGCCGGCGATGGTGTGGAGCGGCGGCTCGTACGCCTGCGGGATCGGCACCGCGTCAAGCGCGACAGCCGCTTCCCGCGCGGTCGGCTGCTGCGCATGCGCGACCACCGCGCCGCCGCAACACACGAGTGTCGCCAGAAGAAACGCCACCAAAGGCTTCATGACCGCGGCCCCGACCCTACGGCGGCGAGTCTACCGGCGCGCAGTTGCACGTTGCAGTCAATCGCGCCGCCGTTTATGCCGGAATCCACCACCGCCGGGACCCCGCATGACGACGCCTCCCATTGAACTGGACCGAACCGACAGACGCCTACTCCGCGCCATTCAGAAGAACTGCACCGTCGGCGCGGAAGCTCTAGGCGAACAATGCGGCGCCTCGCCGTCGACGGTGCTGCGCCGCCTGAAACGCCTGCGCGATCTCGGCGTCGTGACGGCCGAGGTTGCGGTGGTCGATCCGAAGAAAGTCGGCCGCCCCTTGATGATGATCGTCGGCGTGCGGCTGCAAGGCGAAAACGCCAAGGCCGCCTCCGACTTCATGCAGACGATGCGCGCGCATCCGGCGGTGATGCAGTGCTACTTCGTAACCGGCGAAGCCGACTACATCGTCCACCTCTCCGTCGCCGACATGGAAGAGTTCAACGCGTTCGTCCAAGACCACCTGATCGCCAACCCGCACGTCCAAATGACCGCAACAAACGTCGTCATCTCGCCGCTGAAAGTGGGCCTGGCTGTTCCCATTGCCGACTGAGGCCCCTCCAGAGCCCGATCAGCGCCAACTTGACGGTCATCGTCAAGGCAATCATCCCGCCCGAATGGCTCGGCTCACGGCGTCGATGGCCGTAGCGATCTCTTCGGCGGTGTTATAGTGGGCAATCCCGATCCGCACGACCCCTTCGTGCTCCGGAATGCCGAACTGCCGGACGATGCCTAGGGCGTAATTGTGTCCGCTCCATACGAAGATGTTTTCGTCTGCGAGCGCCTTGGCGAGCCGGGCCGGCTTTACCGACTTGTGCCTGAACGACACGGTCGGCACGCGCGGACGGACGTTGTCGTGAATGGCGGGGCCAATGATCTCGACGCCGTCCATTGCCGACAATCCGTCGATCAGCTGACGCGCGAGACGCTCCTCATACTGCGCCGCGTCGCGCAAGGCCGCCGCCAACTTTTCGCGGCGCGACCCTGTCGCCCCCGTTTCGCCGCCAAGCCACGCGTCGTAGTCGACTGCCGCCGTGAGGCCGGCAATCAGTTCGTGCGGCAGCGTCCCGGTTTCGAACTTGCCCGGCAATTCCTCGGAAACGCAGCGGCATTTGTAAGCATGCATCCGTTCGAGCAGCCCCCGCCGACCCCACAAAACGCCGAGGTGCGGCCCGAAAAACTTGTAGGCCGAACAGACCAGAAAGTCGCAACCCAGCGCGGCGACGTCGATCACGCCGTGTGGGGCGAACTGCACGGCGTCGACATAGGTCAGCGCATTGGCCGCCCGCGCCAATTCCGCAATCGCCTTCACGTCATTGACCGCGCCGGTCATGTTGCTGGCGTGGTTGATCGCCAGTAACCGGGTACGATCGCTCAGCAAAGATCGGATCGTCTCGGTCTCGATCCGCCAACTCACAGGGTCGATCTCGGCCCAGCGAATGACCAAGCCCATGTCCTGTGCGATCTCGAGCCAAGGAGCGACGTCGCCCTCATGGTCCATCCGTGTCAGGATGATCTCATCGCCCGGCCGGAAATCGCGGCAGATGCTGCGCGACATGTGTAGCGTCAGTGTGGTCATGTTGGCGCCGATAACGACCTCGCCCGGATCGTCGGTGCCAAAAAACTCGGCCATCGCCTGGTGGGCCTGATCGACGATCCGATCGGCCGACCGCGATGTACCAAAGTAGCCGCCGAGGTTGGCATTCGTGCGTACCAAGCAATCATAGACCGCTTGCGCAACGGTATCGGGCACTTGGGTTCCCGCCGGATTGTCCAAGTAGATGCGGCGCACTCCGTTGTCCTCGATCGACAGGGCCGGGAAGCGACTGCGCACGGCGGCAATTGGAAAGGTCAATTGGAACTCTCCCGCGAAGCGTCTGGTAACACGGTGTTGGCGTATCCATTCTGCCGGCCCCACCCCAAGTCCGGGACGGAAACCGGCACCGTCACTGTTTCGACTGGCGGCAAAAGCGGCAATGACCTGGAAGGCAATTCGCCGTCGCAGGAGCCCGCCGTCCGCTAACCAAACCCCTTTACCACACCCCCGCCTTGCGGTGGACAAAGCGCCGCCACGGCGCAAACTCTGCGTCCGCCACGAGTTTCGGCAGGGGGAATTGTCATGGCCGCACCGCCCACGATGACGAAAGAGTCCGTTCGCGCGCTCATCGACGGCGTCGAGAACGACCCGCTCGCGGGGCTGGGCTGCTTTTCGAAGAAGGAATTGCTGATCGACCGCATCCTGGCGCACGCGCGCGCGACGCAGCCGCCGACGCCGATCGCAACACCGCGTTCCGTGCTCACCGAACCGACGCTGGTCGACTGACGATCACCACTCTTCGATCAGCTTGAACGCGGCGCCCACTTCGCCCGCGACCCTAAGCGTGCAGGTGCCGGCGTCGGCAGGCACGCTCCAATGCCCGCTCTCGTTCACCGCCCCGCCCGCAAGCTGTCGCGTGCAGACCAGGCGGAAATCCTCGACGATGCCGATCACGCGCGCAAAGCGGAACTTCGTGCGCGTCAGCTGCTTCTCCCACACGCCGCCGCGCTCCACCGCAGGGTCGCGCACCAGCGTCGCCTCGACCTCGAGCGCCGGCAAAGCCGACAGCCGCGCCTTCGCGTCGGCGACGACTCTCGCGGTCTCCTTGATGTCGGCGCCCGTCGGGTCGAACGAGTCGGCCGCGGGCAGCGCCGCCGCGCACGCCGCGTGCACCAGATTGCCGTTCGCCGCCTCGAGCCGCACACGCATGCGCCGTGCCGACGGCACCACGCCCTTGTCGAGGAAACGCCCGCCCTCGATCAGCGCGTGGCGGATATGGGCGAGCGCGCGCGGCCGGTCGTTCGATTTTTCATAGGCAAAGGCAAGCGCGAACGACACCTTTGCCTGTTCGTAGAGCGTGAGCGGACTCTCCAGCGTCTCTTCCAAGACCGCGATACCTTCGCCGTACTTGCCCGCAGCGACAAACGTGCGGCCTTGGTCGAATTTCGCGACCGCTTCGTCGTGCACGCCGGTGTTGCCGACATTCTCGCGCCGGAAGACGAGTTCGACCGTGTTGCCGTATTGCTCGACCGCGCGCTCGCCCTCGCGCGCAGGCTTGTAGACCCAGCGCTTGACCGCAAGACGCGCGGCCCGCGCCATAGCGGGCGGCCCCACCTGGTCGAGCACGACAATGTCCTTCGTCGCGCCCTCCGCGTCGATCGTGAAGCCGACCTTGACCCAGCCTTCGCTTTCGCCCGCGACCTCCGCGTCCGGAAACTCGACGCCGGCCCCGGACGACGCACGCACCGCCGGCGTAAAGCACTCGACCGCAACACCCTTCTTGCAAAAGTCTTTCGTCACCGCGGGCGCAGGCGTCACCGGTGCGGTCGCCGCAGGCGGCTTGGCCGGCTTGGGCGGCTTCGTCGGCGTTGCGGTCGCAGCGGCGAACACCGCCACGGACGCAAACGCGATCGCCGTGAACATGGTCATGGGGCCGTCACCCGAACTGGAGAGACGGCCCCATCATAGCAGGCAGAACGCTGTCGCATGCGTGTCAATTTCTGATGCGCAGCGTCGCTCCGATCATTCTGGGTTCGCCGACGAAGGCGTCGATCGTACTCGAGGCAGCCGAAGTCGGCGTGACCGCCGAACCCTGCAACGGCGAGTCGACCGCCGTGTTGATGTAGCGCTCGTCGAACAGATTGCGCGCAAAGAACTCAAGCCCGAAGCGTTCGCCCTCGGCATAGACGCCGAACTTGAGCCCCACGACCGCATAGGCGTCCTGCTCCTTGCGCGGGTCGAGGTTCGAGCCCGTGTTCATCTCGCTCTGCCAGCGCCCGTCGACATGGAAGCGCGCCGTAAAAGCGTCGATGAACGGGAACATGTAGTCGAGCGCACCGGTCAGCGTCCATTCCGGCGAATGCGTGATCTGCGCATCGTCGAGCAGGAAGAACGACGGGTTCTTGCCCAGGAAGGACGTCGGGTCCGCCAGCGAACCGATATCGCCGTAGTGCGCGTCCGTGTACTGCACCGCAAAGTTCGTGGTGAGGCCGCGCGCCACCGTCCAATAGGCTTCAACTTCGACGCCCTGAGAGATCACCTCCGGCACCGACGTCACGATGAACGACGTGCCGGTGAAGGTGTTCAGCTGGAAGTTTTCGAAGTCCTGGTAGAAGACGGCCGTGTTGACGAACAGCGTCTCGGCCAACTTCGTCTTCAGGCCCAATTCGAACGCGTCCACGAACTCGGATTCAAAGCTCGTGTCCGGCGCTCGCACGACCTGCGCCGGAATTGCGCCCGGCACCGCGAAGGTTGGGTTGGAGATGATCGAGCCGTTCGCGTCGGCAAAAACGCGGTCAAGATTGAACCCGCCCGACTTGTGCCCACGCGAATAGGTCGCGTAGGTGTTCACGTCCTCCACGATCCGCCACGACAACGTCGCGACGCCGGAAAACTCGTCCTCTTCACGCTCTTGGTGATGCGGCGTCGTCGCCGTCAGCACGTCGAGCGCGCTGCGCGCATAGGGAAGGCAGGCGAGACCCGCGAGACGCGTCGATGAAGACCCCAAACCGGTGTTGCCGGCGGTATTCGTCACCGGATCGAGCCCGTAGAGCGCCTCGACGCTGTCGCAACCGCCGTTGCCGGTCGTGCGATAAACCGCATCGAACGTCTTCGTCTCCGTCGTCCAGCGCACGCCCGCGATCAGGTCGAGATCGTCGTCGAGGTGGAAGACGTTGTGCGTGAACAGCGCAAACGTCTCGGCGTTTTGCTGATAGAGGTCGCGGTCGCCTTGCCCGCCGGTGTAGACGGGCGTGGCGCCCGGGTGCCCAAAGGCAAGTCCAAGTCCGCCGCGCAACGCAAGGGCCGCGTCACCAACACGATGCAGGCTGAGAAACGACTCCGCCTCATCGCCATAGGTGAGCGAGAACCCACGCGAAATGTCTTCGTCCGAGTAATAGACGCCGAACAACCAGTTCACCCACCCGGCCTCGCCCGTGATGCGCGACTCGTGCGTGAACGTCTCGAACGCGCTGTGGTTCGATCCGTCGTCGGGGAAGTAGAGAATGTCGGCGCCTGAGAAGTCGGCATCCTGGGCATACGACGTCTGCCAGTCACGGTAGGCGGTAATCGACGTGATCTTCGCCCCATCCAGGTCCCAATTCAGTTCGCCCGAGACGCCCTTGTCGTCGATGTCACTGTTCGTCGAGCGGTTGCCGAACGCGATCTGCTCCTCG
>JAEUML010000324.1 GCA_016792785.1 Alphaproteobacteria bacterium
GGAAACTGACTTCGCCGCCGAAGTCGCCGCCGCAGCGAAGAGCTGAGGATCAACACAAGGGCCGGAACCGATGACATCAGCGCCGATCTACCGCCGGGTATTGCTCAAGATTTCCGGCGAGGCGTTGATGGGTTCCGGTTCTTACGGGCTGGACCTTGCGACGGTCGATCGCATCGCGGGCGAGATCAAGGCCGCTATCCAAATCGGAACTGAAGTCTGCGCCGTCATTGGCGGCGGGAATATCTTTCGCGGCCTGCAGGCGGCGGCGTCCGGCATGGAGCGGGCGAGCGCCGACTATATGGGCATGCTCGCGACCGTCATGAACGCGCTCGCCATGCAGAATGCGCTGGAGCGTACGGGCGTGCCGACACGGGTGCTGTCGGCCATTCCGATGACGACGGTGTGCGAGCCCTATATCCGGCGGCGCGCGATCCGGCACATGGAAAAGGGCAGGGTGGTGATCTTCGCCGCCGGCACGGGTAATCCTTTCTTCACGACCGACACGGCGGCCGCCTTGCGTGCAGCCGAGATGGGGGTCAACGCGCTCATGAAGGGCACGCAGGTCGACGGCGTTTACTCGGCTGATCCAAAGAAGAACCCGAAGGCGGAGCGGTTCGAGAAACTCGGCTACATGGACGTGCTGTCGCGCGACCTGAAGGTCATGGATGCCTCGGCCGTTTCGCTGGCGCGCGAGAGCGGCATTCCGATCGTCGTCTTCAACATCCACGAAAAGATGAACTTTGTGCGCGTGCTGCAGGGCCAGGGCCTCAGCACCGTGATATCGAACTGAAGAAGCGCGGGAATCGAATCTCGCGCGAGGGAGGAGCGACATGGCGCAATCGAAACCGTTCGACATGGACGACCTGACCAAGCGCATGAAGGGCGCAGTCGCGACGCTGAAGCACGAGTTCGCGGGCCTGCGCACCGGCCGTGCTTCGGTCAGCCTGCTGGAGCCCGTGCACGTAGACGCGTACGGCAGCGCGATGCCCTTGAACCAGGTCGCGACCGTGAACGCGCCCGAGCCGCGTCTCTTGACCGTGCAGGTTTGGGACCGCGGGCTCGCGATCGCCGTCGACAAGGCGATCCGCAGCGCGGGGCTTGGCCTCAATCCGCAGGTCGACGGGCAGCTCTTGAGGATACCGATTCCGCCGTTGACCGAAGATCGGCGCAAGGAGCTCTCGAAGATCGCCGCGAAATACTCCGAGGCCGCGCGGGTCGCCGTGCGCAACATTCGCCGCGACGGCATGGAGCATCTGAAGGCCCTCGAGAAGGAGCATCAGATCTCCGAGGACGAGCACAAAAAGAAGCACGACCTCGTGCAGAAGGCGACCGACGCGCACGTGAAGGAAATCGACGACGCATTGGCAGCCAAAGAGAAAGAAATCATGCAGGTCTAGCGACCTCGCGGGTCCCAACTCATGCCGTCTGACTCTTCCGCCCTGCCCGCGCCCAAAGTTCCGCGCCATGTTGCGATCATCATGGACGGCAACGGACGTTGGGCGAAGGCGCGTCACCTGCCTCGGGTGATGGGGCATCGCGCCGGCGTGGCGGCCGTGCGCAAGATCGTGCGGGCGGCGCAGGAAATCGGCATCGAGTATCTGACGCTCTACGGATTTTCGTCGGAGAACTGGAAGCGCCCGGTGACGGAGGTCAACGACCTCATGGGCTTGCTTCGCATGTACATCAAGGACGACCTGGAGGAGCTGCACAAGCAGGGCGTCGAAGTGCGGGTGATCGGCGCGAAGTCACGGCTGGAAGGCGACATCATCAGCTTGATCGAGCATGCGCAGGAGCGCACGCGAGGCAATCCGAACCTTAAGTTCATCGTGGCGTTCAACTATGGCGGCCAGGACGAAATCGTCGAAGCGGCGCGGCGGATCGCAGAAGATGCGGCGAGCGGCAAGATCAAAAGCGAAGACGTAACGCGCGAGGTGTTTGCGTCTTATCTCGCGACCGCCGGCATTCCCGATCCCGATCTCGTCATCCGCACGAGCGGTGAGCGGCGTCTCAGCAATTTCTTGATCTGGCAGACGGCTTATTCCGAGTTCGTCTTCACCGACACGTTGTGGCCCGACTTCACTAAGGCGCATTTGGCCGCCGCGGTGCAGGAGTTTCAGGGACGGGATCGAAGGTTCGGTGGCTTGAGCGTCGCTGCAGGCGGGCGCTCGTGATCGGTCAGGCTTCGGGTTCAAGCCTCTGGCCTCGCGTTCTTGCTTCGGCAGTTCTGATTCCCGCAGCTTTGGGTGCGGTCTATGTCGGTGGCTGGGTGCTTGCCGTGTGGACGGCGGCGGCGGGATTGGCGATGGCGCGCGAGTGGGTGCGCATCGTGCACCGAGAATCCCTCGGGTGGCGGTTTGCGCTGCATGCGCTGGCGCTCGGGTCGTCACAGGCGCTGCTTGCTGTGAATCGGCCAGACTGGGCGCTCGGCGGCATTCTGTTCACCGCGTTTATCGCAAGTGCGAGCGCGCAAGCGCGGGGCGAGCGCGCGATCTGGGCGGTGCTGGGCATCGTGTACGTTGCGGTGCCGTGCCTCGCATTCGTGTGGTTGCGGCATTTGATGCCGTTCGGCTTTGAAACCGTGGTTTGGCTGCTCGCCGTGGTGTGGGCGACGGACAGTGCTGCCTACGTGGCGGGGTCGATATTCGGGGGGCCGAAGCTCGCGCCGCTTGTCTCGCCAAGCAAGACATGGGCTGGCGCAATTGCGGGGCTCGCGGCGGGGACGCTAATCAGCATAGTGTTGGCGCAGGCCGTGGGGGCATCGGCCAGTTGGCAATTCGTCGGAGCGAGCGTGGTGTTGTCGGTCCTGACCCAGTGCGGCGACCTTGCAGAATCGTTCTTAAAGCGGACGTTTGGCGTCAAGGACGCGTCGGATCTGATCCCGGGACATGGTGGTGCGCTCGACCGGCTTGATGGGCTGATCTTCGCGACGCTGGGTCTCGGCGCTTTCGTCGGCTTGGCGGGGCATTCGCCGCTTTTGTGGGCGGTACCGTGAGTCGCACCGTCACAGTCCTGGGTTCGACCGGGTCGGTAGGCGTGAACACGGTCGACTTGATCGAGCGGCACAATGCGTCCGCGCCCGGGAGCTACCGTGTTACCGCGCTGACTGCGAAAGCGAATGTGCGCGAACTCGCGGCGCAGGTTCGGCGGCTGAAGCCTGAATTTGCTGCGGTCGCGGCGCCTTCCGCCTACGGTGAGCTCAAGCAGGAACTGGGTGGAACCGGTGTGCGTATTGCCGCCGGTGCCGAGGCGGTCGAGGAAGCGGCCGCGCTTTCGTCCGATTGGGTGATGGCGAGCATCATGGGTGCGGCCGGGCTACAGCCCACGCTTGCGGCCGTATCGCGCGGCGCGATCGTGGCGCTTGCCAACAAGGAATGCCTCGTCTGCGCGGGCGATCTTTTCATGAAGGAGGTGGCACGGAGCGGGGCGACGTTGCTGCCCGTCGATTCGGAGCACAACGCCGTCTTTCAGGTGTTCGATGCGCGCCAGACGGGGGCGATCGAGCGTATCACGTTGACGGCCTCGGGTGGGCCGTTCCGCACCTGGAGCGCGGCGGACATGGCAAAGGTGACGCCCGCCGAGGCCTGCAAGCATCCGAACTACGCGATGGGCGCTAAGATTTCCGTCGATTCGGCGACGTTGATGAACAAGGGACTCGAGTTGATCGAGGCGCATCACTTGTTTGGCACGGCCCCTGAAAGGCTAGGCGTGGTCGTTCACCCTCAGCAGATCGTCCACTGCCTGGTCGCTTACGTCGACGGCAGCGTTCTGGCGCAGCTTGGGAGCCCGGATATGCGCACGCCGATTGCCTATGCCCTCGGCTTTCCCGACAGGATCGCCGCCCCGACGCCGCGACTGGACCTGGCCGCGATCGGTCAATTGAGTTTCGAGACGCCCGATTTGGAACGCTTTCCATGTCTCGGCTTGGCACAGGCCGCATTGCGGGCGCGGGGTGCGGCGCCTACGATCCTCAACGCCGCCAACGAAATCGCGGTTGAGGCCTTTTTGGCGCGCAAAATCGGCTTTTCCGACATCGCGCGGATTGTCGAATCGACGATGACGCGCGAGGCGCAGGGACGTGCGCCGGCGTCTGTCGGCGAAGCACTTGAGATCGATGCGGCTGCACGAGCGTGCGCCACCAAGCTCATTTCAAACTAAGAAAACAATCGGGACGGAAACGGACGATGGCACTTCCAGAGACGTTTGCAGGTTGGGCCTATCTCATCGGTGTCGGTGGCCTGGGCTTCCTATTCACGATCACGCTCGTCGTGTTCGTGCACGAGCTAGGGCACTTTCTCGCGGCGCGCTATTTCGGCGTCAAAGTCGAGAGTTTCTCGATCGGATTCGGGCGCGCGATCGCCGGTTTTCGCGACCGCTACGGCACGCATTGGAAGATCGGTTGGCTGCCGCTCGGCGGGTATGTGAAGTTCTGGGGCGATGATGGGGTTTCGTCGACGCCCGACCATGAGAAGCTGGATAAGGCGTCGCAGGCAGAGCTGTCGGGTTCGTTCCACCATAAACCGCTCTATCAAAAGGCGATTATTGCGGTCGGCGGGCCGGTCGCAAATTTCCTGCTCGCGATCGTGATTCTGACGACTCTGTATTTCGTGTACGGCATTCCGAAGTTATCGGCGCAGATCGGCCGTTTGGCGGAGGGGGCGCCGGCGCAAGCGGCCGGCTTCGTGCTGGGCGACACCGTTATCGCCATCGACGGCCAGCCTGTGCGCGAGTTCCAGGACATCGTCGAAATCGTGACGCTCTCGCACGGCAGCAAGCTGACCATACGGGTTCTGCGCAACGGGAAAGAACTCGACCTCGAAGTCACGCCGCGCGCCATCGGCAAGAAGGACATATTCGGCAACGACATCAAGGATACGGGCATAGGGGTGGGGCCGGTGGTGCCGGGCGAAGTGGCTGCGGTGACTGCGGGCTCACCTGCTGCGGCGGCGGGATTGCAGAGGGGCGACATCATCGGCCGCGTTGCTGGTAAGCCGGTGATGAAGTTCGGCGATCTGGCTGAGACGCTAAAAGCTGCGAATGGTTCGCCTGTCGAGGTCGTGTACTACCGCGAGTTCCGGGACGAGAAGCGCAAGAAAAGCGAATCGCGCGAACTGAAGGCGACACTGACGCCGAACGCCGTTGGTGAGGGTATTGTCGGGAATCAGGCGATCGCAGAGGCGGCTGCGGGGATCAGATCGCCTCTTCCGGATGCCCCCAAACCTGAAATTTTGGTCACGTTGGGGCCTCTCGAGGCCCTGAATCGGGCCGTCGGGTTCATTCGGTTCATCGTGGTTAAAACGTTGGACTTCATCGGCCAACTCTTGACTGGCACCGGCGACTATCAGCAGTTGTCCGGCCCGATCGGAATCGCCCAGGTTTCCGGCCAAGTTCTCGTTTATTTCGGCATCGTCTCGCTTATCAACCTGGCGGCGGTGTTGTCGGTGAGCATCGGTTTACTCAATCTTTTTCCCATACCCATGCTCGACGGGGGACATCTCCTGTACTATGGCATAGAAGCTGTACGTGGGCGCCCGTTGGGGGAGCGCGCGCAAGAGCTTGGCTTTCGGATCGGCTTCTTTTTGGTGGTCGGTTTGATGCTTTTTGCGACGTGGAATGACCTGACGAAGTTCTTCTGACTAGACGCGACGAATGACCTGTAACAGTAGGCGGCCGCGGGGCGTGATCGAATGACGAGAGTACTGGGAACGGCGTTTGCGCTCTGCATGGCTCTGCTTTTGAGCGCCTTGCCGTCTTACGCTCAGAATGCCGACGGCCCATCCGTTCAGCGGATCGACGTTCAAGGCAATCAGCGCATCGAAGAATCAACCGTGTTGTCGTACATGGTTATCCGCGAGGGTCAGCCATATACGCAGGCATTGGTTGACCAGTCGTTAAAGACGCTGTTTGCGACCGGTCTGTTCGCCGACGTCCAGATCGAACAATCGAACGGCACGGTTGTCGTGAAGGTGGTCGAGAATCCGATCATCAACCGCATCGCGTTCGAGGGTAATTCGAAGATCTCGCAGAAGACGCTCGAAGACGAAGTGCAGCTGAAGCCGCGTATGGTCTTCACGCGCGCGAAGGTGCAGTCCGACGTTCAGCGCATCATCGAAGTCTATCGTCGTGGCGGCCGCTTCGCGGCGCAAGTCGAACCGAAGACCGTGCAGCTCGCGCAGAACCGCGTCGACCTCGTCTTCGAAATCAATGAAGGCCCGACCACGGGCGTCAGCCGGATCATCTTCATCGGGAACAAGGCGTTCGGCGACTCGACGTTGCGCGACAAGATCGCGACGGGCGAATCAGTTTGGTGGAATTTCCTTCAGTCGAATGACAACTACGACCCCGACCGTTTGACGTTCGACCGCGAGCAGCTGCGGCGCTTCTACCTCAGTCAGGGCTACGCCGATTTCCGCGTCATCTCCGCCGTCGCCGAACTGGCGCCCGACCGCAGCGGCTTCTACATCACGTTCACCGTCGAAGAGGGTGAGCTCTACAATTTCGGTAAGGTCGAGATCGACACGAAGCTGAAGGACATTCCGCTCGGCGAGTTGCAGCAGCTGATCCGTTTCGAAGGCGGCGACCAGTACAACGCTGAAATGATCGACAAGAGCGTCGATGCGCTGACGTTGGCGGCCGGCACGAAGGGTTATGCGTTCGTCGACATTCGTCCACGCGTTCGCCGCAACAAGGACGAGAAGACCGTCGATGTCGTCTTCAAGATGGAAGAAGGCCCGCGCGTCTACATCGAACGCATCAACATCGTCGGCAACACGCGCACGCTCGACAAGGTCATCCGCCGCGAAGTCCGCCTGGTGGAGGGCGACGCGTTCAACCGCGTGCTGATCAACCGTTCGCGCTCGCGCATTCGCGGGCTCGGCTACTTCAAGAAGGTCGAGATCACGGAAGAGCCTGGTACGGCGGCAGATCGCACCGTGCTGAACGTCGAGGTCGAAGAGCAATCGACGGGTGAGTTCTCGGTCAGCGCCGGCTTCTCGTCGGCCGACAATATCGTAGGTGCGGTGAGCCTGACCGAAAAAAACCTGCTCGGTCGCGGCCAGTTCCTGCGCCTGCAAGTATCGGTTTCGAGCATCCGGCAGCAGATCGACCTGCGCTTCACGGAGCCGTACTTCCTCGACCGCAACATGTCGGCCGGTTTCGACATCTACAACACGTACGCGACCTACGACGAACAGAACTACGAGGCGAACATTCGCGGCGTAGGTCTGCGACTGGGCTTCCCGGTGTCTGAGTTCGGCCGCTTGGGTCTGCGGTACACGTTCAGGCAGGACGACACGACGTTTTCTTCGAACCAGTTCCAAGTGGTTGGTCTGACGACGCTGTCGCAAGTCGGCTTCACCTATGCCTATGACGAAAAGGACGATCCGATCGAGCCGAAGAACGGGTTTGATTTCACGTTGAGCAGCGACGTCTCGGGCGTCGGCGGCGACAAGAAGTACGTGCGAACGGAAATGTCGTCGAACTGGTTCAAGCGTTTGTGGACCGACGAGTTGGTGCTGAATCTTGCGGCGTCCGCGGGCTACATCATTGCATATAGCGACGAAGAGCTCGAAGTGAACGACCGCTTCTTCAAGGGTGGCGGGTCATTCCGTGGCTTCAAGACGTCCGGTATTGGTCCGCGCGATGTGGCGTTCGAGAGCGCAGGCCAGACACCGGTGTCTGTCGGCGGCGAAGCATATGCAATCGGTACGGTGGAATTGCGGTTCCCGAACTTCTTGCCTGAGGAATTGGGCATCAAGACCAGCTTGTTCTCAGACGTTGGCACCATGGGTATCGTGGCGGATGATGATGGCTCCTGCGTGTTGGCCCCGGCCGTCGGCGCGAAGTGCATCAAAGACGATCTGTCGCTACGTGCGTCAGCTGGTCTCAGCGTCTATTGGAACTCGCCCTTTGGTCCGGTCCGTCTTGATTTCTCCCAAGTTTTGAACAAAGAAGACTACGACCAAACCGAGACCTTCCGCTTCAGCGCAGGTACGAAGTTTTAGGCTGATCTCCAGGAGTAATATCGACATGAAGACGACAAAGGCCCTTTGGGCCGTTGCCGCTATCGCGGCAGCAAGCATGGCATTCGGTAGTGTTACCGCGATGTCCCAACCGAAGCCGGCTGCCGCGCCTGCCGCCGCAGCCAAACCCGCCACGGGCCGCGCGCCGGCAGCGGTGATTCTGTTCCTCGACCGCGCGACCGTGCTGCGTCAGTCGGCCGTTGGCAAAGACATGTACAACCAGGTCGAAAACCTGGCGAAGAAGATGGAAACGGACTTCGCGCCGGAGAACAAGAAGCTCCAGGCCGACGTTCAGGCTCTGCAGCAGCAGGCCGCCGTGCTTTCGCCGGAAGTGCGTCAGCAGAAGGTGAAGGAACTTGAGAACCGCCGTCAGGCCTTCCAGAAGAAGGTGCAGGACCGTCAGGCTGCGATTCAGGCCGGCCTCGCCAACTCGCGGACGTCGGTCGAGAAGGCGCTTGGTCCGATCCTTGAGAAGATCATGACGGAACGCGGCGCGAATCTGCTGCTCGACCGTGGTCTTGTGGTTCTGGGCGCGACAGATCTCGACGTGACCAGCACCGTGATCGCGCGGCTCAACACGGCGTTGCCGAAGGTGACCGTGACACCGGTCGCGCCCAAGGCCGCGCCGAAAGCGCCCGCGAAGCCCGCACCGGCGAAACCGGCCGGCTAGCGGATCGCGCAGCTTAGCTTCCATGCGTTGATGGCGAGGGGCCGGACCGGCAAAGGTCCGGTCCTTCGTCTATTGTAGGGCCCCATGGCCGACACACGATTCTTCGACAATGCCGGACCGCTTTCGCTCGTGCGTGTTGCCGAGATCGTAGGCGGCAAAGCGAGCGGCGGTGCGGCGGACGCGCAAGTGTCCGATGTTGCCGCGCTGGATACGGCGGGCCCAGGGCAGCTTTCCTATTGCGAGAGCGCGAAGTTTAAAGCGGCGCTCGAGCGCACGCGCGCGAGTGTCGTGCTCGTCGCCGAGGTACTAGCCGCGAGCGTGCCTCAAGACGCGGTTGCGGTTGTATGTGCGCACCCGGCGCTCGGTTTCGCCAAAGTCGCGACCGCGCTCTATCCGAACGCGGGTTTGATTTGGCCGCACTCGAAGCCGCCGGTGCACGCCATCGCACCGAGTGCGCGGGTCGGCGAAGGCAGCGTGCTTGCGCCCGGCGTGTTTGTCGGTGAGGGCGTGGAGATCGGCGACGACTGCGTCGTCGGGCCGGGGAGCGTCATCGGCCGGGGCGTTCGGATCGGTCACAAGGCCATGATCGGGCCGCACGTGTCGATCAGCCATGCGCTGATCGGCGACCGCTGCACGATCCATGCCGGCACGCGGATCGGCCAAGACGGGTTCGGCTTCGTCGGCGGAGCCTGGGGGCACTTCAAGATCCCGCAGCTCGGGCGCGTCATCATCCAAGACGACGTCGAAATCGGCGCGAATACGGCGATCGACCGCGGGGCGCTCGGCGACACGGTGATCGGCGAAGGCACGAAAATTGATAATCTGGTCCAGATCGGGCACAACACCCGCGTCGGCCGCCGGGCGATCATTGTTTCGCAGGTCGGCATTTCGGGCAGCTGCGAGATCGGCGATCACGCGGTCTTGGGCGGGCAGGTCGGCGTTGCCGACCATCTGAAGATCGGTGCGGGCGCGTTTGTGGCGGCAAAAGCCGGCGTCACGGGTTCGTTGGACGGCGGACAGGTCTATGGCGGTTTTCCGGCCAAGCCGGTTGGACAATGGCGGCGCGAGATGGGTGCGCTCGCGCTGTTGGTGAAGAACAGACGGAAGAAAGATGAGCGCGACGGAAGCTAAGCCCCAGCCGGCCACTGCGGACGCGAAGCGGATCATGGAGCTGCTGCCGCACCGTCCGCCGATGCTGTTGATCGACCGGATGATCGACATCGTTCCGAACGAAAGCGCGACCGGCGTGCGCGCGATTTCGATCAGCGATCCGATCTTCCTTGGGCACTTCCCGGGCCATCCGATCATGCCGGGCGTCATGATCGTAGAGGCGATGGCGCAGACCGCGGGCGCGCTGATCATGTATTCGATGAATACGACCTCGGACGACAAGCTCGTCTACTTCATGTCGATCGACAAGGCGAAGTTCCGCGCGCCGGTCGTGCCCGGCGACATGCTGATGATCCCGGTGAAACTGCAGAAGGCGCGCAAGCCCGTGTGGCGTTTTGCGGGCGAGGCCTATGTGAACGGCAAACTGGTGGCCGAGGCCGAGTACAGTGCGATGATCATGGACAGAACTGGAAAGCCGGCGAACCTCAATGACTAAGATCCATCCCAGTGCCGTGATCGAACGCGGCGCGAAAGTTCACGACAGCGTCGAGATCGGGCCGTTCTGCGTCGTCGGCGCGAACGTGGAGCTGCACGAGGGCGTCAAGCTCTTCAACCACGTCTGCGTCGACGGACACACGACGATCGGCAAGGGGACGACGGTCTATCCGTTCGCTTCCCTTGGCCAGCCGCCGCAGAGCTTGGCCTACAAGGGAGAGCCGACGCAGCTCGTCATCGGCGCGAACAACATCATCCGCGAGCACGTGACCATGAACCCCGGTACCGCGAAGGGCGGGGCGATGACGCGCGTCGGCGACAGCTGCATGTTCATGGCCGACAGCCACGTCGCGCACGATTGCATCGTGGGTTCGAACTGCGTGTTCGCGAACAATGCAATGGTCGGCGGCCACGTCGTGGTTGAGGATTTCGTATGGCTGGGCGGCGGTGCCGCCGTGCACCAGTTCAGCCGCATCGGGAAGCACGCGTTCGTCGGCGGTATGGCCGGTCTTGAAGGCGATCTCATTCCCTACGGTTCGGTGATGGGCAACCGTGCCTACCTCGCCGGGCTAAATCTCGTCGGCTTGAAGCGGCGCAACTTCACGCGCGAACAGATCCACGAGTTGCGCAACGCCTATCGCCTGATGTTCGCGCAAGAGGGAACGTTCCAGGAGCGTCTGGCCGACGTGGCGGAACTCTTCGCCAACAACGCGGAAGTCATGGACATCGTCAATTTCGTGCGCGCCGGCGGGTCGCGGCCGCTGTGCATGCCGAACCGCGAGAGCCGCGCCGAGACGACGTGACGGCGATCGGCAAGCTCGGGATCGTGGCGGGCGCGGGCGAACTGCCGCTTCACATCATGCGGGCCTGCGAGGCGGCGGGGCGGCCGTTCTTTGTCGTCGCAGTCGATGAGTTTGCACGGACGTTCGATGCCTCCGTTCCCCATGTCCGCAATCCGATCAGCAAGGTCGGGCGTGCGCTGGCTGCGATGAAGCGGAATGCGTGCGTGGACGTGGTATTCGCCGGAAAGCTGCAGCGGCCGGACGGGCAGCGCGCGAAGCTTCGACCGGACTTCGGCGGGCTTTTGTTTCTCGCGCGGTTGTTCGGCACACTGGAGCGCAGCGACGACCGTTTGCATCGAACGATCGTCAATATGATGGCGAAGCGCGGCATGCGTGTCGTCTCACCGCTGGAAGTCGTGCCGGAACTCACCGCGAAGGCCGGGTGCCTGACGGTGACACAGCCGGCTGCGACAATGCGCGCGGCGTTCGGGCAAGCGCTGGCGTTGGCCAAGGAACATGGTGCGACGAAGCAAGGTCAGGCCGTTGTTGTGGACGGTTCGGTGGTGATGGCGCGCGAGGGGCGTGAAGGAACGGACGCAATGCTGGCGAGCTTGAGCGGCGGGACTGCGAACGGAATTTTGGTCAAGGCGATGGCGCCAGGTCAGCTGATGACGATGGATCCGCCGGCGATTGGGGTCGAGACGGTTGAGAACGCCGCCCGGGCCGGGTTGAAGGGCATCTTGGTCGAGGCAGAGCGCAGCGTGGTTGTCGACGCGGCGCGCGTGCGTGCGCGGGCGGACGAATTGGGTCTCTTCGTTTGCGCGGAGGCCGCGTGAGCGCACCCGAGCACATTCCCACGATCATGCTCGTCGCCGGCGAACCTTCGGGCGATGCGCTGGGCGGGCAGTTGATCGAGGGCCTGAAGCTTTTGACGCAAGGGCGGTTGCGGATTGTCGGCGTGGGCGGGCCGGAGATGCGCGCGGCGGGGCTGCAGAGCCTCTTTTCGCTCGACGACACGTCCGTCATGGGACTGCGCGAGGTCGTGCCGCGCGTGCCGCGCATCCTGGCGCGCGTGCGCCAAGCGGCGGCGTTTGCCGCGAAGATGCAACCCGACATCACTGTGACGATCGACAGTCCCGACTTCACACATCGCGTCGCGAAGGCGATCCGGCGCATGGCGCCTGATCTCAAGCTCGTGAGCTATGTGGCGCCGCAGGTGTGGGCGTCGCGGCCGGAGCGGGCGAAGAAGATGGCGACGTACTTCGACCATGTTCTGTGCCTGCTGCCGTTCGAAGTGCCGTTCTTCGCAGATGCCGGGCTGAAGGCGACATTTGTTGGGCATCCGGTCGTGGAGCGAGCGCCGACGGCGGGGCTCGGCGCGACGTTCCGCGCTAAGTACGGGATCGGCGCGGACGAGCGCATCTTAGTGCTGTTGCCAGGCAGCCGGCTCAGCGAGATCCGCTTTCTCTGGCCGGTGTTTCGCGATGCGATCGAGCAGACGGAGGCGAAAACAGGAGCGTTGCGGATTGTGCTCCCGACCGTTCCTACCGTAGCGGCGCGCGTAAAGGCGCTTGTGGCGGAGTGGGGACATCCGGTGCTGGTGATCGAGGATCCGCAGGAGAAGTTTGCAGCATTCGAGGCGGCGGACGTTGCGCTGGCAGCGTCAGGGACAGTGTCGACGGAACTGGCGCTCAGCGCCACGCCGATGGTTATCGGTTATCGTCTGGGGCGGCTGACTGCGATGATCGCGCGGCGATATGTCCGCGTGTCGTACATCACGCTGATCAATCTGATCTTGAACCGCCGGGCGATCCCGGAGTTCGTGCAGGATGACTGTACCGCGGAGAACTTGTCCGCGGAACTCGTGCAGTTGATCTCGAATCCGGCGGCGCGCGTCGCGCAGGTGACGGCGTCGGCGCAAGCGGTGAAGGCGCTGGGACTTGGCGATGAAAAGCCCAGCGTGCGCGCCGCGCGCGCAGTGCTTGCCGTCATGCGCGAGCCACGAAAGGAAAAGGCGGCGCACGCCGGCGCCGCCTCGAAGAAAGCGTAAGATCGTTTAGCGCTTGTGCAGGGGTACGTAGTTGCGCTGTGGCGCGCCGACATAGAGCTGTCTTGGACGGCCGATCTTCTGGCTGGGGTCCTCGATCATCTCGGCCCATTGCGCGATCCAGCCGACGGTGCGCGCGAGCGCGAACAGCGCCGTGAACATCGAGGTCGGGAAGCCCAACGCCTTCAGTGTGATGCCCGAGTAAAAGTCGATGTTCGGGTAGAGCTTCTTCTCGACGAAGTACTCGTCGCTGAGCGCAATGCGCTCAAGCTCCATCGCGACTTGAAGCAGCGGGTCGTTGCGGATGCCGAGTTCGTCGAGCACTTCGTGGCAGGTCTGCTGCATCACCTTCGCGCGCGGGTCATAGTTCTTGTACACGCGATGGCCGAAGCCCATCAGGCGGAAGCCCGAGTTCTTGTCCTTGGCGCGCTTCACATATTCCGGGATGCGCTTCACGTCGCCGATTTCCTCGAGCATCTTCAGCGCCGCCTCGTTCGCGCCGCCGTGTGCCGGGCCCCAAAGGCAGGCGATACCGGCTGCGATGCAGGCGAACGGGTTCGCGCCCGACGAACCGGCGAGGCGCACGGTCGAAGTCGAAGCATTCTGTTCGTGATCGGCGTGCAGTATGAAGATGCGGTCGAGCGCGCGCGCCAAGACCGGATTGCCCTTGTAGTCCTCGGCCGGCACGGCGAAGCACATGCGCAGGAAGTTTTCGGCGTAGTTCAGCTCGTTGCGCGGATAGATGAACGGCTGGCCGACGGAGTACTTGTAGGCCATCGCCGCGATCGTCGGCATTTTCGCGATCATGCGGTGGCTAGCGATCGTGCGCTGCACCGGATCGTTGATGTCGGTCGAGTCGTGATAGAATGCGGAGAGCGCGCCGACCACGCCGCACATCACCGCCATCGGGTGGGCGTCGCGGCGGAAGCCGCGGAAGAACTGACTGATCTGTTCATGCACCATCGTGTGGCGCGTGATTTGATTGCGGAACGTCTTCAGTTGCTCGGGCGACGGCAGATCGCCGTGCAGCAGCAGATAGCAAACCTCGATGAAGTCGCTCTGTTCGGCCAATTGGTCGATCGGGTAACCGCGATAGAGAAGGACGCCCTCATCACCGTCGATATAGGTGATTGCGCTCTCACAGCTTGCAGTCGCGGTGAAGCCGGGGTCGTAGGTGAAGACGTTGCCTTCACTGTAGAGCTTGCGGATGTCGATGACGTCGGGTCCGACCGATCCGTGCGATATGGGCAGCTGAATGGTCTTGTTGCCGAGCGTGACGGCGGCTGTGCCGCCCGGCTTCGAGGCGAACGGGGGTTTGGGCATGGTTGGACCTCCTAGAACGTTCGGGCGGAGAGCTTGAGTCTCGCGGAATTGTGCGCCGCAATATATTCGATTTCGTATACGTCAGGCGAACCCTGAATCGCTACACGTTCCGCGGTCATCCCCCGTTTTAAGACTTTGTTTGGTCCGCGAGCCGCCCCAGCGATTCGGCCTTTCCGAGCACCACCAGCACGTCAAAAATGCCAGGGGAGGTGCTCCGCCCGGTCAGGGCCGCACGCAATGGTTGCGCGACGGCCCCGAGCTTCAAGCCATTGTGCTCCGCAAAATTTCGCACGGCGCCGTCGAGGGCGGCGCTCTCCCAAGGGGTCTGCTCGAAGATGGGGATCAGGCGGGCCAGAATCGACCGTCCCTCGGGGCTGAGGAGCTTTTGCGCCTTGTCGTCGATCGGCAACGGGCGCTTGGCGATCAAGAACTGGGCGCCGTCGGCGAGTTCGACGAGCGTCTTGGCGCGCTCCTTCAGGCCCGGCATGGCGGCAATCAGCTTCGCCCGAAGGTCGGGGCCGCCATTGCCCTTGAAGAGCGGCAGCGTCGCGTCGGCAAGCGCCTCGTCCGAGGCTTGCCGCATGTAGTGGCCGTTGACGTTGTCGAGCTTCTTGAAGTCGACGCGCGCGGGGCTGCGGCCGATGTTCTCCAGATTGAACCAGGCGATCGCCTGCTCGGTCGTGATGATCTCGTCGTCGCCGTGGCTCCAGCCCAGGCGCAGGAGATAGTTGCGCATCGCTTCGGGCAGATAGCCCAGGTCTTTGTATTCGTGGATGCCGAGCGCGCCGTGGCGCTTCGAGAGCTTCTGGCCGTCCTCGCCGTGCATTAGCGGCAAGTGGGCGTAGGTTGGGATCGGCCAGCCCATCGCGTCGATGATCTGGCGCTGGCGCGCGGCGTTCGTCAGGTGATCGTCGCCGCGGATGATGTGCGTGACGCCCATGTCGAAGTCGTCGACGACGACCGAAAGCATGTAGGTCGGCGTACCGTCGGAGCGCAACAGAATGAAGTCATCCAGTACATCGTTGCCGAAGCGTACGTCGCCTTGGACCTTGTCGTGGATGATCGTTTCGCCCGTTTGCGGCGCCTTGATGCGGATCACCGGCGGCACGTTGGGGCGGCGGTCGGTCGCAGGCTTGTCGCGCCAGCGTCCGTCGTAGCGGATCGGTTTGCCCGCCGCCCGCTGTTGCTCGCGCATCTCCTCCAGTTCTTCGGGCGAGGCGTAGCAGTGATAGGCGCGGCCTTGCGCAAGCAGATGCTTGGCGACTTCGGCGTGTCGCTCGGCGCGGGCGAACTGGTAGACGATCTCGTCGTCCCAGTTCAGGCCGAGCCATTGCAGGCCCTCGATGATCGCCTCTATCGCCGCGGGCGTGGAGCGTTGGCGGTCGGTGTCTTCGATGCGCAGGCGAAAGACGCCGCTGTGGCGGCGCGAATAGAGCCAGTTGAACAGTGCCGTGCGGGCGCCGCCGATGTGTAGAAAGCCGGTGGGGGAGGGAGCGAATCGGGTGACGATCGTCATGAGTCGACTTTGTGTTCGATTTGGACTTGAGTTTGGTCGTTTGGCGCCCGTCCTTAGCATGGGGCTTTGATTGAGCGAAGCCGAGCAGCTTGGGCAAGATCTGCGTGGGCGGGGCTGGCGCGAGCGCGTGCGACGCGTCGGCGCATTCGT
The DNA here is from genome assembly GCA_016792785.1 of Alphaproteobacteria bacterium. Taxonomy (GTDB): domain Bacteria; phylum Pseudomonadota; class Alphaproteobacteria; order Micropepsales; family Micropepsaceae; genus SZUA-430. The sequence goes on from JAEUML010000324.1 coordinate 16,112, forward strand.
CGCAGCGCTGCCTGCTCTCGGGGTTTCCGGGTGGGCAGCTGATGCGGGGCGGCGGGTGCTATTCGTGCCCGTGTTGATGGGGGCGGGGATTGGCCTCTATTTCGCATTGAAGAGCGAGCCTGCGGTTTGGTGGGTGGGTGCTGCGTTCGTCGCAGCCGCGGTTTGGATCATCGCGCGGCGGCGTGATTGGCCGGGGTGGGTCGTCGCCGTGTCTGCGATAGTGGCGGCCGGCAGTGTGGGTTTCGCGCTTGTGGTCGCGCGGGCGCAGCTGAACGAGGTTTCGCTCGTCGCATCGGAAACGCGGTTGCTCACGATTGTCGGGCGGGTGGCGCGGCTGGAGCCTGCCGAGCGCGGCCGCACGCGCGTTTGGCTCGACGTCGAATCGACGCGGCCTGCGTTGCGCCGTGTGCCGGGGCGTGTTCGGATCTCGATCGGCAAGAGCGATGCGTCGCTGTCGTCGGGCGATTGGATCGAGGTGCGGGGGACGTTGCGCCCGTTGCCGGCGCCGGTGGCGCCGGGATCATTCGATTTCGGACGCAAGCTGTGGTTCGAAGGAATTGGCGGTGTCGGCTTTTCGCTGGCGCCGGTGCGCAAGATCGATGCGCCGCGTCCCGACACCGTCATGGATGCCGTGGCGAGCGCCGTTCAGGATGTGCGGCGCGCGGTCAGCGAACGCATATTGGCCGCGACGTCTGAGCGGACGGGGCCGTTGGCGGCGGCGTTCCTGACGGGCGAGCGCGGATTGATCTCCGAGGACGATAACGTCGCGATGCGCGATTCCAGCTTGGCGCATCTGTTATCGATCTCGGGCTTGCACATGGCGCTGGCCGGGTTCGGGTTTTTCATCGCTTTGCGCATGATCTTCGCGCTGATCGCGCCTTTGGTTCTGAACTACCCAGTCAAGAAGTGGGCCGCGGCGGCGGCGATCGCCGCATCGTTCGCATACCTGTTGTTGAGCGGAGCGTCGGTCCCGACGCAGCGCGCGTTTGTGATGATTGCGGTCGCCCTGGCGGCGATCCTGTTCGACCGTTCGGCGCTGAACATGCGCAGCGTTGCGGTCGCGGCGGTGATCGTGCTCGTGCTGACGCCGGAAGCTTGGATCGACCCGAGTTTTCAAATGTCGTTTGCCGCTGTGGTCGCGTTGATCGCCGCTTACGAGTGGTGGAACGCGCGCCGGATTGCGGATGTGGGGCCGCAGGGCGTGGTGCGGCGTCTTCTCGGCATGGTGGCGGCTGCTGCGGCGACAAGTTTGATCGCAGGTCTCGCTACAGCGCCGATCGCGGCGTTCCACTTCAACCGCTTCACGGACTACGGCGTCGCGGCGAACGTGATGGTGATGCCGGTCGTGAGCTTCGTGATCATGCCCGCTGGCGTGCTTGCACTGGTGCTGATGCCGCTCGGGCTGGAGTCGCTGCCGCTCGCGGTCATGGACGCTGGACTCGATGCGATGCTCAGAATTGCGCATTGGGTCGCTTCGTGGCCGGGCGCGGCGCAGTCGGTCGCGGCGTGGCCGACGGTGAGTTTCGTCGTGATAGCTGCGGGCGGGTTGTGGCTTGCGATTTGGACGGCGCCTTGGCGTTGGTTCGGGCTAACAGCGGTTGTTGCGGGGCTGGCGCTGATCCCGTTTGCCGAGACGCCGGACGTTCTCATCGCGGGCGACGGCGACAACGTCGCGGTGCGCGGCGCAGACGGGTTGCTCCATCTGATGTCGCCGCGCAAGGGCCGCTTCGACGTTGAGATTTGGCTGCGACGGGACGGCGATGCGCGTCAGATTTCGGACGCCGCGCGGCTTGGCCGCGATGGTTTTGCCTGCGATCCTGCCGGATGTGTCGCTTCGGTTCGAGGGCGGGCGATGGTGTCCGTAGCGCAAGACGCTGAAGCGCTGGCAGAAGACTGCGCGACGGCTGATGTCGTCATCGATTTTGGACGCGGTTGGCGGCCGCGTTGCGACAGCCCTCAGATCATCCTCACGCGAGGCCTGCTCAAGCGGGAGGGCGCGGTTGAGATGCACCTGCAAGACGACGGGCGTCTGACGTGGACGTCGGTCGCCCGCGAACGGGGCGTGCGGCCTTGGACGGGGGCGATCAGTAGCGGCGGACGAGACCGATCAGACGGCCCTGCACCTTGACGCGGTCGGGGCCGAAGATGCGCGTTTCGTAAGCGGGGTTCGCCGCTTCGAGCGCGATTTGCTGGCCGCGCTTGCGCAAGCGCTTCAACGTCGCCTCGCTGTTGTCGACGAGGGCGACCACGATGTCGCCGGACGAGGCATCGTCTGCGCGCTGAATGAGAACCGTGTCGCCGTTCAGGATTCCGGCGTTGATCATCGAGTCGCCGGTCACTTCGAGCGCATAGTGTTCGCCGGTGCCGAGCAGCGACTCCGCGACCGGCACGTTGTCGGTCGGATTCTGCAGCGCCTCAATCGGCGTACCGGCGGCGATACGGCCCATGATCGGCACTTCTACGAGACGCTTGGCGCTTCCGCCGCGGGCCACTCGGATCGCGCCGCCCGATTCCACAACGCCGAGCGCCGGGCGCGAGCCTGAGCCTGCCGTCGGTGTGACCGTTCGCGCGCGCGGTTTGGGCATATTGGAATTTTCCGGCAGCTTGATCACCTCCAGCGCGCGGGCGCGGTGCGCAAGGCGGCGGAGAAAGCCGCGCTCCTCCAGTGCCGTGATCAGGCGGTGGATGCCCGACTTGGAGCGCAGATCCAGCGCCTCCTTCATTTCGTCAAACGAGGGCGCGACCCCGGTCTCCCGCAGACGCTCATGGATGAACATCAGCAATTCGTACTGTTTGCGGGTCAGCATGCTTGAGGGCCCTACATCTAGGAACAGAGTCGGAACAATCTTGGTTTGTTCTATTGTTGTTCCGAGCGCCCGTCAATGGGTTCGTTTGGGAGGGCGAGAGGGAATTTCAGTCCAGGTGCAGGAGCGACACGACATCGCCGGCCGCCTTGGCCGGGTCGCGCGGCGGGCGTACGATCAGGGCCTCGGCCTGGGCCAGCGGCTTCAGGAGGCTCGAGTCCTGTACCGGAAATGGCTCGGCTTGGTCGCCGTCGTCCGGGTCATTCCGAATGTGGCATCGGACATAGTCTTGGCGGTCTTCGTTCGGGCCTAAGGCTGTGGCGAGTCGCGCGCGGCCAGTGCGCCACACAGGTTCATTCGCGCCCAACATGCGGAAAATCATCGGCTTTAGGTAGAGCAGCGCGCACACCATCGCTGACACCGGATTGCCGGGCAGACCTAAGAACGGGATCGTCTGATAGCGTCCAAAGACGAGCGGCTTTCCGGGCCGCATGGCAATCTTCCAGAACGCTACCTTGAGTTCAGGGGCGAGCGCTTTCTGCACCAGATCGTGGTCGCCGACCGACGCGCCGCCCAGCGTCACGAACAGATCGGCACCGTCTGAGGTCAGCGCCTTGAAGCGGATGTCTTCGACCGTGTCACGTGCAATGCCGAGGTCGCGTACGGTGCCGCCCCATTCGAGTACGTGGGCCGCAAGACCAAAGCCGGTCGATGCTATGATCTGCGCGGGTCCGGCCTCTTTGCCCGGGGGCACGAGTTCGTCGCCGGTCGCCAGGATCGCGACGCGCGGCTGGCGCGTGCAAGGCAGGCTCGGGTGGTTCATCGCTGCGGCGAGCGCGAGGTCGCGCGCGGTCAGCCGGCGACCCGCCTTCAAGAGTTTGTCGCCCTTCTTGAAGTCGATGCCGGCGCGACGGATGTGGCGACCTGAGGGCGCAGCACCGTCGACGACGTGGACCGTGTCGCCGTCGCGCTTCGTGTTTTCCTGAATGACGATCGTCGTTGCACCCTTCGGGATGACGCCGCCGGTGAAGATGCGCACGGCCTCGCCTTTGCCGACAGCGCCGGCGTAAGGCGCGCCCGCCGGTGCGCTGCCCACGACCTTCAACGCGGCGGGCAGCGAGGCGACATCTTGTGCGCGCACGGCGTAACCGTCCATCGCGCTGACATCGGAAGGCGGTTGCGTGCGGTTCGCGGCGACGTCGGCGGATAGCGTGCGGCCAAGCGCCGCCGAGAGCGAGACCTGCTCGCTGCCCAGCACTTTCAAGCCTTCGAGGACTTTCGCCTGCGCCTCGGCGACGGAGTGCATGGGCTAACCCGCGTAGAGATCGTCCGGCGAAACGCCGGCGGCTTCGGCGAGCTTGGCTTCTTCGGCCTTGGTGAGCGCGTGCGTGCGGCCGTGCAGGAACGAGTAGATCACACCGACGGCGACGCCCGCATCTTTGGCCCAGGCGTGCGCCGTGAGGCTGCGGTTCGACATGAAGCGGCGCAGCGCTTCGCGACGGGCGTTGTGGTCGACCGGTGGTTTGCGCATTGCGGTCTCGCCCATCAGTTCGGTGGGCTGCGCGCGCTGGCGCGTGCGGCGGACAGACGCTGCCGCGGACGCTGCGGCGCGGCGGACGGCGGCGGTGCGCGAAGCCTCCGGCTTTTCGGCGCGGTAGGTGCCGGACTTGCCACCCTCCTTCGACACCAGACGCACGCTTTCGATGACGATGCCGCGCTCGACCGCCTTCAGCATGTCGTAGATCGTAAGCGCTGCGACGGTGGCGGCGGTGAGCGCTTCCATTTCGACGCCCGTTTGGCCCGTGACCTTCACGCTTGCGAGCACGCGGATCAGAGCGTCGGTCTCGTCAGGCTCGCAGGCGACGGTGACGCCCGCGATGGGCAGCGGGTGGCAGAGCGGGATCAGCTCCGACGTCTTCTTGGCGGCCATAATGCCTGCGATGCGGGCGGCGGCGAGAACGTCGCCCTTAGGCGCCGCGCCTTCCAAGACGAGCGCCAGCGTCTCGGGCTTCATGCGCACGATCGCCTCGGCCATCGCCGTGCGCGTGGTCGTGTCCTTGGCCGAGACGTCGACCATGCGGGCGCTGCCCTTTTCGTCGATATGCGTGAGCTTCGTCATGCAGCCCCTTTGAGCAGCGCGCGCGTGGCCGCGGTCACGTCGTTCTGGCGCATCAGGCTTTCGCCGACGAGGAACGCGCGCACGCCGGCGTTCGACAAGCGCACGAGGTCGGCGTGCGTTTCGATGCCGCTTTCGGCGACGATGAGCACCGATTTCGGCACCAGCGGCGCCAGGGTTTCGGTGACGGCGAGCGAGGTCTTGAACGTCCTCAGGTCGCGGTTGTTGATGCCGATCATCGTGGGCGACAGTTTCAGCGCGCGGTCGAGCTCCGTCTTGTCGTGCACTTCGACAAGCACGTCCATGCCCCATTGCAGCGCCGCGGCGTTCAGGTGCTGTGCCTCCTGGTCACTGACGGCGGCCATGATGATCAAGATACAGTCGGCGCCGAGCGTGCGGGCCTCGGCGACTTGGTAGGGTTCGAACATGAAGTCTTTGCGCAGGCAAGGAAGGCGGGTGGCCGCGCGCGCTTGGGCAAGGAATTCGTTCGCGCCTTGAAACGATGGGCCGTCTGTTAGGACCGAGAGGCATGCGGCGCCGCCGTTTTCATACGCGCGAGCGAGGGCTGGGGGATCGAAGTGTTGGCGAATGATGCCTTTCGACGGGCTCGCCTTTTTGATTTCGGCGATGAGTGCGAGGCCGGTCTTGTCTGCGGCCGCACGCAGCGCGGCCGTGAACGGGCGGACGACTGGGGCCGCTTTCGCGATCGTCTCGACGCGGGGCAGGGGCGTCGCGGCTTGCGCGGCTGCAATCTCGCGGCGCTTGTAGGCTTCGATGCGGCCCAGCACGGTTTCGGACTCTGTGTTCGATGCGGCGACGAGTTTGGCGAGCGTCGCGCGTGCCTCACCACGGTCGATCGCGCTTTGCGCTAATAAGACGCCATCGCGAAGCGTCGCCGCCTTGCCCGCGACGACGAGCGAGCCTGCGGCGTTCAAGCAGACGATGTCGCGATAGGCGCCAGGCTTGCCGACCAGAAGTTCGGTGATCGCGGCGGCGTTTGTCGCTGCATCGCCGCCGAACAGTGCGTCGAGGCGATGCAGGGGCAATCCCACGTCGGCGGGCGAAACAGTGAAGCGGCGGACTTCGCCACGGTTCAGTTCGGCGACGTGGCTCGGGCCCGTGACCGTCAATTCGTCGAGACCGTCCGACCCATGCACGACCCAGGCGCGTTCGGTTCCGAGCGCGTGCAAAACGCGGGCGACGGGCTCCAGCCATTTATCGGCGAAGACGCCGACGAGTTGGCGCTTCACGCGCGCGGGATTGCAGAGTGGTCCCAGCAGGTTGAAGACCGTGCGGAAGCCTAGACTCTGGCGTACGGGGCTTACGTGCTTCATCGCGCTGTGATGGGCGGGCGCGAATAGGAAGCCTAAGCCCGCCTCCGCGATGCATCCCGAGACTTGCTGCGGCGTCAGGTCGATCTTCACGCCGAGGGCGGCGAGCACGTCGGCCGAACCGCTTTTCGATGACTGCGCGCGGTTGCCGTGCTTGGCGATCTTGACGCCGCAAGCCGCGGTGACGATCGCGGCGGCGGTCGAGATGTTCAGCGTGCCGAGGCCGTCGCCGCCGGTGCCGCAGGTGTCGATCGCGTCGGCCGGTGCGTCGACGGTGAGCGCGCGGGCGCGCAGCGCTTCGGCCGCGGCCGCGATCTCTTCGACCGTCTCGCCGCGCATGTGCAACGCCGTGAGGAACGCCGCCACCTGGCTCTCGTTTGCCTTGCCGTCCATGATGACGTCGAAGGCCTCGAGTGCCTCTGTCGAGGTCAGCGCGGTGCCGGAGGCGACTTTGCCGACCAGCGCCTTGAAACGGTCGGCGCTCATGCGGCGTGCGCGAGGTTGAGGAAGTTGCGCAAGAGTTCGTGGCCGTGCTCGGTCGCGATGCTTTCCGGGTGGAACTGCACGCCGTGGACCGGGTGTTCGCGGTGGGCGAGGCCCATGATGACGCCGTCGTCCGATTCCGCGGTGATGGTCAGGGTGTTGGGCAGGCTCGCGCGGTCGACGGTCAGCGAGTGGTAGCGCGTCGCCTTGAACGGCGTGGGCAGGTTCTTGAAGACGCTCAAGCCCTGATGGCGTATGGCGCTGACCTTGCCGTGCATGGGGGCGGGGGCGCGCACGACTTTGCCGCCGTAGATCTGGCCGATCGCCTGATGGCCGAGGCACACGCCCAGGATTGGGGTCCTTTCGCCTGCGCGCGCGATGAGGTCGAGGCAAACGCCCGCCTTGTCGGGGTCGCAAGGGCCCGGCGAAAGCACAATCGCTCGCGGCTTCTTCGCCAGCGCTTCATCGACCGTCAGCTGGTCGTTGCGCACGACCTCGACGGTCGCGCCCAACTGGCCCAGGTAGTGGACCAGGTTCCAGGTAAAGCTGTCGTAGTTGTCGATCAGGAGGATCATCGGGGTCGAGATAATCACAACCGGCGGGGGATGGTAAGGCGGCTTTCGCGCGCTTTTTCACCTCGCGCACGCTCGCTTTGGGAGACGCGACGGCCTATATGAGGGTCGCTGGCATTGACCACGATTTTGGCACATCCACGAAGGGAGCATCCCCATGCAAAAACGGCTTCAGTTCTATATCGACGGCAAGTGGGTCGACCCCGTTGCGCCGAAGACGCTCGACGTCATCAACCCGGCGACGGAAGAGCCGATCGGGCAGATCAGCCTGGGCTCGAAGGCCGATGTCGACAAGGCGGTCAAGGCCGCTCGGCGCGCGTTCGAGACGTTCTCGCAGACGACGAAGGAAGAGCGGCTCGCGCTGCTGCAGAAAATTCTCGAAGTCTATCAGCGCCGTTACGGTGAGTTCGTTGAGACGATTTCGCTCGAGATGGGCGCGCCGCTGTGGCTGTCGAAGGCCGCACAGGCCGCGACAGGCGTCGCGCATCTGAACCAGACGATCAAGATTTTGAAGGACTTCGAGTTCACCAAGGTGCAGGGCTCGACCGGCATCATCCATGAGCCCGTCGGCGTCGTCGGCATGATCACGCCGTGGAACTGGCCGGTGAACCAGATCATGTGCAAGGCGGCGCCTGCGCTCGCGGCCGGTTGCACGATGGTGCTGAAGCCGTCGGAAGTTGCACCGTTGAACGCGATGCTGATCGCCGACGTGTTCCACGAAGCGGGGGTGCCGGCGGGCGTGTTCAATCTCGTCAACGGCGACGGTCCGACGGTGGGCGAGGCGATGTCGTCTCACCCCGGCATCGACATGATGTCGTTCACGGGCTCGACGCGCGCGGGCGTGGCGGTCGCGAAAGCCTCGGCCGACACGGTCAAGCGCGTGACGCAGGAACTCGGCGGCAAGTCGGCGAACATCATCCTCGAAGACGCGGACCTGAAAAAGGCGGTGTCGGGCGGCGTGATGGGTTGCTTCGGCAACTCCGGCCAGTCGTGCAACGCGCCCACGCGCATGTTTGTGCCGCGCAAGAAGCAGGACGAAGCGATCGCGATCGCGAAAGCCACGGCGGAATCGGTGAAGGTCGCCGATCCGTTCTCCGACGGCATGGTGATGGGCCCGGTCGTCAGCGAGGCGCAGTACAATAAGATCCAGGGCCTCATCAAAAAAGGCATCGACGAGGGCGCCACGCTCGTCACCGGCGGTCTCGGCCGTCCGGAAGGATTGAACCGCGGCTACTTCGTGCGGCCGACGGTGTTTGCGAACGTGACGAACGACATGACGATCGCGCGGGAGGAAATCTTCGGGCCTGTGCTGTCGATCCTGCCCTACGACACGGAGGAACAGGCGATCGCTCAAGCGAACGACACGCCGTACGGCCTGTCGGGTTACGTGCAATCGGGTTCGGTCGAACACGCGCGCAAGGTTGCCGCGCGCCTTCGCACCGGCAACGTCCACCTGAACGGCGCCGGCCCCGACTTCAACGCGCCGTTCGGCGGCTACAAGCAATCAGGCACCGGCCGCGAATGGGGCGAGCACGGGTTCAAGGAGTTCCTGGAAGTGAAGGCCGTGCTGGGTTACCAGGCGGCGTAAGCGCAGCCAGTCCGGCGATGTTTCGGGCCGGCTTCACCCCGCGTGAGGCCGGCCCTCTTGCGTCGCTGTGAACCTCGCCGAGTTCGGCAGGCACAGTCAGTTCTCCAAGCCTGAATTAACGTTGTCTGCGTTTCCTCGATGACCTAGGCCGCCCCCTTGCGCCGGTGCTACGGTCGTACCGGAACTGGAGTCGCGCCCGTTGGGCTCGCCCGCTCAGCTTCGCGGGCCAACAGAAGTGAGGAAGCGCTATGCCGAACGCGGGCATCACGGGGTGGGGGAAATGCATGCCCCCGCTGGTTCTCTCGAACCAGGACATCTCGACGTTTCTCGATACCTCCGACGAATGGATCACGACGCGCACCGGCATCAAGACGCGGCGCGTGTCGCATTGTTCGCTCACCGATATGGCCGAGGTCGCGGCCAAGCGCGCGCTCGCCTGTGCGGGGATCGAGGGGAAGGACCTCGACCTCATCGTCATGGGTACGACCACGCACGACGAGCAATGCCCGAACCAGGCGTCCGGCGTGCAGCGCCGCATCCCCGGCGCCGAAGGTTGCGGCGCGATGGATGTGAACACGGCCTGCACAAGCTTTCTCTACGGGCTCTCGACCGCCTCGGCGATGATCAAGACAGGCTCGATCAAGACCGCGCTGGTCATTGGCGGTGAGTTGATCACGCCCTTTATGAACTGGGACGACCGCAACGTAGCGGTCCTGTTCGGCGACGGCTGCGCCGCCGTCGTCGTGCAGGCGACCGACAACGACGAAGGCGTGCAGATGGAGCGGCTCGGCTGCTACGGCGAGTCGCGCGCGATCCTGCAGATCCACGGCATGGGCGGGAACTACGTGCACGCCGACCGTCTGATCGGTGTGACCGAGTGGCAATTCGAAGGGCAGGAGATTTTCAAGAAGGCCGTCGGCGGCATGAGCATGGCGAGCGACGACGTGCTGAAACGTGCGGGCAAGACCGCGGCTGACGTCGACATCTGCGTGCCGCATCAGGCGAACCTGCGCATCATCGAAGCGGTCGCGAAGAAGTCCGGCGTGCCGATGGAGCGCGTCTATGTGAGCGTCGAGCGCTACGGCAACATGTCGGCGGCGACGGTGCCGGTGGCGCTGTGCGAAGCGCTCGAAGACGGCCGCGTCAAGCCGGGTGCGTTGCTGCTGATGCCGGCGTTCGGCGGCGGGTTGACGTTTTGCGCGCATCTTGTGCGCTGGGGCAATCGCGTGACGCCGCTTGGCGCCACCACCGCCGACCTGCCTCCGCCCACGCGCTCGGCGCTTGAGATCGTGGAGCGGTACCGTAGGGCGAAGGGTCACGCGATCGCTTGAGGCGGGTGCGGTCGTAGTGCGTTTCCGTACGTGCGGCGGCCTTGGTGCCGTGCTAACGAGAATGGGCGCATACAATCGTGGGAGAACAGGATGCTTCGAGCCCTTGTGATCGTTCTTAGTGCCCTCGCGCTTAGCCAGATGACCTCGTCGGCGCGGGAGATCGTCGGCGCGAACAACTCCTTTCGAGTGACCGTGCCTGACGATTGGGGTCAGATGGCGTCGGCTTCCAGTTCCGTTGCGCTTGTCGTTGTCTCGCCACGGGCGGCGCAAACCGGCGGCAACTGCAACGTCTCAGTGACGGCGGACGCGTCGTCGAAGGGGAAGACGCAAGCGGAGATCGATGCGAACGCGTCTGCGGAGGTCAACGAGCAGTTTTGGTTGGCGGTGCTTGGCGCGACCCGGCTCTTCAAGTCGACGACGATCGACAGCTCCGGCGAGCGGATACACCGCGGGCGCAAGGTGTTCCAGGTCAAGGCTACGTCGGAGATGGCGAACGTGCCCGCCAAGATCACCCAAGTGTTGAACATGCATCCTCTCCCGGGGCAGATCTTCGTGGCTTCTTGCACGGCGCTCGCCGAGAAGTTTGCGGTCGAAGAGGCGGATTTTGATGCGATCCTCGCCTCGTTCGATCCTTCTGCGGAGTTGACGGTGTCGTTGCCGCGTCCGGGTTCGTTTTGGGGAAATGGGCAGCGACCTGCGACCGCACGTGTCGCCGCGCCGATCGTAGGGCGAGCGGCCGATGCGGGTGTGAGGCTTGCGATCAGGCGCTAACGTGCACAGCATGTCTCTACGTTGACTTCGACGACGGGCGCTGATACATGCCGCGCCCTTGATTGAGACGAGTGCGATGATCCGTTTGGCAATGAACATGGGATTTTCGAACGCGGCGGCGGAAGCCTTCGCGGCATATTCCTATTGCTCGGTTGCATAACGTCTCTTGAGATACGAGAGGCGCAACTGGCCTCTCCCAACGGTTCGAACCCCGGAGGGCCAAGCGCCTCCGGGGTTTTTTCTTGCGCGCTCTTCGGGCGCGCGAAGGAGCGGACGATCATGCGCGTGATGTTGCGCGAACGATTTTTGACCTGACGCCCTTGAGCTTTGCTCAGGGCGGCCGATGAGCCCTGGGCGCGAGACGCGACGTTCTCTCCACGCGACCCGCCGGGCTCCTCGGCGGGTTTTGTTTTGGGCGTCAACGCCCACACGAGAGTTGGCGCGCCAATGCCAACGCTCGGGCGAACACCGCTTGGCCAGCGGGTTCGCCCGGGCACAACCAAAGGAGTACGTGCAGTGCATAAGATCCATGTGAATGTCGGAACGATCGGCCACGTCGATCACGGCAAGACGACCCTGACTTCGGCGATCACGCAGGTTCAGGCGCGCCGTCTTGGCGGCAAGGCTCTGTCGTTCGATCAGATCGACAAGGCGCCGGAGGAGCGTGCGCGCGGCATCACGATCAACACCACGCATGTCGAGTACGAGTCGGCGACGCGCCACTACGCGCACATCGACTGTCCGGGCCACGCCGACTACGTTAAGAACATGATCATCGGCGCGTCCCAGATGGACGGCGCGATCTTGCTCGTCGATGCCACGAAGGGTGCGGCGAAGCAGACGATCGAGCACATTCTGCTCGCGCGTCAGGTCGGCGTTCGCCACATGGTCGTGTTCGTCAACAAGATGGACATGCTGGCCGACGACGAGCGCGACGACATGAAGGCGCTGATCGAGCTTGAGACGCGAGCCCTGCTCGCGGCCCAAGGTTACGAGAACGTGCCCTTCGTGTTCGGCGCGGCGCTCAAGGCGAGCGAAGCGGCAAGCGAAGGCCGTCTCGACGACCCTTGGGTGAGCGGCGTCGTCGATCTCGTCCAGGCACTGGACGCGCACATTCCGGACCCCGTCCGGGACTACGCCGGCCCGTTCCTGATGCCGATCGAAGGCGTGCACACGATCGAAGGCCGCGGCACGGTCGTCTCCGGCCGGGTCGAGCGCGGCGTGCTGAAAGCCGGCGAGAAGGTCGAGATCGTGGGTCTCGACAACGAGGGTGCGGAGGTCGTCGTGACCAGCATGCAGTCGTTCCACAAAAGCGTGGACGAAGCGCGCGCGGGCATGAACGTGGGCCTTCTGCTCCGTGGTCTGAAGCGTGACGACGTCGAGCGTGGCCAAGTTCTGTCCGCGCCCGATGCGATCAAAGCGCACGCAAAGGGCAGGGCGCAGATCTTCGTGCTCACGAAGGAAGAAGGCGGACGGCACACGCCATTCACCAGCGGTTACACCCCGCAGTTCTTCTTCGGCGCGACGGACGTGCCCGGCGTCATCCGCGTCGAGGGCGACATACTCGTCACTCCCGGCGACCAAGCGGACATCGGCTTCGAGCTACAGAAGCCGGTCGGCATGGAGAAAGGCGTCCGCTTCGCCCTCCGCGAAGGCGGCAAAACCGTTGGCGCGGGTTTGGTGACGGAGGTGGTCGCCTGACTTAACGAAGCCTCCCGAGCCGGGCGGATGCCCGGGTCGGGAGCGTCACGGCTTTTCATTGACGGTGAACCAACGTGGTGCTACCTAGTCGTACCGCGCATCCGGGGCGCCCCGCCATGACAGCAAAGACTTCCATTTCTTTGACCGACGCTCAGGAAGCGTACGCGCGCGAGTTGGTTGCGCAGGGTCGGTATCCGAGTCTCAGCGCCGTGTTACAGCACGGGTTGGACTTGTTGCGCACCCAGCGCGAGGCAGATGAGGCCGAGATAGCAGCGCTTCGCGTGCTGATCGAGAAGCGGCGACACGGTCCGTTCGTCAGCATGAAGGAAGGACGCAAA
>JAEUML010000340.1 GCA_016792785.1 Alphaproteobacteria bacterium
GCTGTCGGCAGTCGGGCACGATCTGCGCACGCCGATCGCTTCGCTGCGGATCCGCACCGAACTCGTCAAAGATCCCGAGTTGCAGGGCCGCATGCTGAATTCGCTGAGCGAGATGGAGCGGCTGACCGAAGCGGCGCTGGCTGCGGCGCGCGGGGGCGAGAGCGGCGAGGCGACACGGCCCGTCGACCTTCCGTCATTGATTGAGGCGGTGTGTGACGATCTTGCCGATACGGGAAATCCGATGTCGTTCTCGACTCTGCCGCCCGCGCGCGTCGAAGGCCGGGCGAGCGAGCTTCGGCGCGCGTTGCGCAATCTGATCGAGAACGCCGTGCGCTACGGCGGGACGGCGCGCGTGTCGCTGAGCCTCATGCGCGATGAAGCGGCGATTGCGGTCGACGATGACGGGCCCGGTATCCCCGACGACAAGCTTAGCCACGTGACGAAGCCGTTCGTGCGGCTTGAAGAGTCGCGGAGCACGGAGACGGGCGGACACGGGCTTGGCCTGACCATCGCGCGCGCGATCGCCGAGCGGCACGGCGGCGAGCTCTCGCTCGCCAACCGTGCGGGCGGCGGCTTGCGCGCCGAACTGAAGCTACCGCTCGCGAGGGGTTAGAAGTGGATAGCGCTACCGCCCCCTCTGTGGGGCGGTCGAGCTTTCGTAGCGCAGCGGAGAAAGTTCGGGTGGGGGACCACGTCGGAAGGGGTCCCCCACCCGATCCTTCTCGCCCTGACGGGCTCAAACGATCGACCGCCCCACAGAGGGGGCGGTAGCGTGCTACTTGGCGCCGCCGCCGCAACGCAGCTCAATTGTGCTCTAGTATTCCCACTCGGCAACGACGCCGATGCGGGTGTCGCCTGTGGGACCGGCTTCGCCGCGCAGCTTCACGTCTTCGGTCAGGTCGATGTCGACGGTGGCGCGGCCGGCGGCGGCATCGGTGCCTTGGACGAAGCCGACATAGACGCCGCTGCCGATATAGCTGCCGGCGCTGACCGCGGTGCCGCCGCCCGAATCGGTGACGGCACTCAAGCTGTCGATTCCGAGCGTCTCGCGCAGGCTTTCCAGAATGTCGGGCGCGCTCGAAAGACCCGACCAGCGCGCGATGGCGCCTGCAAGTTGTGCGGCCTCGAATGCCGAAAGCTGCTGCGTCGACTTGTCGAACAACACGCGCGCCATGATCTCATCTTGCGGCAGCGACGGCGTCGAGGTCAGCGTGATCTCGGGTGCGTCCGCTTTGCCTTTGACCGCGATCACCGCTGTGACCGACGATTTGCGCACTTCGCCCGCGATGTCGATCACGGGCACGACGCCGCCTTTGAACGCGATCTCGCCGCGGGTCAGCTCGACGCGGCGGCCTAGCAGTTCGACCGAGCCGCGGCGCAAGTCGAAGCGGCCGTTGATTGCCGGGTCTTCGACGGAGCCTGCGACCTTCACAGCGCCGCCGAACTCAGCCATGACGCCTTGGCCGCGCACCGTCACGCGCTGCGGCGCGCGAACGGCGACGTCGAGCGTGAACGGCAGCGAAGACTGCTCCTCCGCCTCTTCTCGCGGCAGCGAGAGTGCGATATCGGCAGGCGCATTGACATGCTTGACGCGGATCGGCGTCAATGGGCGGGCCAACCGCTCCGGAAGGCGGATCTCCCAGAGTTCAACGTCAGCCTTGCCCGCGATCGCCATTTGACGGGTGACACCGCCGGTCAGGCGCACGTCAAGATCGGCGATCACCGTCGTCAGCGTCGTCGCCACGAACTGCGCACTGTCGGCGTTGATCGCAAGTTCGACCGGATAGCCGTTCGCGGGGTCGAGCGTGACAGCGCCGCGGCCGGTGAGCGCACCGCCGTTCGCAGCCTTCGCGGTCAACGACGTGACCGTGACGCGGCGTTCGTCGCCATCGAACGCAGCCGCGATGTCGCGCAGTTCGAAGCCGGCGGCGGCGCTGCGGAAGAAGCCGTTCGCAATCTTGCCCGTGCCTTGGATACGCGGCGCGGCGCGCGTGCCGGTGATACGCGCCGACGTCGACAAGGCGCCGCGCACGCGATCGCCGGTCACCGAGAGGTAGATGTTGGCGAGCGCGAGGTCGGCGCTGCCCTCCGCGTCGATGCGCAATGCCCCCGATTCCGCGAACGGCACGCGGCCCGAGGCGTCGAACGACGTGCGCGCGCCGTCGGCAAGCCTGAGCTTGAAGTCGACGGCACCACGGCCCGTCGTGCCCGTCGCCGTGAGCGTCATGTTGCGCACGATGCGCGGATTCGCTTCCGGCGCCAGGTTTTGCACCTTGAGGTCGAAGGCCACGGCGCCGCTATCGCGGATGCGCGCCGTACCCGACGCGGTGCCCAGCACCGGCAGAGGATCGGTGGCGAAGGCCGCGACCCAAAGGGGCAATCCTTCGGCTTCGACCGCAATGTCGGTCGTGCGGCCCGCTTCGCCGCTCAGCGTCGCCGTGCCGCCGCCCGCGAGGATGCGCGTCTTGGGGATCGTCACCTTGCCGCCATTGAGGACGATGTCGACGGGTTCGGCCAAGCGGGCCGACTTGTCGCCGCGCGTGAGTTGCAGAGCGGCAAGCGCGATGACGTTCGGCTCCTCGTCGAATTGCGCGGTCGCGCGCGCAGCAATCGCGGTTCCGGCGCGGGCCGCCTTCGCATCGACATCCAACGCGGAAAACGTTCCGCGCGCGTGGGCGTCGAGGCTTTGAAGCGCGAAGCCGCCGAGTTCGGCCGATGCGGCCCTGATGCGAAGATTCGGTTCCGCTTCGCCGAACAGGTTGCGGATCGCGCCGTCAACGGCGATGCCTGCAAACGCTGCGTCACTCACGGCGAAGCGCGAGCCCTTCAGTGCGGCGATGAGCGTTTGCTCCGACCCCGCCGCCTCGAAGCGCAGTGATCCGGCGAGCGCGCCTGCAATGTTCTCACCGATGAACGGCGCGATGCGCGCCAGATCGCGTGCGTCCACCATGAGGCCGCCGCGGATCAGGCCGGCCGCGTCGATGTCGGCCGCGCCCTTCACCTTCATTGCCGCGAGCGTAAGGTCGAGGTCTTCCACTTGCGCGCCGCCTTCACTTCGCCAAGCAACGCGGGCCGCACCTTGGATTGGCTCACCGTCGTAGGTGCCGGCGAGCGTCAGGCGGCTTAGTCCTTTGTCGTCGGGTTCGGACAGCGCGAGCGACAGCGCCTTGGCAGGGCGTCCGAAGAGTTTACCGTCGCTGAGCGATCCGGTTCCGGCAAATGTCGGCGCTTCGGGTTTGCCGGAGACCATGAGCTTTAGCTCGGTGCGTCCTGCGTGTTCGGCGGCAACGGCGCTCAAGTTCGGAATTGTGATGTCGGCTTCGACGTTGAGTGCGTCGGGCGCAATGTCGCCGCTCGCGATGGCGGTCAAGCGTTCGCCCTGCACCGCGACCGACGACACGCGGTAACGGCCCGGCCCCATGCCTTCGAGCGCGAAGTTGATGTCCTGCTTGCCCGCAAACAACGCGTCGAGCGCGCCGCCGGGCGCGACGTTCGTCGCGGTGCCCTTGCCTTCCGCCGTCCAGCGCGCGCTGTCGAGGTTTGCTTCGATCGTGGCGTTGAGCGAGAGGCCGTCGCCCTTCAGACCAGCGCGCGCCAAGTCGAGTGCGTCAAGCGAGACGACGCCGTTCAACGCATGCGCGTCCGCGTCGCCTGCAAAGCGCAGGGTCGCGGTTTCGGTTTTCAGTTCCCCGATAATTCCCGACAGGCGCTTGCGCGCGATCACCATCGTCTGGAGTGTTGCCGTCGCCGATGTGCCGAGCACTCGGCGCAACGTCTCGTCATCGGAGCCGAGTTCGCCGGCATCGAGACGCGCAGTGACAGCAACGTGCGCGCCTTCTTCGTCCCAGCGCCGGTCGGGCGCGGCGGTGAGGCGACCAGTGAACGCCGAGGCGCGGATGCCTTCGGCGGTGAAGTCGGCGGCGCGCATCTCGACGGCGAGTGTGGGGTTCGGCCAAGCGCCTTCGGTCTTGGCGTCGAGCGCAAGTTCGCGCCAATCGAAGCCGTCGCCGATAAGCGGGGCCAGTGCCTTGCCTGCGGGCACGCTCACCCGCGCAATGAGTTCGGCCTTGCGGGCCGTCGAGTCGAAGACGCCGCGGGCGTTCGCCGTGAATGCCGGTGTCGCCGCGGCAAGGCGATCGACGCGCCATGCGCCTTGGTCGCTTTGCGCGGCAAGGACATCGATGGTGCTGTGCCCTTCGTAGAGTGGGCGCAGATTTTCCGGCCCCGCCGAGGTCACGTCCGAGACGACGTGAAGTTTCAATTGCCGCCAGTCGCCTTGGCGTTTGATCGTGGCATTGCCCGTTGCGCTCAGCGCGTTGCCGCCGGCCGCGCGAAGCTCCGCGTGCCAGTTGTCGAGCGAGCCGTCGCTGTCGATCGTAACGCTCAACGGCGCGTCGGGCGGAAGTTCCAGCAGCGCGGCGAGTGTGCCACCGGGGCCGTCTTCGATCTTGGCGTCGACATCGAGCAGCGCATCTGCGGGTTCGTAGCGCGCGTCAAGCTTCATCCGCGCGGCGCCACTGAACTCGGCGACGTTGAGAGACAGCGACGCGCGATCGCTCACGTTCAACGTGTCTGCGGCAGCGTCGATCTTGAACGTGCCGCCGTGGCCCATGACCTCCGGCGCGATCCGCGCCTCGGCGATCGACAGCTTGCCGATCTTCAACGCTGGGATCGGGTCGCCGGAGTCGCCGCCGTCGCCGCCTTCGGGCGTGCGCAGCCACTCGACTTTCGCGACACTAATGGTCTCGGCCACGATGTCGCCGGAGACGAGTGCGAGCGGGCTCCAATCGGCATCGATATCGTGAAGAACGAGCCACGGACCTTTCGCGTCACTCAACGTGACTTTCGCGGCGCGCGGGCGGCCGGGCAGCGTGCCTTCGAGCCCTTCGATCTTCAGCTTCAGCGTGTCGGAAGACGCGGCGCTTTCGATCAGCGCGGTGACGGCGTCAGCGCCGGGCTTCGACTGCAAGAACGCATAGAGGCCGGCCGCGCCCGCAGCGACGAGCGCCAGCACTATCAACGTGCGGCGGAACCCT
>JAEUML010000353.1 GCA_016792785.1 Alphaproteobacteria bacterium
CGCGCCCGCCACCCCGCGCAAATTCGGCGACAAGCCGCTCGCCTCGCCCGCCGTGCGTCAGCGCGCAGCCGAACTCGGCGTCCATCTCCAGTACATCCACGGCACCGGCCCCGCCGGCCGCATCAGCCACGCCGACCTCGATGCCTACATCGCGAAAGGCGCACCGGCCGCGCGTCCCGCAACAGGCCTTGCGCAGCGCGACGGCGTCGACGAGATCAAAGTCATCGGCCTCCGCCGCAAGATCGCCGAGAAGATGCAGGATGCAAAGCGCCGCATCCCGCACTTCGCCTATGTCGAAGAAATCGACATGACGGAACTGGAAGCGCTGCGCGCCCACATGAACAAAACGAAGCGCGCCGACCAGCCCAAACTGACGCTGCTCCCGTTCCTGATGCGCGCGCTCTGCCGCGTGCTCCCCGAATTCCCGCAGATCAACGCGCGCTTCGACGACGAAGCGGGCGTCGTCCACCGCTACAAGCCCGTGCACATTGGCGTCGCGACGCAAACGCCGAACGGCCTGATTGTGCCCGTCGTCCACCACGCCGAAGCGATGGACCTCTGGCAGGCAGCCGCCGAAGTCGCTCGCGTCTCAACCGCCGCCCGCGAAAACAAAGCGACGAAGGACGAACTCTCAGGCTCCACAATCACGATCACGAGCTTGGGCCCCATCGGCGGCGTCGTGACGACGCCCGTCATCAACCACCCCGAAGTCGGCATCATCGGCCCGAACGCAATCATCGACCGCCCGGTCGTGCGCGACGGCGCGATCACCGTGCGCAAGATGATGAACCTGTCCTCTTCCTTCGACCACCGGGTCGTCGACGGCTACGACGCAGCCATGTTCATCCAACGCATCAAAGCACTGCTCGAACATCCCGCGATGATGTTTATGGATTAGACTACAAGGGGCTCACGCGAAGCCGCGAAGGACGCGAAGAAAGACGCGAATTGAAGACCCCGGCGCGTAGCGCCAATGCGCTCTTCACTTCGCGCAAAGCCCGACGCCAACCTTCGCGCCTTTCTTCGCGTCCTTCGCGGCTTCGCGTGAATTCTCTTTCTTTAGGACCGACCCAATGACCGAACACCTGAAACCCAAACTCCTCGTCGTCGGCGGCGGCCCAGGCGGCTATGTCGCGGCGATCCGCGCCGGCCAGCTTGGCATCGACACCGTCCTCGTCGAGGCCGACCGCCTCGGCGGTACGTGCCTCATCCGCGGCTGCATCCCGTCGAAAGCGATCATCCATGCAGCTGGCGAATTCGAATCCATGCGCCACGCCGCCACGAAAGGCCTGCACGGCATCAAGCTCGCCGCCGCGCCGAAACTCGACCTCGCCGAAACCGTAAAGTGGAAGGAAGGCATCGTCACCCGCCTCAACACCGGCGTCACGGGCCTGCTCAAACGCGCGAAGGTGAAAGTCGTAAACGGCTGGGCGAAATTCTCCGACGCCAAGACCTGCACCGTCGACGCGGCCAGCGGCCCCGTCACGATCACCGCCGAGCACGTTCTGCTCGCCAACGGCTCGCTTCCCGTACAAATCCCGTCGATCCCGTTCGGCGGCCCGGTGATCTCCTCAACCGAAGCCCTAATGCTCGACAAGCTGCCGGAAAAACTGGTCGTCGTCGGAGCCGGCTATATCGGTCTCGAACTCGGCATCGCTTTCGCAAAGCTGGGCAGCCAAGTCACCATCGTCGAAGCCGAAAAGAACATCTTGCCCCTCTACGACACCGACCTCACGACGCCGGTGAAACGCTGGCTCGACAAGAACAACGTCACCGTCCACCTCGGCGCGAAAGCGAAAGCGGTCGAGACCGGCAAGAAGGGCACCTCCCTCATCGTCGAAACGTCGGACGGCAAAGCGCTCGAGCTTCCCGCAGACAAAATCCTCGTCACCGTCGGCCGCAAACCGGCGACCGAAGGCTGGGGCCTCGAGAACATGGCGGTCGACATGGCCGGCCGCTTCGTCAAGGTCGACGATCAGTGCCGCACGTCGATGAAGAACGTCTGGGCGGTCGGCGACCTCGTCGGCGAACCGATGCTCGAACACAAAGCAGCGACCCAAGGCGAAATGGTCGCCGAGATCATCGCGGGCCACAAACGCAAATTCGCGCCCGCCGCGATCGCCGCCGTCTGCTTCACCGAACCCGAAATCGTAAGCTGCGGCCTCTCCCCCGCCGAAGCCGCAAAGGCCGGCGAAGAAACCGTCACCGGCCAATTCCCCTTCGCCGCCAACGGCCGCGCCCTTTCGATGGACGGCGCCGACAACCACGGCTTCGTCCGCGTCGTTGCGCGCAAAGGCGACCACCGCGTCCTCGGCATCCAAGCCGTCGGCGCCCACATCAGCGAACTCTCGGGCGAATTCGCAACGGTCATGGAAATGGGCGCCGTCCTCGAAGACATCGCCGGCACCATCCACGTCCACCCGACGCTCAGCGAAGCCTTCCACGAAAGCGCGCTCAAGGCGCTCGGTCACGCGATCCACATCTGAACTTCACTAGCGTGCACCAGACCTCCGGCGTGGCGCACCTCGCGCTTGAAATGAATTTTCCACCTGCGCGGAACCCCAAGCACCCGGGGCCCACTCGAAGAGGTTCACGCCACGTACTACCCTCGCGCAGATTCGAAACGCCGAGGTCCCGAAATGACAGTCACGAGCGTTCGCCCACATGGTCCCGCACCGCGCGCGCCTGCGCCAACGCCGCTTGCCGCCGTCAGCGGACTCCTTGCCCTCGCCATCCTCGGCGGCGCCGTCCTTGCAGCGGTGACGATCGTCCCATGGATCGCGGACGCCTGGCTGCACGCGATGGGCGTGCCAGCCACCGCGCTCAACGTCACGCTCCTTATCGCCGGCTGTGTCGCTCTTGCGGGCGCGCTGCTCGCGTTCGAGTTCGCGCGCGAGCTCAATCGCGAACATTTGTTGCGCCGCGCTTGGGACTATTGGGACACGATCCGGCGGACGGCGTTCGACTCCTTGGTCAAACCCGCGCTGCTGGTGGTGGTTCTTGCGCTGCCGACGTTCGCGGTATTGGCGCCGATCTTCGCCCAGTCGGAACTCAGCGCCTCAGCTGAAAGCGTGGCGCTTGCACCGCTGCTGACCGGTGAAAGCCTGAAGGTGCTGGCTTACGCAGCGGCCATTGCCGCCGCCTTCGTCGCAATTCGCAATCTCGCCGACTACCTTCCGGCGGGACGGTCATATCTCGTCAAGACGCTGGCCAAGCACGCGCCGAGCGATCCGGAACAACTGGCCGCGATCCCGGTCCGCCAGCTGCGCTTCTATCACGGCGTCCTCCGCCT
>JAEUML010000355.1 GCA_016792785.1 Alphaproteobacteria bacterium
GGGCGCGGAGCGTTGGATCGAGCTTGGGCCGTTGCAACTGCAGCCGTCGGAGCTGATGAAGATCGGGCTGATCCTCGCGCTGTCGCGGTTCCTGCACGGCATTCTGGTCGAAGACGTGTCGCGGCCGACGCGGCTTTTGGGTGCGCTGGCGCTGATCGTCGTCCCCGCGGGCCTTGTGTTGATGCAGCCCAATCTGGGCACGGCCACGATCCTGCTCGTCGGCGGGGCGGGGCTTTTGTTTCTCGCGGGGTTGAGCTGGAAGATCATTGTGCCGGTCGTGGCGCTGGCGGTTGCGGCCGTGCCGATCGGTTGGGAGTTCGTGCTGAAGGACTATCAGAAACAGCGCGTTTACACGTTCCTCGATCCGGACAGCGATCCGTTGGGTTCGGGTTACAACATCCTGCAGTCGAAGATCGCGCTCGGGTCCGGCGGCGTGTTCGGCAAAGGGTTCGGTGAGGGCACGCAGAGCCGGCTCAACTTCCTGCCGGAGAAGCAGACAGACTTCATCTTCACGGTGTTGGGCGAGGAGTTCGGGCTCTTCGGCCTGATGATCCTGATGGGGCTTTATCTTGCGGTTCTGGCGCAAGGGGTTTTGATCGCGCTCGACACCCGAAGTCAGTTCGGACGGCTCGTCGCAATGGGGATATGCCTCAACTTCTTGCTCTACATCCTCATCAACACGTCGATGTCGATGGGGTTGATTCCGGTCGTGGGGATTCCCTTGCCGCTCGTCTCCTATGGGGGCACGGCGCTGCTCACCGTGCTGTTCGGCTTCGGGCTTCTGCTCAGCGTGCAGATCCACCGCGGCGTCGACATTCCGCGCTCGGCCAGCGGCCTCCTATGAGGCGCGGCGCCAGCGGCGGATCATCCAACGCAGGCCGAAGAACGCGAGCAGGAAGACCGGAAGCCACGGGATGATGCCGACGACGAGCGTCAGCACTGCGGCGGCGCTATCGCCCATCAGGCGCAGCGAGTTCTGCCACACGTCGCGCACCGGCTGAAACGCGTCGGCGACCGTCGATTGCGGCTCGAACGAGATCGAGAGGTTTTCCTTCGCGATGCGGTCGGCGAGGTCGCGGCGTTGGGCCTCGATCTGTTCGATTTCGCTTTGCGTGCGCGAGATCTCGCCTTCGATCTTGATCAGGTCGTCGGTCTTGGCGCCGCCGCGCTTCGATAGTTCCATCATGCGGTCGCGGTAGTTCGTGAGCTGCGACAGGCGCGCTTCGATGTCGCGCACCTGGTTCGTCACGTTCTGTGCGTTCGTGTTGCGCGACTTGACGAGGACGTCGTCCTTGTCCTCGCCGGGCAGGAGTTCGAGCAGGCTTTGTTCGAAGACGGCGACGCTGTCGTGGGGCAGGGCGACGCTCAAATTCGCGATCGGCAGCGGCGCGTCCGGTTCGCCGACCAGGCGGAACGAGGCCGAGGTGATCTTGCACTTCAGCGCGGGATCGTTCTGACACTTGTCGCGCGCGCGTTCGAAGCGGGCCTTGATGTGTTCGCTCGCCATCGAGAGGGTGAGATTGTGGTCGTAGATGTAGGACTCGCCCGATTGCGCCTGCTGCAGGCCCTTGTCACGGGCTGCGAAGTTGCCGGCGCCACCCATGGGCTCGGCCGGCACCATCGCGTCGACGGCGGGCGCGGCGGCATAGTTCGCCGCTTCCGTCTGCTGGCTTTGGTCCGCCTGGCCGCACGCGGCGAGCGTTGCGGCACACAGGAACAGCGTCGTTTTCAGGCGCGGCATGGGGGACTCCGGTTTCGAACCGGCGCACTGTACGGGTTCAATTGTGGCCAAGGCTGGACAATCCGAAGGCAGGCTCGCAAAACGTGGCTTCGTGTCGCAATCGGCCAGGAGCCCGCACCCCCATGAAGAACCTGTTTTCACTCGAAGGGCGCACGGCGCTCGTCACCGGCGGCTCGCGCGGCATCGGCCGGATGATCGCCAAGGGTTTCGTCGATCACGGCGCGAAGGTCTACATCTCCTCCCGCAAGGCGGCGGCTTGCGAAGAGGCGGCGGCGGAACTGTCGAAGGGCGGCGGCACGTGCATTCCGATCGCGCTCGACATTTCGAATGTGGGCGGGGCGCGTTCGCTTGCCGCGACGTTGGGCTCGCGCGAACCGAAGCTCGACATTCTGGTCAACAATGCGGGCGCCGCCTGGCTTGAGAAGTTCGACGACTTCCCGGAGAAGGGCTGGGACAAGGTGATGGACTTGAACCTGAAGGCGCCGTTCTTTTTGACGCAGGCGTTGCACGGTCTTTTGCGTGCCGCGGCGAAGCCTGAGCGGCCGGCCAAGGTCATCAACATCGCCTCGATCGACGGCATCGCGGTCAATCCGCA
>JAEUML010000025.1 GCA_016792785.1 Alphaproteobacteria bacterium
CCGACGCCGAGCGCGTTCAGGCCGTTGACGAGCTGCTGCAGGCTGACGCCCGCCTTCAGCACCGCGAGTTTCCGGTCCGAGGATGCGTCGACGTCGATTTCGGTGCGCGGGACGACGACAGTCTCGCCGTCGCTGAACGGCGCGGGCTGCGAGACTTCCGGGAACTCGGTGATGCGGATCGTAAGGTTGCCCTGCGCGATCGCGACCGCGGAGACGCGCACGTCGGCGCCCATCACGATAATGCCTGAGGCTTCGTCGATCACGACCTTCGCGGGCAGGTCGGGCTCGACGCGCAACTGTTCGATGTCGGTGATGAGGCCCACGGCCTCGCCCTTGTAGTTCGCGGGGACCAAAATGGTGACCGTCGCGGGGTCGGCGGCGTTCGCGACCTTCGAGCCGATGAAGGCGTTGATCGCATCGCTCATGCGGCGGGCGGTCGTGAAGTCGGGGTTGCGCAGCGCGAGCTTCAGGCGCTGCATGTCGGCGAGCGCGAATTTGATCTCGCGCTCGACGATCGCGCCGGCGGCGATGCGGCCGGACGTCGGTACGCCGCGGGTCAAGGAGGCCGCGGCACCTTGGGCCTGGAACCCGTTGATCGAAACCTGGCCCTGCGCAATCGCATAGATGTTGCCGTCGGCGGCGAGCAAGGGCGTGACCAGCAGCGTGCCGCCCTGCAGGTTCTTCGCGTCGCCCAACGCGCTGACCGTCACGTCGATGCGCGTGCCTTGGGTCGAGAACGGGGGTAGGTTCGCGGTGACGATGACGGCCGCGACGTTGCCGCTCGAGATGTTCGTGCCGCGGGTGTTGACGCCGAGGCGTTCCAACATCGCCTGCAAGGATTGCTGCGTGCCCGGCGCGTTGCGCAAGCTGTCGCCGGTGCCGTTCAGGCCGACGACCAGGCCGTAGCCGACCAGCATGTTTTCGCGCACGCCTTCGACGTCGGCGATGTCCTTGATGCGGGAATAGGCGGCGACGGGCGCCACGGGCGCGAACGCCAGGCTTGCGGCGATCAAGGTCGTCAGTACACGGCGCATGGGGTGCTCTTGTTTCTCAAGGGCGCAATGGGTCGGGTTTTGGATTGCGAAGGCCGTGCCAGCGAGAAACGCCGCGCAAGTGGTTGTTCGGGCTTGGGTTCATGGGGATTGGGTAGAGCGGGCGGCAAGATCTGCCGAGACTGATTTGCCGCTACCGCTGCGTTTCAATCGAATCTTAACCCGCATGCGGCATGCTTAAGTGCGGATTAACGGGACCTTTCGTCCATGAAAGTCGACGGACCTCGGGCGGTCGAAACGGTGCGTCACATGCGCGGGCGCGCAGGTGTGGGCGCGGCCGGTGCGTTCGCACCCGACATGGGCGGCGAAGTTCGCCATGCGCCGGCAGTCGCGAGCGGGACGCCGATTGCTGCCGTCGACACGCTGATTGCGCTGCAGGCAGTGCCCGACAGCCTGGCGGGGCGGGCGAAAGCGGCACGACGCGGACGTGATATGCTGGACCTGCTGGACGACGTGCGCGACGGGATGCTTTCGGGCGCCGTGTCGCGCGCGACGCTGACCCGGCTGGTGGCGCTTGTCGAGGTCAAGCGGGAGGAGTTCGTCGACCCGGGTTTGGCCTCCGTGCTCGACGAGATCGAGCTTCGGGCGCGGGTCGAACTTGCCAAGCTGAACTTCCAGGCCGCCTCCTGAAATCGTCCCCAACGGCGGGGCCCCCAAAGTCATAAACCCTTAAAGAACCTCGCGTTTTCTCCCGTTGCTGTTGCGGTGCGGGTCTGCCTATAGTCCGCCCGCTTTGGCGCTTTGGGTCGCGTCGGGGAGGAAGAGCGAACATGGGCGTGACGCTGCCGCCGAACTACCGGCCGTCGGACGACGAGCCCTTCATGAACGAACGCCAGCGCGAATATTTCCGCCGCCGGCTGATCCAGTGGAAAGACGACATCATCCGCGAAGCGAAAGAGACGCTGCAAAATCTGGCGGCGGATTCGGTGGCGCACGCGGACCTTGCCGACCGCGCGTCGAGCGAGGCGGAGCGCGCGAACGAACTGCGCACGCGCGACCGGCAGCGCAAGCTGATCTCCAAGATCGACGCGGCGCTGCGCCGAATCGAAGAAGGCACTTACGGGTTTTGCGAAGACACGGGCGATCCGATCAGCCTGCGCCGGTTGGAAGCACGCCCCATCGCCACGCTCAGCATCGAAGCGCAGGAGCGGCATGAGCGGCGCGAGAAGGTCTACCGGGACGATTAGTTCGTCTTCGCGTCGCCGGTGGCGAGCGCTTCGAAGCGCGGATCGTCGCGCAGTTTGTCGAAGATCGGGTCGAGGCGCAGGATCGCGGGCGTGTAGTCTCCGCTGGGCGCCTTTTGCATCCGTTCGAGCGCCGGGATCGCGAGGTCTTTGTCCCCGAAATAGGCCCAGATGCGCATCTGTGTGTCTTCGTACCGGTTGGTTGATCCCGTCTGGAGGCCGATCGCCTTTTGCGCATAGGTCAACGCGCGTTCGCGGTCGCCGAGATAGCAATAGGCTTGGGCGAGCGAATTGACGATGCTGGCGTTCTTCGGCTGGCGCAGGAATTCGGCGGCGAACGCCGCACGCGCCTTTTCCAGGTCCTGCACCGCGCGCACGGCATCGCCCGAGAGCGCGCGCAGGCGGCCGAGTTCGAGGCGCATGTTCGCGGCGGTCGTCGCCTCCTGGTCTTTCGCCAGATGCGCCTCCAGAACGGCGATGGCGTCCGTGTACTGACGTTCGAGGGCGGCCTGCGTCACGATGCGGCGGTAGACGAAAAAGTCCGAGCGGCTGCGCAGCGGCTTCAGCAGGGCGCCCGCCTCCGCAAGTTTGCCCTGGCGCTGGAAGATGCGCGCCTTCTCGGCCGTGAACGACGCGTCGCCGGGCCAGCGGGCGAGCGCCTCGTCCGTTTGTTTCAGCGCGGCGTCGAGATTGCGCATCGAGACGAGCACGCCGATCAGGCTGGAGCGTACGTCGGGGCGCAGCGGATCGCGCGCGACAGCCTGTTCATAGATCGCGCGGCTTTCCTCCCAGCGGCCCTCGCGCCTGGCGATCGAGCCCAAGGCCATGAACGTCTCGAGCTCGTTCGGCCAGGTGGCCTGCACCTTTTCGAATTGCTGGCGGGCGCGGGCGTAATCGCGCTCCACGTAATAGGTGTAGAACCCTTCAGCCAACTGCACCTCGGGCAGGTCGGGGCGTAAGGCGACCGCCTTGTCCAGCGCCGCGCGCGCGGCGGCGCGTTGCGCCTCGGTCTGCTCGCGCCTCGAATAGGTTTGCGCTTCGACGCGGGCGGTTGCGGCCCAGGCGAGCGCAAAGTCCGGGTCGAACGTCACCGCTTCGGCGAAGTGGGCCGCCGCCCGCGCGCGGCCGCCGCGTTCGTGGGATGCGGCGACACCGCGCAGATAGGCGATGTAGGCCTCAGGCCTTGCCGTCGATGCTTGCGCGATCGCCTTTTTCTCTTCGGCGGTGACGGTCGCGTTCAGCGCGCCCGCGATCGCGACGGCGATTTCGGTTTGCACGGCCAGGATGTCGTCGACCTTGCGGTCGAAGATCTCGGCCCAGAGATGCCCGTCGGTTTCGGCGCGGATCAGCTGCACGTTGACGCGCACGCGGTCGCCTTCGCGCTGCACGCTGCCTTCGAGGATGTTGGCGACGCCGAGCTGGGCCGCGAGCTCGCGCAAGTTGCCCGGCCGGCTCGACAGTTGCGCGGTCGAGGTGCGGGAGATGACTTTCAGCGAAGAGAGTTTGGCGAGCCGCGTCAGGATCTCGTCCTGCACGCCGATCGCGAAGAAGGCCGCGTCTTTTTCCGAACTCAAATTCTCGAACGGCAGGACGGCGATCGAGGCGATCGGCGCCTGATCGCCCGGCATGACGCGCAGCGCGCCCAATGTCAGCGCGACGGCTGCGGCGGCAATGATCAGCGCGCCTGCGATCAGCGCCG
The DNA here is from genome assembly GCA_016792785.1 of Alphaproteobacteria bacterium. GTDB lineage: Bacteria > Pseudomonadota > Alphaproteobacteria > Micropepsales > Micropepsaceae > SZUA-430. Next base: position 3,936 of record JAEUML010000025.1, read on the forward strand.
CGCGCCGCGGCACGCGCGAGGCGGTGCGCGCCCAGAAATAGGCAAGGCGCGCTTTCAGGTCGCGCCGGCGCGGGGCGTGCGGCAGGAACGTGAAGACCTCGATCACCTCCGACATCTTGGGCAGGCGGATCGTGCCGCGCGAATGCAGCGAGTCGGCGAGCGGCCCGCGCATCATGCGCTTCACGTCGGCCGAGATCAGGACCGAGCCGGGGGCGGCCTGCGCCATCAGGCGCGCGGCGACGTTGATGCCGTGGCCCAAAAGGTCGCCGTCCGGCTGCACCATCACGTCGCCCAAATGCACGCCGACGCGCACTTTCGGTTCGCAGGTCTCGGCAAGTTCGAACGCGGCCTCGACGGCGAGCAGGCTCGACGGGAACTCCAGCATGAAGCCGTCGCCCGCGGAGTTGAACATGCGTCCGCCGTGGCGGGCGGCGATCGCGTCGATCTTCTCGTGCAGCGCCGCCACCTCCGCCGTCGTGCGCGCCTCGTCGGCCTCGGTGCGCGCGGAGTAGCCGGCGACGTCGAGCGCGACGATAGTGGCGAGTTTGCGGGTGGCTTCGGCCATGGTCTCGCGCGGTCTCTTGCACGGTGCGGTGCGGATGCTACGCGGGGCGGGGGGCAAAGGCGAGGGGCGTAGGGGCGGATGCCGGAAGGAGACGCGGCGGCTCAGGCGCGGTGCCTGCGTCGCGCCCACCGGGACAGCGCTGGCACGCCCGGTTTCGACGAGGGTTCCGGGTGGCGGCGCGCTGCGGCAGGTGCCGCTTTGTGAGCATTGCCGCTTGTGCAAGCGGCCCCATCGCTTGAGTCGCCGATGGTCCTGATCGGTGTCTGGCCCGATCCGATCGATAGTTGTCCCATCCCAGTTAGACGAGGGCCCGTTCTCGCCCCTTAAGCTGGGCCGATGAAGCGCCCGATTGCGGAAAAATTCTCCGCCAGCAACGAAGAAACGGTTCGCCTGATCGACACTTATCCGTTGGCCTGGATCGTGGCCGGTGCCGGAACCGAGGCGAAAGCGTCGTTGCTGCCGTTGAGAGCGGTTGTCGCCGACGATGGGCGCATTACGGCGCTGATGGGGCATTGCGCCCGCGCCAACGAAGTCGTTGCGGCACTACGCGCCAATCCAGCGGCCGTCGTGCTGTTTTTGGGGCCGCACGGCTACATCTCGCCGTCGTGGATGCGCGACCGCACGCAAGCCCCGACATGGAACTATGCGAGCGCGCGCTTCGCCGTCAGGATCACGCTCGTGGACGACGCGCGCGCGTTGCGCGACCACCTGGACGATCTGGTGCAGGCGATGGAGCAAAAGATCGGCGGCCGTTGGTCGGTCGCAGACATGGGCCCTCGTTTCGAATCCCTCGCCGAGCGCATCGTCGCCTTCCGCGCCGACGTCGTATCGCATCACGTGAAGTTCAAACTCGGGCAAGACGAACGGGACGACGTCTTCGACGACATCCTGGCGGCGCTTGCGGCAGGCGATGATCGCGCATTGCTCGATCTCATGACCGCGTTCAACCGAAATCGCGCGGGGCGGGAAGGCGACTGAGGCGACGAGCTATACGACCGCTAGTCCGCGCCGGTGTCGTCGACGCCTTCGAAATAGTGCGAGGGCGAGACGCCGAACGTTCTGCGGAACATGGCCGTGAACGCGCTTGGGCTGTTGTAGCCGATGTCGAAGGCGACGTTGGTGACGCGCTGGCCTGTCGCCAGTCTCGCCAACGCCTCCATCAAGCGAACGTGCTGGCGCCAAGCGGCGAAGCTCATGCCGGTTTGCTGACGAAAAAGGCGCGTGAACGTGCGCCGCCCCATGTTGACGGCGCGCGCCCAATCGTCGAGCGTTTTGGCGTCGGCCGGGTCGGCGAGAATCGCTTTGGAGGCGCGCGCGAGCCTTGCGTCGGTCGGCATCGGCACATGCAGCGGTGCCGCCGGGGTCGCCGTGATCTCGTCGAGGATCAGGTTCATGATGCGCCCACCGCGCCCGCCTTCGTCGTATTCGATCGGCAGCAACGTCGCCTCGACGATCAGTTCGCGCAGCAGGTTCGACACTTCGATGGCGCGGCAGGTCTTCGGCAGATTCGGCCGCGCGTTCATGTCGACGTAGAGCGTCTTCAACGAGACGGCGCCGCGGCAGACGGCTTCGTGCTCCAAATTCGGCGGGATCCACAGCGCGCGTTGCGGCGGAACGACGAAGCTCGCCTCGCTCGTCGATATGGTCATCACGCCCGCCGTCGCGAAGAGGAGTTGCGCGCGCGGATGGCTGTGCTTCGGATCGACAAAGCCCGGCGGATACTCGTCGACCAGCGCCGCGACGGGACGGGCTACTTTCTGGTAGTCGACGCTTTTTGTGCTCCGGGCCATTTTGCCCAGAATAGCTTGAATTCGAGCCGCGGGCGACAGTGCGCGTGCCGGGCTCCTTGCTATGTTTGCGAGCCGTACCGTTAACAGGAGCGCTTGTCGCGCCATGACCGTTCAGCCGAACCGCGCCGTGGATGCTCATGCCGGCGATGTCGATCCGCAGATCAAACGGTTCGTCGAGACCATGAGCGCTGCCTATGCGCGCTATCCCGACTTCTCGACCATCACGGTGGAAGAGGCGCGCCGGATCTGCGAAGCGGTTCGCGCGCCCTGGGTCAAGGGCGGACCGTCGATCGCCGCCACGACGGAGCGTACGATCCCGACGCGCGCGGGCGAGGTCAGGCTTCGCATCTATGACCCGGAGCCCGAGCGCACAAAGCCTGCGCTCGCTTATCTGCACGGCGGCGGCTGGACGGTGTTCAGCCTCGACACGCATGATCGCTTGATGCGCGAATACGCGCATCGCGGACGCATCGCGGTCGTCGGCATCGACTACGCCCGCTCGCCGGAGGCGAAGTTCCCGACGGCGCTGGAACAAACCGTCGATGCGTTGATCTGGTTGCAGGCGAACGCGGCAGGCCTTTCGATCGATGCGAACAAACTCGCGATCGGCGGCGATTCCGCGGGCGCCAATCTTTCGATCGCGGCGGCGTTGATGCTGCGCGATGTAGGGCGCGCGAAGCTACTCAATGCGCTCGTGCTGAACTACGGCGTGTTCGACGTTGCGATCTCCGAGGCGTCGGCCCGCCGCTATGGCGGCAAGGGCTACATGCTGACTGCGGATGAGATGGACTATTTCTTCAACAACTACACGCGCAGCCCAAAGGATCTCGACGATCCGCTCGTGCGTCCGGTCAAAGCGGACTTGCGCGGGTTGCCGCCCTGCCTTCTGATCGTTCCGGAATGTGACGTTCTGACGGAGCAGAGTTTCGCGCTTTCGGAAAAACTGTTGCGCGCGAATGTTCCCGTCGAGGCCAAAATCTATGAGGGCGCGACGCACAGCTTTCTTGAAGCGATGTCGATCGCCGACGTCAGCAACCGTGCAATTTCTGATACCACCGCCTGGCTGCGCCGTACGCTAAGTGATTGAAAAATAACAACCTGACCGGCTTGGCAGATTGCGCACTGCAACTTCTAATTGTTGATATGGCCACGGCGCGATGGTTTGCGGCCCTTTCGCGAATGCGGGCCAATCCATCGAAGTTCAGGATCGAGCACGCGGGCGCAAGAGGCCGCGTCGGCGTCAAGAAGAGAAGTGGGGGCACACATGGCACATCGGACACACGGGGCAACTGCGCGCGCGTTCAAAGCGTTGCTGCTCGGCGGCGCGGCCGCCGCTTGCATGAGCGGAGCTGCGATCGCGCAGCCCGCGGATTCTTCTTCGGACAAGGTCGAGAAGGTCGTCGTGACCGCACCGCGCTATGTGCCGCAACGCACGCCGGGCGCGACGAAAACGGACACGCCGTTGGTCGAGACGCCGCAGTCGGTCACCGTCATCGATCGCGATCAGATGGACGTGTTGGGATGGACCAGCGTCGACCAAGCCGTGCGCTACAGCGCCGGCGTGATCGGCGAAAACTTCGGCCCCGACCAGCGCTATGACTGGCTCACGCTGCGCGGGTTCTATCCGATCCAATACGTCGACGGTTTGCAGGCGCCCATCGGATCGACTGCCAATATCGGCCTCGACCTCTTCGGCCTAGAGCTCGTCGAAATCCTGAAAGGCCCCGCCTCCGGTCTCTACGGCACGACGCCGCCCGGCGGCATCGTCAACATGGTCAGCCGCCGCCCGGGCGACGTGTTCGGCGGATCGGTTTCCGCGATGTACGGCAACAACGACTCGTGGCAGTTCACGGGCGATGTGACGGGTCCGCTCAGCGATATGCTGGACTATCGGTTGACGGGGCTCTATCGCGACAAGGGCACGCAGATCGACGGCGTCAACGTCGAGCGCACGTATGTCGCACCGGCGCTGACCATGAAGTTCGGGCCGGCGACGCAGCTGACGCTTCTTTCCTATTATCAGGACGACGATGTGCAGGGCGACGGCGGCGGCTTCTTGCCTGCGTCGGGTCTGACAAAGCCCAATCCGTTCGGACAAATTCCGTGGTCGCGCAATTTGGGCGAGCCCGGGTACAACCGCTTCCAACGCGAGCAGTACGGCGTCGGCTACGACTTCGCCCATGAGTTCAGCGACATGCTGATTCTCCGGCAGAATATGAAGTACTTCTCCGCGGACACGGACATCCTGCAGGTCTATGGCGCCGGTTTGCAGGCCGACAATCGAACCGTCAACCGCAACAACTTCCCGTTCAAAGAGGAAGTCACGTCGCTCAACTTCGACACGCGGCTCGAGGGGCATTTCGACACCGGCGGCTTGGCGCACTATCTGCTCGTCGGATTCGACTATCGCGACTTCGAGAACGGCTCGAAGTTCGGCTTCGCGTTCTGGCAGACCACCATCGACCTGTTCAATCCGGTCTATGGCCAACCGATCGTGACGCCGCCGCTCAGCTTTACGTTTCTTGACCAACAGGAACAGCAGACCGGTCTCTATGTGCAGGACCAGATCAAAGCCGGCTCGTGGATCTTCACGCTGACCGGGCGTCAGGACTGGCTCGACACGACGAACGCCGGCGTCGCGCAGGATTTGAGCGAATTCACCTATCGCGTGGGGCTCAACTACGTCTTCGATTCCGGGTTTGCGCCCTACGTCGCCTATGCCACTTCGTTCCAGCCGACCAAGCCGGGTTTCGATTTTGTGACGTCGACCAATGTGTTGCTCGATCCTTCGACCGGCAAGCAATTCGAAGCGGGCGTCAAATGGGACGGACGCGGCTTGCCGAAGGGCGTCAACGTGTTTGCGTCGGCGGCGTATTACTCCCTCACGCAAGACAACGTCGTTTCGCCGGGACCGGACGTGCGCTATCCGTTCGGGATCACCCAAGTCGGCGAAGTGGAGGTGCAGGGGTTGGAGCTTGAAGCCGTGGCGCGGTTCTACGAGCGGCTGAGTTTCAACGCATCGTACAGCTACACCGACTCCGAGATCGTCAATTCATCGGCCCCGTCGCAGATCGGCAAGCCGATGGCGATGGTGCCGGATCATAAGGCGTCGATCTTCGCCGATTACACCTGGCAGGACGGACCGCTCGCGGGCCTCGGCTTCGGCTTCGGCGTGCGGTATGTGAGCGAGACGCTCGGCGCGCCGGGATTCTACGACGAGCCGAACGAAGCGGTCACGCTTGCCGACGGCAGCATTCACTACGACTTCGCCGATTGGCGCATTCAGTTGAATGGAAACAACCTGTTCGACAAGGAATATGTGGCGCGCTGCAACAGCGACAGCGAATGCTACCTTGGAACCAAGGGCGTTTACACGGTTACGGTGACGAAGAGCTTCGGCGCCGGAAGTTGAACATCGCGGCGTCCCTCGCTCCACCGGTGAGGGGCGCCCCATTCCCCCGCGTGACGCTCGGTCAGCGCGGTGGCAATATTCGCGCGCTTTCACGACCGATTTGAGGCGAAGTCCGATGGACCGGCGCGCGTTTCTATTGTCGACGGCAGCCGCATTTGCGCTTGGCGGCACGGCCGCGGCGCAGCGGGCGCCGGTCGCGCCGACGACGGCGCGCCGGCCGGTGACGATCGAGCAGGTCGGGCGGACGCGCGTCGACGACTATGCGTGGCTCAAAGACCCGCACTGGAAGGCGGTGTGGCGCGATCCGAGCGTCTTGAACGCGGAGATCAAGCGGCATCTGGCGGATGAAAACGCCTATGCGTCGGCATTGCTTCGGCCGACACGCAAACTTCAACGGGCATTGTTGCGCGACATGCGGCGCAAGGCCGTGAAGGACGAGGACGCGCCGCCTTCGCGGGACGGCGAATGGTCGTATTTCACGCGGCACAAGACGGGTGCGAGCCAGCCGTCGTTCTATCGCCGGCGCGGGCCTGACGAGCAACTGCTCTTGGACGGGAACGCGCGCACGGCGGGCACGACGTTTCTGCACATCGCCAATGCGCAGCACAGCCCGGATCATGCGCTATTCGCGTGGGCGGAAGACCGCGAAGGGTCGGAGCGGTTTCGCATCTTCGTCAAGGACATCGCGACCGGGGCGATCATGGGCGAGCCGGTGACGGGCGCGTTCGGCAACTACACGTTCTCGCCCGATTCCAAGTGGCTGTTCTGGATCGAGCGCGACGAGAACAGCCGCCCGGTTAGGGTGTGGCGGCGGCCGGCGCGCGGCGGCGCGGCCGCGGTTGTCTATCACGAGCGCGATCCTGCGTTCTTTCTCGACGTGACGCGGACGGCTTCGAACAGCCATTTGATGATCCGCATTTGGAACGGGGACTCGAGCGAGGTTCACTTGATCCCGGCCGCCGCGCCCGAGGCCGCGCCGCAGTTGGTCGCGCCGCGCGCGCCGGGGTTGCTTTATTCGCTCGAATTTTGGGACGGCCGCTTCGTCGTTCTGACGAATGCGGACGGCGCGATCGACTTCAAGCTGATGTGGGCGGACGGTCAAGACCCTCAGCAAGCGACGTGGCGCGATTGGATCGGCCATCGTGCGGGCCGGCACGTCATGGCGATGCAGGCGTTCAGGGATCACTTCGTGCGCGTCGAACGGGCGAACGGCAATCCGGTGATCGTCGTGACGAAGCGCGCGGGGTTGGCCGAGGCTGCGGTCGAGTTTGACGAAGCGGCCTACGCGGCGTCCATCGACGAACCGCAGGATTACGCGGGGACGGCGCTTCGCTTTACGTTCGAGACGCCGCGCCAGTCGAAGCGTTGGATGACGCTCGACATCGAGACGATGAAGCAGGCCGTGCTGAAGGCGGATGCGACTTCGGGCGCGTACGTTGCCGAGCTGCTCAACGACAATTCCGCCAACTACGTCGTCGAGCGACTGTTCGCGCCGGCCGCCGACGGAGAGACCGTGCCAATTACGCTGCTGCGCCGCCGGTCGCAGCCGCTCGATGGATCGGCGCCGTTGCTGCTCACCGGCTACGGAGCTTACGGGTTTTCGATGGAGGCGGGGTACTCGCCGGCGGCGCTGGCGCTCGTCGATCGCGGGTGGATGTGGGCGATCGCGCACGTGCGCGGCGGGTCGGAGAAGGGGCGCAGTTGGTACTTCGGCGCGCGCGCGCACACGAAGAGGAACAGCTTTTCGGACTTCGTCGCCTGTGCCGAGCATCTAGTCGGCGCACGATACACGTCGGCGGGCCGGATCGTGGCGCAAGGGTTTTCGGCGGGCGGGCTGTTGATCGGCGCCGCGCTCAATCTGAAGCCGGAATTGTTCGGCGGCGTGGTCGTGCGCGCGCCGTTCGTCGACATGCTGAACACGATGAGCGATGCGCAGCATCCGCTGGTTCCGCTGGCGCGTCCAGATTGGGGCGATCCGCTGGCGCGGGCCGAGGACTATGACTACATCGCAAGCTATTCGCCGTATGAAAACGTGAAGGCGGCGCGCTATCCGGCGGTGCTGGCGACGACGAGCGTTGCGGACGACCGCGTCGGCTATTGGGAACCCGCGAAGTGGATCGCGAAGTTGCGCGAGAAGAGCACGAGTGGAAAGCCGATGTTGCTCGTGAGCGACGCCCAAGGCGGCCATGGCGGGGCCGGCGGAACGGACGCCGAACTCCAGCGCGCGAGTCTGCAATATGCCTTCGCGAACTGGGCGATCGGCGCGCGCTAAGAAAGTCTTCGCGCCAGGAACGTCACACGCTACGCCCCTTGCGTCTTCGTCTTTGTGTTTCTTTGCGTGAGATCTATTCTACTGCGCCGAAGCTGACGGCGGCGTCGCAGGCAAGCCCCGTCGAAACAGATTGCGCCCGGTCTTGCGCCACCAGACGTAGAAACCGGTGATCGCCATTTCGATCGTCGCGAGACCCAAGATCAGCACCAGGATGCGGGTCGGCCAGCCCCAGACGCGCCCGCTGTGCAAGGGATAGATCGAGCGCAGCGTCGCCCGGCCGGCGCCGTCATTGTAGGGATCGTCGGTGTAGACGGGCGCGCCGGTCGTGTCGTCGTAGAGAAAGAAGACGGGGCCGAGACTTGCATAGGTGTCGGCGCCCTTCGTGACATAGGCGACGGCGTACAGGCCGTATTCGGGAAGATACTCGGCGAATGTAGGCTCGAGCGCCGGTGCGCGCCGGGCGGCCGCGTCCTCCGCAAGCGGAAATATGTCGCTGAAAGTCCTCGTCGGCGTGTGGCCCGCGGGCACGGAGCGCGCGCCGGGCTCGAACGGCGAGGGCGACAATGCCGGCGAAAGCGAGAGCGCGACCGGTTCGGCGGCCTCGTAGTAGAAGTTCAACGCCACCGACGTGATCGCGAGCAACAACGTCGGAATGAACAGCCAAAGCCCAGAGGCCTTGTGCAAATCCAGCATGAAGCGCGGCAAGCGCGAGCGCAGTTTCAGAACCCAGGCGTGGCCCCATTTGCGCCAAAATGGCGCCGTCTGGGGAAACGTGAGGTAGAGGCCTGCGAGGGCGGAAATCGTCCATGCGACCGCGACGATGCCCATCAGGATGCGCCCGAACTCGCCGGCGAGCAGATTGGCGTGGAAAATGAAGAGGCCGTTGACGATTTGCCGAGGCCCCCAGCCAGGTTCGTTCTGGCGCTGGCCCACGAGCGTGCCGTCGGCCGGATCGACGAACATTTCATTGTGATCCAGCGGCTTTGCCGCATCGCGCGCTTCGACGATGAACTGAAGGCTCGCGCCGTCGCCGCCGCGCAGGTTGACGCGGTGGATCCAGAGGTCGCCGTGCGCGGCTTGTACGCGGTCGGCCATCGCGAGGGCCGCGGACGGCGTGGGCTGGGCCGCGCCTTCGCGGCGGAACAGATCGGCGTTCAGGCCCGCGTCAAGCTCGTCCTTGAACACCAGAACCGCGCCGGTGACGCCGGCGGCGAGCAGGAACGCAAACGCGAACAGCCCCAGATATTGGTGGACATAGAACAGAAATTGGCGAAGCGACATGCGGGCGCGACCTTAGCGTTCAGACGGTGGACTTTCGCGAACCTGGCGCAAGGACGCTAGTGCGCGCGGGTCAAAGATCGTCGCGCGGCGGCGATAGCCCATTCGCAATGTGCAGGCGAGTCAGCTTCGTTGTCGATTCTAGCCCGCTCCACAGGGCCACGTGCCCGGCGCGGCGACGGCGGCGGGCCAGGCGGTGTGGAACCAGCCGGACTGACCCCAAAGATGCGCGCTCGTTTTGTGGCGGAACGGGCCTATGGGCGTGGAGATGCGCCGCTTTGCCGGGCGCAGGACGTGGCCGTTGCGCACGAGTTCCCCGCGCCAGCCTTCGCTGCGCGTGCAGGGGGCGGTGACGGTGAGCCGGTAGGTCCACGCGTCGCGCCCCAGAATGAAATTGCCGCCGTTCGTTTGCATCCAGCGCAGTTGATCCGCGTGGATGAAGCCGCACGGCACCCACGAGGTCGCACGCGACGCTGACGAAGGGGGGCAGCACCGCCCTCGCCAACCCAGACACCAACCCCCGTTTGGCTTGTCCGGCTTCGCCTTGGCAACACGGGCTCCGTCACGCAAAGAGAAAGGCCGGGATCGCTCCCGGCCTTGGTCGTTCCGGCGTTGGTGGTGGCCCGCGCTTAGAACGGAAACAAAATATCGACGATCTGCTGGCCGTAGCGCGGCTGTTGGACGTCGGTGATTTGGCCGCGGCCGCCGTAGCTGATGCGCGCTTCGGCCATTTGCGTGTGCTTGACCTCGTTCGTCGCGCTGATGTCCTCGGGCCGCACGATGCCGGAGACCGCGAGGTCGCGCAGTTCGAAATTCACGCGCACCTCCTGATGGCCCTCGATCACCATGTTGCCGTTCGGCAGGATCTGCGTGACCACCGCGGCGAGCGTGAGCTCCACCTTCTCCTTGCGGTTCACGCTGCCCTGGCCTTCGGTCGAGCTATCGCTGCCAAGGCTGATCGCGGCCGTCGGGTCGTAGCCGCCGGGCAGCAATTGTCCGGCAAGCCCGCCTTCAAAGCCGAGCAAGTTCGTCAGGTCCGCCTTCTCGTCGCCCTTGCGCGAGCGCGACGTCTGGTTCGACACCTCCGCCTTGTCGGAGATCGAGATCAGCACGGTCACGATGTCCCCGATTTTCGTCGCGCGCTGGTCCTTGAAGAACGAGCGGGCGCCCGCGGCCCAGAGCGAGTTCGCGCGATAGACGGGAACCTCGTGTCGCGGCATCGGCATCGTGATCTGGCGGTCGCCGTTGCGGTCGCGCGGGTCGATGATCGGCGTCATCTCAGGCGCCTGGCCGACCGAATTGATCTTGTCGATCGTGGAGCAGGCGCTGCCCATCAAAGCGAGGGCCAGGGCCGCGAGGGTTTTCGTGTGGCGCATGGTTCTTATCTTTCGTCGTGCGTTTCGTTGCGTCGTTCAGCGGGCAGCGAGTGTGGCGTTCGGCGCGGTCACCACGGCTTGGCCCACGCCCGTCACGCGCGCTTCGATCGTGCGGCGCGAGCGGGTGTTCAGGATCATCACCGCGTCGCCTTCGCCGGCGTCGGCTTGCGCGGTGCCTTGGGTCGAAAGCTCGATCCCCTCCACGCGGTAGGTCACGGTGACGAGCTCACCCTTCTTGATCAGCACCTGCTTCTTCACGTCGAAGGCAAAGAGCGGCGTGTTCGCGCGCAGCATGCGTCGCGCGGACTGTCCCGCGATCGCGCCCGTCTCGCGCAGCGTCTGCGCGTTCACGCGCTCGGCCGCGACGTCGAGCGTGGCGACGTCCGTGGCTTGGATCGTCTCGCCGGCCGCGACGTCGCGCGCGAGGACGGGCAGGGCGATCACCGCGCCGGCTGCGCCGCCAAGCCGCACATACTCACGCTCGCCGTTTGCGTTCGTGAAGGCGAGGGCGGCGGCGAACGATTTGCGCGGCGCGTCGTAGGTCAGGCCCGCGATGTCGAACTTGCCTTGTGCGGCGTCGGGCAGGGTCAGCGTGAAGCCCGGGTCGGCGAGCATCACCTTGTAGCGGCCTTGCGCCGGCAGGCGTTCGGCCATCGTCTCGGCGATGCGCGCTTCGATCGTCTTTGCGTCGATCAGCGTGTCGGCGCTGGCTGCGCCGGCGAGCGCCAGCGTGGCTGCGAGGGTGAGGAGCATGCGCATGGGTGTCATCCTTGGTCGTCGTTACGAGCGCAGCCGCGCGGTCATCGACAGCATTTCGTCGGAGGTCGTGATGACCTTGGAGTTCATCTCATAGGCGCGCTGGGCCGTGATCAGCGCCGTGATCTCGGCGACCGCGTTCACGTTCGACGTCTCGAGAAAGCCTTGGCTGAGCTTGCCGTAACCGGTCGACCCCGGCGTGCCGGTCTGCGCGGGGCCCGAGGCCGCGGTTTCGAGATAGAGGTTCGAGCCCTGGGCCTCGAGGCCCGCTTCGTTCGAGAAGTTCGCAAGGTCGAATTGGCCGACCAGCGTGTCGGTCGTCTGACCTGCGAGGCGGACGTAGACCTGGCCTTGCGCGTTGATCGTGGTCGCGACCGCGCCTTCGGGAATCGAGATGCCGGGTTCGACGACGTAGCCGTCGTTCGTCACGATCTCGCCCGTGGCGCTCAAGCCGAACGAGCCCGCGCGGGTGTAAGCGTTTTCGCCGGTCGGCATGCGGACGCGGAAGAAGCCTTTGCCCTCGATCGCAAGGTCGTAGGGGCTTTCGGTCGGCATCAAGTCGCCTTGGGCGACGATGCGATAGACCGAACCGGTCTTCACGCCGGAGCCGACCTGAATGCCGGTGGGCACGACCGTGCCTTGGTCGGAGGAGGCCGAGCCCATTCGCTCCAGGTTCTGATAGAGCAGGTCCTGGAACTCGGCGCGCTGACGCTTGAACGCGGTCGTGTTCATGTTGGCGATGTTGTTCGAGATGACCTCGACGTTCAGCTGTTGGGCCAACATGCCCGTGGCTGCGATGCTGAGCGCTCTCATGGGGCGGTCCTTCCTCTTAGACTTTCACTTCGCCAAGGCGCTGGAGCGCGCGGCGGATCAGATCGTCGGTTGCGTTCAGTTGTTCGGTCGAATGCTGATAGGCGCGCAGCACTTCGATCATCTGCGTCATTTCGTAGACCGGCTCGACGTTGGAACGTTCGATCATGCCTTGCAGGATGCGCGTGTTTTGCGCGGGTTCGGGCGTGCCTTCGGCGCTGTAGAGGTTCTTGCCCTCCTTGGTCAGCGCTGCGGGCGGAAAGGAGACGACCGCGAACCTGCCGATGACGCCCTGGGGCGTCGAGACCGTGCCGTCGTCGGCGATCTTGATGTCGGTGACGCCCGCGGGCACGCTGATCGGGCCGCCGTCGCCCAGGATCGGATCGCCGTTCGCGGTCACGATCTGGCCCTGCGCGTCGAGCTTCAAATGGCCGTCGCGCGTGTAGCGGTCGCCTTCGGCCGTGCGCACGACCAGCATGCCGTTGCCTTCGACCGCGACGTCGAAGGCGGAGCCGGTTTGCAGCAGGGGGCCCGACGTCATGTCGCGCAGCACGCCCCAGTCGCGCACGAACGAGACTTCGCGCATCGAACCCGTGTCGGCTTCGATCGAGGCGAGCAATTCTTCGAACATCGGGGTTTCGCGCTTGAAACCCGCGGTCGATACGTTCGCGAGGTTGTTCGCGATGATGTCCATGTTCCGGCGCAGCGCGATTTGCGCCGACAAACCGACGAGCAATGCGTTTTCCATCTTGTGCGGCCACCACTCCGCGACGCTGTCGGCGTTCTTGCCTTGGGCGTTGCGCATCCCTAAGCAGCGCGCGTGCCAGCGAGGAAACGCGCGGAAACGCTTATTTTTCCTCGGTAATCTCTCGTTAAAGGGCGGCAAATTCTGCCGCGCCGCGAACCGAACCTTAACCAGCAGGGCGGCAATTTTAGGCCAACAACGCGGTAACCCGTCCGTATACGGAGTGGTGGGAAGACATGGCTGACGACAAGAACGCCGACAAAGACAAGGCGAAGGACGCCGACGCGAAGGCCGAAGGCGAAGCGGCAGCGGAAGGTGCGCCGAAGAAGAAGGGGCTTTTGGGGTTCATCCCCAAGATCAATCTCTCGCGCAAGACGTTGATGTTCGTCGTCGCACCCGCGGTGCTTGTCGTTGCGCTCGGCGCGGGCGCCTATTTCTTCCTGTTCTCGGGCGGCGAGGAAGAGCAGGTCGCCGAAGCCGGGCACGGCGAGGCAGGGCATGGCGAGGGCGACCACGGCGAAGGCGCACACGGCGAAGGCGCGCCGCATCCGGTGTTCTTCGAAGTGCCCGACATTCTCGTCAACGTCGCGAGCGACGGCGACAAGCCTGCGTTCTTGAAACTCTCCGTCTCTCTTGAACTGGAAGGCGAGGAAGAGGCGGCGAAGGCGGCGATCGAGCCCGTGATGCCGCGTGTCGTCGATCAGCTGCAGACTTATCTGCGCGAGCTGCGGGTCGAGGATCTCAGCGGCTCGGCGTCGGTCTACCGGCTCAAGGAAGAACTGTTGCGGCGCGTCAACCTCGCGGTCGAGCCCGTGAAGGTCAAAGACGTGCTGTTCCGCGAAATGATCATTCAGTAAGCGCCCATGTCGAACCCGAACAACGACGAACTTGAAATGGAAGATGCGGGCAGCGCCCAGGCGAAGCCCGAGGGTCAAGCCGCGCCCGCCGAGGCTGCGCCTGCGGGCGAGGCGCCGGCGGGCGGCGACGGAGCCGACGAATGGGAGGCGATGCTCGCCAAGGGCGAAGACGCCGAAGGGGGCGCGGCCGAGCGCGTCTTGAACCAGGACGAGATCGACAATCTTCTCGGGTTCGAAGCGGGCGGCGCCGGCGCGCAGGATCGCACCGGCATTCATGCGATCGTCAACTCGGCGCTCGTGTCCTATGAGCGTTTGCCGCTGCTCGAGATCGTGTTCGACCGGCTCGTGCGTCTGATGACGACGAGCCTGCGCAACTTCACGTCGGACAACGTCGAGGTCAGCCTCGACAACATTTCTTCGGTCCGGTTCGGCGACTACCTGAACTCGATTCCGCTGCCCGCGATTCTCGCCGTGTTCAGGGCGGAAGAGCTCGACAATTACGGGCTGCTCACGGTCGATTCCAGCCTGATCTATTCGATCGTCGACGTGCTGCTCGGCGGACGCCGCGGGACGGCGGCGATGCGTGTCGAGGGGCGGCCCTATACGACGATCGAACGCACGCTCGTGCAGCGCATGCTCGAAGTCGTGCTGAATGATCTGAAGGTCGCGTTCGAACCGGTGTCGCAGGTGCAGTTTCTGCTCGACCGCGTCGAGATCAACCCGCGCTTTGCGGCTATCGCACGGCCGGCAAACGCGGCGGTGCTCGTCAAACTGCGCGTCGATATGGAGGACCGCGGCGGGCGGCTCGAGCTGCTGCTGCCTTACGCGACGCTGGAGCCGATCCGCGAGTTCCTGCTGCAGATGTTCATGGGCGAAAAGTTCGGCCGCGACACGATTTGGGAAGGCCACCTTGCGACCGAACTTTGGCGCACGAATGTCGACATCGAAGCGGTGCTCGACGAGCTGCCGATGACGCTGTCGGAGGTGATGAACCTCGAAGTCGGGCAGACGGTGCTTCTCAACGTGGGGCCTGATGCGCGCATCGAATTACGCTGCGGCGGCGTCGGGTTGCTGAACGGACGGATGGGCCGCGTCGGACACCAGGTGTCCGTAAGGGTCGAGAACACAATCAAGAGCCGGCGTATCCCGGCACAGGTGCAATGATGGAAACCGGTTTGATCATCGACGTCGTCGTCATCGCGTTGCTGGGCGCCACGATCTTCTATGCGCTGCGGCTCGAGCAAAAGCTTGCGAACATGCGCAGCGCACAAGCGGCGCTCGCCGACGTGATCCGCGAACTCAACACATCGGCTTCGCGCGCGGAGGCGGGCATTCAGGGTCTGAAGGCCGCCGCTGCGTCGTCGGGCCAAGCGCTCGACGAGAAGATCAAGCGTGCGCGCAGCTTGGCCGACGAAATCGAATTGTTGCTGCAGTCGGGCGAGCGCCTGGGGCAGAGGCTTGAAACGGCGCGTCCGCAGGTTGCGCCGCGTGCCGCGGTCCGCTCGGGTGGCGAGGCGCTGAGAGCGCTCGGCGGCCTGCGCTAAAGGAAAGAAAAACAGATGTCTTCGCGCGTACGACTTTTGCCGGTGCTGATCGGTGCGGCTGGAATTCTGATGACGTTGCGGATCGGCGCGATCGCGTCGAGCGCCGAGCCGAAGCATGGCGAGGAAGCGGCTGTTGCGGCGAGCGAGCCTGCGGAACACGCAGACGAGAGCGCGCCCGCAGCAGCGGCGAAGGCAGAAGATCACAAGGAAGGCGAGGCTGCGCACGCCGCTGCGGAGCCCGCGCCGACGCCCGTGGCCGCCATATCGCAAGCCCAAACGAAGGGCGAGGCCGAGGTGCTGCAGAACTTGAGCGAACGCCGCGCGGCGCTGGACGAGCGCGAGCGCGACCTCACGATGCGCGAACAGCTGATCGGCGTGACCGAGAAACGAGTCGAAGAGCGGCTCGTCGAACTGAAAGACTTGGAGACGCGGCTTGGCGCCATGCTCGCCAAGCGAGATGAGGCCGAAGAGGCGCAGTTCATCTCGCTCGTCAAAACCTACGAGAGCATGAAGCCGGCGGACGCCGCGCGCGTGTTCAACAAGCTCGACCGGCAGGTGCTTCTGACCGTCGCGTCTCGGATGAAGCCCGCGAAGATCGGCGCCGTGATGGCGGCGATGGATCCGGCGCGGGCGCAGGAACTGACCGTGATGCTGGCGTTGCGCCTCAACGTGCAGCGGCAGCGCACCGGCGAACCCGCCGCAGCGCCTGCGCCGGCGTTGGCGCCGCCAGTGGCGCCGTCCGCCGGGCATGGCGGCTGATCCTTAACGCAGGCTTAACCGCGCGGTCGCTAGCGTCGGTCGGTTCTAACCCTCACCGCTTCGGGGCTTCCTGTTGCGCACGCTTTTCGCCGCCGGTTTCGTGACGTTGGCGTTCGCGTCTTTGGCCTTGGCCGAAGGCGAGACGCCGACCGTGAAAATTGCGGCCGGCGCGCAAGGGGGCTTCGGCCGCGTCACGTTCGACTGGAGCGATGAGGTTGCGGGCCGCGGCCAGGTCGTCGACGGTGTGCTCGTCGTCCGCTTCGAACAGAGCTTTTCGGCCGACACCGATGCGCTGGCGCGGTCGCTTGAACCTTATGTGGCGCTGGTGCGCCAGGATGCGGACGGGCGCACGCTGCGATTCGCACTCAAGGGTCCCGTGCGGATGAAGAGCGCGAACCAGGGCACGCGCGTTTCGTTCGATCTTTTGCCGCCCGGATTTTCGGGCGATCCGCCGCCGCCGCCGGCGCCGCCCGCGAGCAGCCCTAAGGAATCGCGCCAACTCGTGGTGCGCGCGACCGAACGCGAGCGGACGACGCGGCTGCAATTCGATTTCCCGGGCAAGGTCACCTACACCGCAAAGATGGCCGACGGCAAACTCGCCGTCACGTTCTCCAAGGAGGCCAAGGTCGATCTGAAGCGGTTCAGCGAGTCGCCGCCCGCCTGGGTTCGCGGCGCGCGCTCGACGATCGAGAACGGCAAGCTGAAGGTCGAGTTCGACGTCGATCGCGAAGCCGATTTTCGTGACGCGAGCGAGGGTGACCGCATCGTTCTGGAACTGAAGGAGCCGAAGACCGACACCACCGTGTCCGAGTCCGGCGCGACGTCGTCGCCCAAAGTGTTGATTCCCGATCAGTCGGCCGAGACTGAGCCGCCGCCGCCCGTGCTGGTCGCGGAGAAGATCGCCTTCAAGCTGCCGCCGCGCAAAGGCGAACTGATCCCGCCGGAACCACCGAAGACAGCCGAAGCCACGACCGACGCGAGCAAGGATGCGAAAGCCGCCGCCGGCGATGTGAAGCCAACGGCTCACTCTGACGCCGCGGCACTCACCGCAGAGCATGCGGCGCCTGTTCATGCGGAACCGAGCGTGCCCAGCGATCCAAGCCCGCTGCCGCCCGCTCTGCGTCTCGGCCAATCCGATTTGGAAGCCGCGCTGTCTCCGTTGCCGGTCGCGTCGGCGGCGACCCCGGGGCAGGCGCGCGCCGAAATCTTCGGTTCGATGCTGCGCCTCGAACTCCCCTACACGAAATTGCCGCCCGCCGCCGTGTTCCGCCGCGGTCTTGCGGTTTGGTTCATCGCGTCGAGCGGCGAGGCGATGGATATGGCTGCGCTGACCGCGCTGCCCAACGCGCCGGCGCGTCTGTTGTCTACGCCGACGGAGATCGCGCCGGGTATCACGGCGTTTCGGCTCGAAGCGCCAGCCTCGATGTCGGTCTCGACGCAGGCCGCCGGGAACAGCTGGGTGATCGCGATCGGCAACACGGTGCCGGACGTGCCCGCTCAGCTGCAACTGGTGCGCCAGACGAGCGGGGGCAACACGAAACTCAGGGCGTATCTTCCCGGCGTCGACCAAGTTGTCTGGGTCCGCGATCCGCAAACGCAGGATCGCATTGCCGCTGTGCTGAGCTATGCGCCTGCGCGTGGGCTCGCGACCGGACGAAATTTCGTCGAGTTCGCGGCGCTGCCGTCGCAACAGGGCCTGGCCGTGCAAGCGGTCGCCGACGACGTCACGGTGACGGTCGAAGGATCGGACGCGGTCATTGCGCGACCGAAGGGTCTCAACATTTCGGACGCGCAGTTTGCGCGCGCGGTCGCGAACGATGCGCCCGTTCTTGCGAGCGGCGAGAGCCCGGCCTTCGTCAATTTCGCGCAGTGGGGCAAGCCGATCGCCGAGACGCGCGCGGAAGCGGTACGCCAGCTGCTGCGACTTTCGGCGGCGAGCCCCGGCGGGATGAGCGCGCCGCGCATGTCGCTTGCGCGCTACTACATCGCGGAGGGTCTGGCGGCGGAGGCGCTCGGCGTCTTGAAGAACATCGCGCGCGAGGATCAAACCGCGGAGGCGACGCCGGCGTTTCGCGTCGCGCGCGCCGTCGCCAACATTCAGATGGCGCGGCCGCGCGAGGCGCTGACCGACCTCAGCATGGAGGCGCTGGGCAACGATCCGCACGCGGCACTGTGGCGGGGTTTGGCCGCGGCCGGTGCGCGCGACTGGCGGCTTGCCCGCAGCAATCTGATGACGTCGACGAAGGTGTTAAACCGCTATCCGCTGCTGTGGCAAGCGAAGGCGCGCACCGCGTTGGCGCAAGCGGCGCTGGCGCTCAACGAGCCTTCGAGCGCAATGCAGGCGCTCGCCGGGCTGCCGCAAAGCGGACTGCCTACCGATATCGCGGGCGAAGCGAAGTTGGTGCGCGCGGCGCTCGATGTCGTGTCGAACAAGACGGACGCGGCGATTGCGGCCTATGACGAACTTGCCGCGTCGTCCCACCGCGCTGTCGCAGTGCGCGCGAAGCTCGAGGCGACGTTGCTCAAATCGCAGAAGGGCAAGATCAAGCCTGAGCAGGCGATCGAGACGCTCGAGCGCTTGCGCTTCCAATGGCGTGGCGACGAGACGGAGCTGAAGACGCTGACCGAACTCGGCAAACTCTATGTCGAGAACAACCGCGTGCGCGACGGCTTGAACACGATGCGCCTGGCGGTGCGACATTTTCAGAATACGGATGAGGCGCGAGCCACGGCCTCGCAGATGGCGAAGATGTTCGGGGATTTGTTCCTCGCGGGCAAGGCTGATGATCTGCCCGCGGTGCAGGCGCTCGCTTTGTTCTACGACTTTCGCGAGCTGACGCCGGTCGGCGCGCCGGGCGACGAGATGATCCGCAAACTCGCCGATCGGTTGGTCTCGGTCGATCTGTTGCCGCAAGCAGCGGAGTTGCTGCAGCACCAAGTGTCGAACCGTCTTGAAGGCGTTGCGAAGGCTTCGGTTGCAACACGGTTGGCGCTTATCTACCTGCTCGACCGCAAGGCGGAGAAGGCGCTGGCCGCTATTCGTGAAACGCGCCAGACGCGTCTGCCCGACGACCTTGTGACTCAGCGAAACCTGATCGAAGCGCGCGCGCTCACCGATCTGAAAATGTACGACGATGCGCTCGATCTCGTCGCCGCCGACATGAGCATTGAGGCCGATCGCCTTCGCGCCGACATCTATTGGGACGCGCAGCGTTGGCCGGATGCGGCCGCCAAGGCTGAGTCGATGCTCGGCGCGCGCTATCAGGACCTGACCGCGCTGACGCAGACGGAGCGCGACGATCTGATGCGTGCGTCGGTGGCCTATTCGCTGGCCGGGGATGCGGCCTCGCTCGAACGGTTGCGTACGCGGTTCCAGACCAAGATGGCGCAATCGCCGGATGCGAAGGCATTCGCGGTCGTGACGCAATCGCCCGACGTGACGGGCGACGACTACAAGAACCTCGTCAAGCGCGTGGCTTCGGCCGATACGTTGAGCGCGTTCCTGCAGGATTTCCGTTCGCGTTACGGCGCGGGCGGGACGACGGCGGGCGCTGCGCCGGCCAAGCCACCTGAAACCGTGACGAACTGATCAGAGCGGCTTGAAGTCGAGGCCGAGGTCGAGGCACTTCGCGGAGTGCGTGATCGCGCCTGAGGAGATCAAGTCGACGCCGGTGGCGGCGATTGCGGCGATGGTTTCGGCGGTGACGTTGCCTGAAGCCTCAAGCGTTGCGCGGCCGGCCGTGCGCTTCACCGCTTCGCGCAGCATGTCGGGCTTCATGTTGTCGAGAAGCACCGTGTTCGCGCCGTGGACGAGCGCTTCTTCGAGCTGATCGAGCCCGTCGACTTCGATCTCGACGTGGACCATGTGGCCCGCATGTTTGCGCGCGGCGAGGATCGCGTTCTTTACGCCGCCCGCCGCCACGATGTGGTTGTCCTTGATCAGAATGCCGTCGTCGAGGCCGAAGCGGTGGTTGCGTCCGCCGCCGCAACGCACGGCGTACTTCTCGAATACGCGCAGGCCCGGGGTCGTTTTGCGCGTGCAGACGACCTTGGTCTTCGTGCCTTGTGTGAGTTTCACGAGTTTCTCGGTTGCGCTCGCGATGCCGGAGAGGCGGCCGAGAAAGTTCAGTGCGACGCGTTCGGCGCTCAAGATCGGGCGCGCCGCGCCGAACACGACCGCGACGACTTCGCCGCGTTCGACGTCGGCGCCGTCGGGGACGTGGATCGTGAATTTGATCGCGGGGTCCAGCAGGCGAAAGGCTGCTGCCGCGACGTCGATGCCGGCAATGCGCCCGGGTTCGCGCGCGGCGATGATGCCGTGGGCGATCGCGTGGGGCGGGATCGTCGCTTCGGTCGTTAGGTCGCCGCCGCGGCCAAAATCTTCGAGCAGCGCGGCTTTGACTGCCGGTTCGACAATAAGGGCTGAGAGCGGTTCGACGACGACGGCAGGCGTTTTGACGTTCATCGCACCGCCTCGAGGCGGGTGGGAAGCTTCAGGCCGTCCATGGCGGCGCGCACTTGCCCCAGTGTGGTGAACGTGCGCTTTGCTTGTGCTTCGTCCGTGCGCGGATAGTCGCTGCGGAAGTGGCCGCCGCGGCTTTCCTTTCGTGCAAGCGCGGCGCCTGCGATCAGAAGCGCGGTCGCGGTCATGTTGCGCATGTCGACGTCGGCCGCGTTCGCGCGTTCGATTTGGGCGATGGCGGCGAGCGCTGCCGTCAGGTCGGCGTGATTGCGTTCCAAGCCCACGTTCATCGTCATCGTCTTGCGCAAGGTTGCGAGCGCGAGTGCCGCAGGTGCAGCGGCGCTGGGGTGAGCGGGCAATGTCAGAATCGCGTTGTCGGCGCCGACGATGTGGGCGACGTCGGCTGCTGCGCGTGCGCCGAAGACGATCGCTTCGAGCAGAGAGTTCGACGCCAAACGGTTCGCACCATGCGCGCCGGTCGAGGCGCACTCGCCGATCGCCCAGAGGCCCGGCAGACTCGTGCGCGCGTTCTCGTCCGTCGCAATGCCGCCCATGTGATAGTGCTCGGCGGGCGCCACGGGGATCAAATCCGAGCGCGGATCGATACCTGCGGACATGCAGGTTTCAAAGACGGTCGGGAAGGCCGTGGGGAACTTGGCGCCGACGGCTTGACGTGTGTCGAGGAAGACGCGGCGGCCGGCGCGGATCTCGCGGAAGATGCCGCGGGCCACGACATCGCGCGGCGCGAGTTCGGCGTCCGCGTGGGTCACGGCCATAAAGCGTTCGCCGCGGTCGTTGACCAGGATCGAGCCTTCGCCACGCAAGGCCTCGGTCGCGAGCGGCGCCGGGTCGCGGCCAAGCGCGATTGCGGTCGGGTGGAACTGCACGAACTCGGGGTCCGCGATTACTGCGCCGGCGCGGGCGGCCATGCCGACCCCTTGACCGCGCGCTTGCGGCGGGTTCGTCGTGACTTCGAACAGGCCGCCGACGCCGCCGAGCGCGAAGATCGTCGCGTCGGCGCGGATGAATACGGGGCCAGAGCGGTCGGCGGCGCGATGGGCGTAAACGCCAACGACGCGCGCGCCTTCAATCGCGAGCTCGAAGGCGACCAAGCCCTCGAGCACTGTGATGCGGGGTTCGGCGCGCACAGCCTTGATCAGCGCCGCCATGATTTCGGCGCCGGCACGGTCGCCGGTGACGCGCACGATGCGGTTCCGGGAATGGGCGGCTTCTCGGCCGAGAACGAAGTTGCCCTTCGCGTCGCGGTCGAACGGTACACCGAGGCGCGCCAGGTCTTCGATGCGCGCGGGCGCTTCGTTCGCGATCAGGTGCGCGATTGCCGGATCGACGATGCCCGCGCCTGCCGCTTCGGTGTCGCGCGCGTGGAGTTCGGGTGCGTCGTCGGGGCCGAGTGCGGCTGCGATGCCACCTTGCGCCCAGGTGCTCGATGCGCCGGAGCCCAAACTTGCCGCGGCCAGCACCGTGACCGGGCCTTTCATCTTCAGGGCGGTGAAGAGGCCCGCAAGGCCCGCACCGACGATCAGCACGCCGCCGGGGTTCAACACGTTGTTCAGCGGTTGTGCCA
Source organism: Alphaproteobacteria bacterium (assembly GCA_016792785.1). Taxonomy (GTDB): domain Bacteria; phylum Pseudomonadota; class Alphaproteobacteria; order Micropepsales; family Micropepsaceae; genus SZUA-430. The sequence goes on from JAEUML010000025.1 coordinate 26,147, forward strand.
TGATTTGCCCCCTAAGCCATCATCAATGCACGGCGGGTTTCGGTTTGCCGACGGCGAGCATGCGTTCAACGGCGGCCTTCGCGCGGGCGGCGACGGTGGCGTCGACCTTGACCTCGTGCGTCATCGTTTGCAGCGAGCGCAGGATCTTATCCAGCGTGATGCGCTTCATGTGCGGGCAGAGGTTGCACGGGCGCAAGAATTCGACGTCGCGCACTTGGGCCGCGATGTTGTCGGCCATCGAGCATTCGGTCAGCATAACGACGCGCGCCGGGCGTTTCGTGTTGACGTAGTCCGTCATCGCGGAGGTTGAGCCTGCGAAGTCGCATTCGGCGACGACTTCGGCGGGGCACTCCGGGTGGGCGAGGACGACGGCGCCCGGATGGTCTGCCTTGAAGCGGCGGATGTCCTCGGCGGTGAAGCGCTCGTGCACTTCGCAGCGCCCATGCCAGGCAATGATCTTGATCTTCGTCTGGTTCGCGACGTTCTGGGCCAAGAACTTGTCGGGAATGAAAATCACCGTGTCGACGCCGCGTTCCTTGGCGATCGATTCCACGACCGCGACCGCGTTCGACGACGTGCAGGTGATGTCGCTTTCGGCCTTCACTTCGGCCGACGTGTTCACGTAGGTCACGACGGGCAGGTTCGGGTATTTCTGTTTCAGGAGCCGAACGTCGGCGCCGGTGATGGAGGCCGCGAGCGAGCAACCGGCTTCGAGGTCGGGGATCAGCACGGTCTTTTCCGGGGACAGAATCTTCGACGTTTCGGCCATGAAGTGAACACCGGCCTGGACGATGACCTTCGCGTCGGTCTTCGCCGCTTCGCGCGCGAGCTGCAGGCTGTCGCCTACGAAGTCTGCGACGCAGTGGAAGATCTCCGGCGTCTGATAGTTGTGGGCGAGGATGACGGCGCCGCGCTCTTTCTTCAGGCGGTTGATCTCGGCGATCACCGGCGCGAAGTGGGGCCACTCAATCTCCGGCACGACGTTTGCCACCTTCGCGTAGAGATCGCGCGTCGCAGCGGCGACTTCGGGCGTGTAGGACAGTTTCGTTGGGGTCCCGGCGGTCGACATCTGAACCTCATTATGCTCAAGTTGAGCATATATATGGTATCAAAAAAGGGCGGTTCCAGAGCCGCCTGCGAAAAAATGCTAGGATTGAGCATAAGTGGAGTCAAGCGCGCATTGACGAGGCGTCCTTGCGCCGCAGATCGCGGCCATGCCAATTCGGCGCGCCCCAATGCCGCCGCACACCTCGTGCAGCGTTCGTTAGCGTTTCACCGTCGTTCTTGTTCCTCCTGTTACAAGTTTTCTTTTCCGCCATGCGGTATCTGCTTTTCGTCGTGAAGCTCGCCGTGCTGGGCGGGCTCGGATTCGCGCTCGTCGTGCTTGCCGGCGTCGCCGGCTCGTCGCTGCATTGGTCGTTCGACCTTGCAGCGCAGTTTCTTCTGCCGGCGGTCGTGGTCGCGGGTGCAGCGACACTGGCCGCGGCGGCGTGCCGGTGGCCGCGGATTGCGGGCGGGGGGCTTGCGACGGCTGTTGCCGCCTATCTCGTCGCGGCGCCGTTCACCTCGGCGCCGTCGCCGGTCGCGAAGGACGCGGCGCGTTTCAAGGTGCTGCTGTTCAATGTGTGGCACGCCAACTGGCGACTTGATGACGTGCGAGAAATGGTTCGCGACACAGACGCCGATATCGTCGTTTTCGTCGAAGCCACGCCCCGCATCATCGGCGAGCTACAACCGCTTGGCGCGCTCTATCCCTATCGGTTTGATTGCGTCGGTTCGGGGCGTTGCGACATCGCGGTCTTTGCGCGCACGCGGCTGTCGTCGCCCGCCGTCAAGGCGACGGCCGATCCCGATCGCTCGCCCGTTGTGCAGATTGAAACCCAAGTGGCCGGCTGCCGGATGAAGCTGTTTGCGACCCACATGACGCGGCCGTTTCCGAACCGTCCCTATTGGGCGCAGCGTGCGCAGGCCGAAGAGATCGCCGGCGACGTCGCGGGTTGGCCGGGCGCAAAGCTTGTTCTCGGCGACTTCAACGCTGCGCCTTGGGGCTATGTCATGCGCACGATCGCCGAACGCGGCAACGTCCGCGTTCTGACAGGTGCGGGCGGCACGTGGCATTCGCGCCTTCCGCCTCAGTTGCGCATTCCGATCGATCACATGCTGGCAGGCCCGGGCCTCAGCTTCGTGTCGCGGCGCGTGCTGCCGAGGATCGGCTCGGACCATTTACCGGTTCTGGCTGAGATCGCGGTGACGGACCCCGGGCAGTGCGGCTGATCACAGACGAGCCGCGCGGCGCAGCGGAACCTTGACGCCCGGGGCAGGTCTTTCACGCAAGACTTCGCGGCGGAAGCGAAATTCTTCTGCCGGGCGGCCGCCAGCCTTTGTCGAACGCTTGCCGGTGCGTTCGACGAGGCCCGAGGTTTCGACTAGGCGACGGAAGTTCTGCTTGTGCAGGCGAATGCCGGAGATCGCCTCGACCGTGCGCTGCAGGTCGAGCAGCGTGAACGTTGCGTCCATCACCTCGAAGACGATCGGGCGGTACTTCAGCTTGCCGCGCAGGCGGCCCATGCCGGTCGCCAGAATCCGGCGGTGGTCGAAAAGCATCGCTTCGCCGAAGCGGGCTTGGTCTTCGGCGGGCGGGGCTGACGGGGGCAGGGTGCGGCCGTCACGACGCGCTTCGAGCACGAGGCCCGCTTCGTACATCAGCTCGTACCGCTCGAGCACCTTCTCTTCGTCCCAATGCAAGCCGTCGAAGCCGAAGCAGAGGCGTGTGCGTTCGTTGCGCGCCTGCGCGTCGGCGAGCTTCGCCCACGCGTCGAGGCGCGGGCGGATCATTGCGTCGATGATCGCCGGGCGTTCCTTGCGCCAATCCTCCCACGGAAAGAAGTCGTAGATGTTGCGCCAACGCCCGGCGCTGTCGGCGGCCTCGCGCGTCAATGCGAGATAACCGACGGAAACGACACGCGGACCCTCGCCGGGTTCGAGCTCGTGGCGGCCGCGGTCGCCGAACGTGTAGAGTTGCTCGACGTAACCGAGCGACACCTGCGTCTGATCCTTCACCAGATTGCGCAGGCCGATTTCGAGGGTGCGGTGGCGTTCGGGTTCGAATGGACCGAACGGTAGGCCGTCCGAGGCGTGCGCTTTCGATACCGGATCGCGCCGCACGACGAGGACGCGCGGCACGTCATCGCCGACCGTCACGACGCAGGCGTTCAGGCCGATGATGACGGCATTGGCTGCTTCGCGAATGGCGGCGGGCCTGCTCATGGATCGAGATGCAGCGCGAACAGGCGGCCTTCGAAGACCACCTGGGCGGGGCCCATCGCGTCGATCGCGTCGACCATGCGGCCGTCGCGGCCGAGCAGCGCGTCGGCGAGCGCGACGATGCGCGGGTTCGGCTGGGCGTGCGCGGCGGCGCTGCGCAGGCGCAGTGCGATGTCTCGCTCGCGGCCGGGCGCGCTGAACATGCAGGCGACGGTGAACGCCGAGGCGGTCGAGCGGCTGATCCCCGCCCAACAGTGGATCAGCATCGGTTGCGCGCGATCCCACTCTCTGGTGAAGGCGATGAGTTCGCGCACATGCATTTCGTCGGGGGCGGTGTATTCGGGGCGGTCGGTTGCGATGTCGTGCATGCCGAGACGCAGATGGCGGTGGCCCGGAAAACCCTCCGGCGTCGGCATGTCGTCGGCGGGGTCGAGCAGCGTGATCAGATGCGACGGGCGCAACCGCTCGACCGACTGGGGCACTTTGCTTTTTGGGCAGACATAGATTGCGGGCATCAGCGGCCTTGCTCACCGGGCAGGAGCGTTTTGACGCGTTCGACGAACTGGCGTTGCGCTTCCGCCGCGGGCAGGGGTGCGAGCTTTACGGGCGCCACACCGCGGGTCGAGCCGAAGAACGATAGCGCCTCTTCCGGCGCGAAACCCGCAAGCTGCGTCGCTTCGAAGAAGGCGGCTGCCTTGTCGGCGCGCTTGATGAGCGCGGTCACGTCTTCGGGCAGTTGCGCGGGAAGGCCGAAGCGGACGTGGATCGCGGCGAGCAGCTTGTTCTCGAGCGCCTTGTAGTCCAGACCGACTGCGGCCTTGAACGGACTGATCAGGTCGCCAACGACGTATTCCGGCGCATCGTGCAGCAGCGCTGCGAGGCGCCAGCGTTGGGAGAGCCCCGGTTTGAGCTGTCCCGTGAAATCCTCCACGAGCATGCAGTGCTGCGCGACCGAGAATGCGTGATCGCCGTAGGTCTGACCGTTCCAGCGGGCAACGCGCGCGAGGCCGTGGGCGATGTCCTCGATCTCGATGTCGAACGGCGAGGGATCGAGAAGATCGAGCCGGCGTCCCGACAACATGCGCTGCCATGCGCGCGGTTGCAGTGCTTTCTGGAGTTTTGCCATGCTGTTGTTGAGCTTAATCGCTTGATTCATGTCAAGGTCGGCCTACGCTCAGAGGGCTACATTTCTTCTACGAATTAGAGGAGGGTCCAGTGGCATATCGCAAAATTCTCGTTCCATTGACGGGCGGAGATCGCGACGCGCATGTTCTGAACGCCGCGTTCGATGTCGCCAAGGCGTTCGGAAGTCACGTGTCGGGCGTCTATGTGCGGCCCGATCCGAGTGAGGTTCTGCCCTATCTCGGCGAGGGCATTTCGGCAGGCGTGATTCAGGAAATCATGGACGCGTCGCGCGACGCGGCGAACCGGGCGGCGGCGATCGCACGCGGGACGCTCGACAAAATCGCCAAGGCGGCCGGCGCTTCGTCGCAGCAACCGCCGGCGTCGGGTCTCGGTGCGTCGTTCCACGTGCGCGAGGGTTTGTCGGAAGAGGTGATCGCGGAAGAGGCGCGGCTGTCGGACCTCGTCGTATTCGACATGCCGGCCGAAACCAAAGACGTGACGATGCGCGCGGCGATGGAATCGGCGCTGCTCAACGGGCGGAAGCCGTTGCTTCTTGTTCCGCACCGCACGGTCAAAGTCGTCGGCGCGAAGGTGGCCGTCGGCTGGGACGGCGGGGCGGCTGCGGCGCATGCGATTGGCGGGGCCATTCCGCTGCTGGCGCGTGCCGAGGCGGTCGAGATCCTGAACGTCACCTCAGGGCCGATCGACACGGTGCAGATGGACCGACTGCGCGACTATCTGCGACTGCACGGCTTGAGCGCGGTCGAGCACGGCATCAATCCGGGCAGCCAGGGCACAGCCTCGACCCTGGTCGACGCGGCGCAGCGCGCAGGCGCCGGGCTGCTCGTCATCGGCGGCTACGGGCACAGCCGGTTGCGCGAGTTGGTACTCGGCGGCGTCACGCGGCATGTGTTCGCGAACGTCACCATGCCGATCTTCATGGCGCACTGAGGGAGGATCACGATGCCGCTTTTCCATGTGCGCCTTGAGCTTGCGCGTTCGAAGGAACATCCGAACGGCAGCGCGCGACACGGCTATGAGTTCGTCGCGCCGCTTGACGCCACCGGCCATCTGAGCAGCGAGGAGTGGAAGAAAACCAAGGCCAAGTGCACGGTGCGCCGCTTCACGGCGGGCGCAGACGACGAGCACGGGCGCCTGATCGATGTCGGGCGCGGCTGGCACTTCGACTATGACGCGGCCGACACGGACGACGACGAACCGCTCTACAAACTCGACCGGCACCAGATCAAGCAAGGCGAGTATCTGTCGATCACCGAACATGACGGCGTGATGCGCACGTTCAAGGTCGTGCGCGTCGAAGCGATTTAGAGTTTCGTCTGGAGGCAACTGGCCCGCTGCCGGACTTCCCGGCAGCGGGCCTTTTCTTGCTCGCCCGCGTAGCCATTTGCCATGGGACCCCAGAGCGCGCTCTCTTTGCGGCAATCTTTGAGATTCGAAAGAGGGTGACATGGGCAAGGGCCGCATCGAAGCGTTCAGCGACGGCGTGATCGCGATCATCATCACGATCATGGTGCTGGAGATGAAGGTGCCACACGCGACCGAGCTTTCGGCGCTGGTGCCGATCGCGCCGGTGTTCTTGAGTTATGTGCTGAGTTTCGTGTTCGTCGGCATCTATTGGAACAATCACCATCACCTTCTGCACGCCACCCACAAGATCGACGGACGGATCATGTGGGCGAACCTGCATCTTCTGTTCTGGCTGTCGCTGTTTCCGTTCTCGACGGGGTGGATGGGCGAGAACCATTTCGAAGCCGTGCCGGTCGCGCTCTACGGCGTGGTCGCATTCATGGCGGCGGTCGCTTACACGATCCTGGCGCGCATGTTGATCGCCGTGAACGGCCGCGACTCGGCGCTCGCGGAAGCGATCGGCAGCGACGTCAAAGGCTATTTGTCCCTCGCGCTTTATCTGGTTGGGATCGGGCTGTCGTTCGTCGACAGTCTCTTCGGGCTTGCCTGTTATGTGCTGGTCGCGGGCATTTGGTTCGTTCCCGACCGGCGGATCGAGAAGGCCCTGAAGCAGTAGCGCCTCTCCGTTTCCGGAGAGGCGCAGTTCGGGTCCTAGGTTGCGATTGCCTCTTGCGTGCCATAGCGGCGGTAGAGTGCCTTCTTGCGCCACGGGGCGACGTTGACCTTGGTGATGTCGCCGCCGGCCCAGGCCATGACCTTCGGGTCCATAACGGCGAACCAGAGCGGCGGGATCGCGGCCAGCGTGTAGCAGCCGGGATAGCCGGACGGCAGGCGCGGCAGGTCGGGGAAGTCGCGCAGCGCTTGATACGGACGCAGGGCGTTCGCATGGTGGTCCGAATGGCGCTGCAGGTGGAACAGCAGCAGGTTCGAGACGATATGGTTCGTGTTCCACGAGTGGCGCGGCTGTACCGCCTCATAACGTCCGTTCGGCAGCTTCTGGCGAAGTAGGCCATAGTGCTCCACATAGTTTGCCTGCGTGAGCCCGTACCAGCCCGTCAGGTGGTGCACGATCAGGAACGGCACCATGTGCCAGCCGAACATCGCAACCAGCGCGACGGCGACGACGAGCGTGATCGCATAGCCCTGCAAGATGTCGTTCTCGACCGACCACACGCTCTTGCCCTTCTTCGACAGGCGCAGCCGTTCGTGCTCCCAGCCGCGCAGGAACGTGCCCGGCAACTCGCGGCGCGCGAACTGATAGATGCTTTCGCCCATGCGCGAGCTTGCGGGATCTTCCGGCGTCGACACCGCCACGTGATGGCCGCGGTTGTGCTCGATGCAGAAATGGCCGTAGCCGATGATCGCGTTGATGAGCTTCGCGCCCAGGCGGTCGGTCGCGTTCGTCTTGTGCCCAAGTTCGTGCCCGATCGTGAGTACGTCACCGTGCACCGAGCCCGCGCCCCAGGCAAACACGAACAACGCCCACCAGGGCAGGTCCTGCGTGCCCACGAACCACGCGGCCGCAAAGAAGCTCGCCCAGAACACCGGCACCGCCGCGTGCAGCAGAATGCGGTAGTAGGGGTCCGCCGCCATCGCTTCGACCACTTCTTCGGGCGGATTGTGCGTGTCTTCGCCCGCGATCAGGTCGAACAGCGGGATGAACACGTAGAGATAGGCGAGCGGCACGAAGACCGCGAAAGCGCTTCCCGACCACAAATAGAGACCGATCGTCGCCGGTGCGACCAACGCCAGTAAGAACGAAAAGAACCAGAAATACCGCTTGCCGTCCTTGTAGCTGATGGTGCGACCGTCGGCGGTTTGGACCGTGAACGTCATTGGGTCGTTTTCTCCGTCTGTGAGGCTCTGCTCAAATGTGAGGGAAAGTTAGGCGCAGGGGGGCCAACGCGCGAGTTCCGCGCGCGCCAAAGATGTGGCATTTTGCGCCATGCCTGGACCCAAGGATTCGCCGCGCGATCCGCGAAAGGCGGTGCCCGCGCCCGCCGCCTATATCCGCGCGCTGCTGCGCCGTTTCGGCACGACAGCGGCGTTGCGCGCGGCGCTTCTCGACGGTACCGACGTTGATGAGGCGAAGCTCGCCGATCCCGCCGCCGAAGTGACGCTTTTTTCCTTCGTGACGTTCAGCGAGAATCTGACGCGGGTCGTCGGTGAGGAATGGCCGATCGACGCACTGTCGACATGGGGTACCGCGATGCAAGGCGCGCTCGAGGTTGCGGTGCGCTCATCGGCGACAGTCGGTGAGGGACTTGCGACGATGGCGCGCTACGGCCACGTGCGTGGGCCTTATCTCGACCTAGCGTTCAAGCGCGGCAGGGCGGCTTCGCGCTTGACGCTCGCCTCCGCGGTCGCGACCAGCGAAGCGACACGGCGCGCGATGACGGAAACAGCGGCGCTCAGTGCTGCAGCAATGATAATCCAGATTGTGGAGGAGGCGGCGCGCGCACTCGAGTTCCACGTGCCGTGGCCGCCGCCGAAATACGCCGCGCGGTTCGCTGCGCATTTGCCGGGGCCGCTCAAGTTTTCTCAACGCGAAGCGGCGATCGTGGTGCCGACCGCGCTTTGCGAGCGCGCTTCACCATTTGCGGACCCGACGCTGCACGCCTCCGCGGTCGGCGAACTCGAACATGCCGCGCGCCGCATCCAGGGCGAAGACATGTTGATCGTGCGCATCGAGCGCCTGTTCAAGCGTAAGCGTACGGGACGCATCACGGAGGAAGACGCGGCGCAGGATCTTGGTTTGTCGCGCCGCACGCTTGTGCGTCGGTTGGCGGACAAAGGTACCAGCTTTCGCGTACTGCTGGACACGAACCTGAAGGAGCGCGCACGGCAGATGCTCGACGCGGGCAAACTCACGCGCGGCGAGATGGCCGAGGCGCTGGGCTTTGAAGACCCGACGAGCTTCAGCCGTGCGTGCCGGCGGTGGTTTCGGTAATGCCTCGAAAGTGCGAAACGCTGTTGCGTCCCAGCGATCGATCGGCCAAGGGTTGGTGATGACGAAGTTGCCGCAATCGGAGCTCGAACGGCTCGAGTTTCTCGACAGCATGGAAGGCATTACGCGGGCCGAACCGAGTGCGCCGTCGTCGCTGCTGCGCGCGCTGCCGCAAGGGGCGCTGATCCATGCGGTCTATCCGGGCGTTCTGGCCGCGCTGACGATCGGCTTGGCGTCGACGTTCTTGTCGGACCACTACGGCGCGCCGGTGATGTTGTTCGCGCTCTTGATCGGGATGGCGTTCCACTTTCTGCATGAAGAAGGGCGGTGCGTGGCGGGGATCGAGTTCGCGTCGCGCACGATCCTGCGCGTCGGCGTGGCTTTGCTGGGCGTGCGCATTACGTTCGACCAGATCGGCAGTTTGGGCGCCGCGCCGGTCGCGATGGTGGTCGTGGGCGTTGCCACGACCCTGCTGTTCGGGTTGGCGCTGGCGCGGGCGCTGAAGCTCAGTTGGACGTTCGGCGTCTTGTCGGGAGGGGCGGTTGCGATCTGCGGCGTGGCGGCGGCGCTCGCCATCGCAAGCGCGCTGCCGCGCACGGCGCAGAGCGAGCGCGACACGATCGTGACCGTGGTGTCGGTCACCGCGCTTTCGACCATCGCAATGATCCTCTATCCGATCCTGGTCGGCGCGCTCGGCTTCGATCACCGGCATGCGGGCGTGTTTCTAGGGGGCACGATCCATGACGTCGCGCAGGTCGTGGGCGCGGGTTACATGATTTCGCCCGAGTCCGGTGATGTTGCGACCTATGTGAAGATGCTCCGCGTCGCGATGCTGCTGCCGGTCGTGTTGGCGATCGCATTCTTCTTGTCGCGGCGTGGAGAGGCGGGTGCTGCGAAGCGGGCACCGCTGCTGCCAACGTTTTTGATCGCGTTCGCGGGGCTTGTCGCCATCAATTCCACGGGCGTCATCCCGAAGGACGTCACAGGCGCGGTCAGCGACCTGTCGCGCTGGTGCCTCGTCACCGCGATTGCGGCGCTGGGCATGAAGACGTCGTTCAAGGACCTCGTCGCCGTCGGGTGGCGGCCGGTCGGGCTGATGGTCGCGGAGACGACGTGGATCGCCGTGCTCGTGCTTACCGCGGTGGCATGGCTCGTCTGACCGCTGTCAAGACGCCGGCGCAGGTTCCAGCGGCACGCGCGTTTCGGCGGTGAACGTGACGCTGAACGACGGCACGAAGGGGACGATGAAGTCGTGCTGATAGTTCGCGGTCAGCTGTGCGATCGGCACGTCGCCCGCACTGTCCACCACGTAGTTCACGTCGATGTCCTGGTCCGTGAACGTCGCCAGCTCGTTCGAGAAGGCGGTCTGAACCTGGCTCGCCGACATGTCCTGATCGACCATCGTCAGGCGCGCCGTCCGCTCGAGCGCGTATTGCACACTGCCTGCGAAATAGTAGGCAAGGCCCATCTGGATCGTGCCGAACAGCATGGTGGCGAACACCGGAAGAACGAGCGCGAACTCCAACGCAGAGGCGCCGCCGGTTGCATTCCAAAAGCGTTTCATCGCGCGCATGAGAGGGTCTCCTATCGCACGCGGATCGATTGTTCGGCGGTGTGACCGCTTTCCATCAAGATTCCCGGGAACGTCGCGACGGCGCGCAAGCGATTGAAACTTTGCGGGTAGGTGTCGTCGTCGCACAATTCGTTGCAGGCGTGCTCGACCCCGCCGCACATGCAGAAGCGCTCGGCCGCGATGCTGACGCCGTCGGGCTTTGTCGTCCACGACACGTTGACGACCTGCTCGGCCTTGCTGAGGTCGTCGCCGCCGTTCATGAAATACTGGACGCCTGCGCGCAATGCCGATTCCATGTCCGCGCGCTGATAGACGATATTGCCGATGTCGACGACGCCGAGCAGCGCGATCATCAACACGGGCGCCACGAGGGCGAATTCGACCGCCGACACACCCTTGCGGTCACGCGCGAAACGTTTGAAGAAGCGGTTCAACATGGATCACCTATTCGACGAGTGAAACGCGGCCGGGCAACGGCATGTCGTTCAGGCCGTAACCGGAACAGTCGGCATTCATGTCGGTGGAACCCGTGACCTTGATCGTGCTGGCGACGATGCGCATGCAGCCGTTTTCGCCGCTAAAATTGCCGAGGAACTCCACGTCCTGCGAAGGAAAGTAGAGGGCGCCGGTCAATTGCGAGCTTGCGTTGCCGTTGAACTTGTTCGACGTGCTAGAGTTGTCGCGATCACCGTAGAACAGAACGCCCTTGTAGGTTCCGGAGGTTGGCGCGGACAGCTGAATGTTCGCGGCGCCGTTGAAGTCCGCAGTCGCATCGTTCGTCATGAAGAACGTGACGTCGTCGCCGGTGACGTTCGCGCCCGCATTGATGCGAAAGTTCGCGCCGTCAATCACGTAGGTTCCGGGCGAGAAATGCTTGTCGCCTTTCAACGGACCGCCGCTGCAGTAGCGGCCCGGCGTCAGCGTGGCCGCGCCGTTGCCGGCCGGAAGCGCCAGGCAGGGACCCGTGACGCTGGGTTCCGGCAAGTTCTTGAACGGGTCGGCTGCCGGGGGCACGTTGCTTTGGGCTTCTGGGCAATCGGTGAGCGTCAACCCGTCATCGACCGACACGCCGCCGGCCGCCAGCGCGCACGGTACGGTGACGTCGGCCGAACCGTTGACGATGAGCGAAGAGTCGCTCAGCGAGTTCGACATGACGTTGCAGCCGTTGATCAATGTCAGCGCATTGCCGGTGAACGTGACGGCGCCCGACTCTTCGGGGTGAAGAGCCAAGATGCAGGCTTGGCCGCCATCCTCGTGGCGCGCGACGCCGCGCGCGTTCATCGTCACTTCCTCGTTCGAGAAGATCTTCGAGAAGAAGCGCGTCACCGGCATCGTAAGCAGGACTTCGACGGAACGGTTGTCCTGATGGTCGCCGGACGCCGGCGGCGCGTTGACGTCGATCGTACCTTCGGCCGCGACGAAGCCGTGCTCGATCGCCTCCGCCCGCGCCGTCGACGTGATCAGGCTCATGTCGCCGCCGCTGCGCTTCTCGACGGCGCCCGCGACCGCGGCGACGTCTGCCGCCGTCTGGAGCTCACGCTGCTTGAAGTACCAATAGCCGGTCTCGACGCCTAAGCCCGCTGTGCCGACGATGACCGGCAGCGAGAGGCTGAACAGCAGCGCCGTGTTGCCGCGGCGGCTCGAGAGAAATCGCTTGAGAAGCGGGCGTTTGGACATGGCATTGGACCTGAGGCGAAGTTGACGCGCCATGGTGGCGTCGATCCTCTTGCCGGGAGGCTAAGGCGCGCGGGCAAACCCCCGACTTATTTGACGAAATTCCGCTTGAGTGCCTGTCAGAAGTGACAAGCGGCTCAGTCGTCGCGTGCGTACGTCGAATGCCTGATTTGCGTCTGGAGCCAAGGGGTTGCGGTGCAGTGTTGGCGCTCTCACACGGTTTTACGCGGGTTGTGGCCAATAAGGGGACAGTATGAGCGGCGTCACAGTCCTGACGGGGCGTCACCCGCGCAGGCCGCGGAACCCCTTAGGGGGACGCCGGTTGCCCTTCTGTCGCAAAGCGGCTTGGCCGCTGCGCGGCGATCGTTTGAAGCAGCCCAACACTCGGACGACAGCTGATTGGGGCTGCGCGGGTGGCGGTGCGCAGCCATGGGACAATCAATGCAGTTTGCGTACGATGACACTGCCTGCCGAATAGCCGGCGCCGAAGGAGCAGACGACGCCGAGGTCGTCTTTCCTCAGGTCGTCCGAGTATTTGTGGAAGGCGATGATCGAGCCCGCGGAGCTCGTGTTCGCGTAGGTGTCGAGGATTACCGGCGACTCGCCGGGCGCGGGGTCGCGGCCCAGAACTTTTCGGGCGATGAAGTCGTTCATGTTGATGTTCGCCTGATGCAGCCACAGGCGCTTCAGGCTCTCGGGCGCGATCTTTTCGTCGGCCAGGTGGCTTACGATCAGTTCGGCGACCATGGGCACGACTTCTTTGAAGACCTTGCGTCCCTCTTGGACGAAAAGTTTGTCCGGCTTGCCGACGCCTTCGGGCGCGGCACGGTTCAGAAAGCCGAAATTGTTGCGGATGTTGTTCGAGAACTGGGTCTTGAGCCGTGTCCCTAGAATTTCCCAGGCGTGAGGTCCGCGCGCGCGGTCCTTGGGCTCGAGCACGATCGCGGTCGCGACGTCACCAAAGATGAAATGGCTGTCGCGGTCGCGGAAGTTTAGGTGGCCGGAGCAGATCTCCGGGTTGACGACGAGGGCGGTGCGGGCGTTGCCGGCGCGGATCATATCGGCGGCAGCCTGCATTCCGAATGTGGCCGACGAGCAGGCGACGTTCATGTCGAACGCGAATCCTTGGGCGCCCAGCGCGTTTTGCACTTCGATTGCGATTGCGGGGTAGGCGCGCTGCAGGTTCGAGCAGGCGACGAGGACGCAGTCGATGTCGGCGGGCTTGCGGCCGGCGCGGGCGAGCGCTTCCTTCGCAGCAGTCACGGCCATCTCGGCCAGGATCGAGATCTGGTCGTTCGGACGTTCGGCGATGCGGGGGCACATCACGTCGGGATCGAGGATACCGTCCTTGTCCACGACGAAGCGGCTCTTGATGCCGGAAGCCTTGAGCACGAACTCCGTGCTGGATTCCTGCAGCGCCTGCACTTTGCCGGCGGCGATGTCGGCAGTGTGCGCTGCGTTGAACTTTCTGACGTAGGCGTTGAAGGCGGCGACCAGCTCTTCGTTGCTGATCGAATGTGGCGGCGTGTAAAGACCGGTGCCGCTGATCGCTATGGCCGTCACGGTTAACCCTCGCGCGGAATGGTGTTTGAGGCTCTTTATCCCATTGCGCGCGGGCGTGCATCCCCCCAATCTCCGCGCCGTTGTGCACTGCGGCGGACATTCGGTTGAGCGAGCGTAACAAAGCGCTGGTTTTGTTTTCAGGCGGGCAAGATTCGGCAACGTGCCTCGCCTGGGCGCTCGCGCGTTTTGACGCTGTCGAGACCGTCGGATTTTCGTATGGCCAGCGGCACGCGGTGGAGCTCGAGTGCCGCACGCGGTTCGTGAAGGGCTTGCGCGCTCGGTTCGCGGATTGGAGCGCG
>JAEUML010000031.1 GCA_016792785.1 Alphaproteobacteria bacterium
TTCGGGGCCGATCCGCAATTGGACGATTGACGCCACTGCCAAGATCCGCGGCCGCGACGGTCGCGTCTACGACATCTTCCAACCCGCCCGCATCGCCGAAAGCGGCAAGGCGATCAAGCGCCCGCTCACGGTGAAGGAGCGCCTGCGCCTGCAGCGCGCGGTCGCAAAGAAGCAAGCAAAGCCCGCTCGCTAGGAATCCGGCATGCAGACGCATTCACACCCCAGCAACAGGGCGTGTGCGCCGCGGCCGCGCGCCTATTCGGTTCGGATCGGCTTTCGCAGGTATTGACTATTCGGTCATATTTGACTATATGGTCAATTATGTCGACCGCAACCCAGCCCCGCACCCTCCGCAAGCGCGAACGCACCCGCGGCGAACTCGTCGCCGCCGCCGAGCGCCTCGTCGCCGCCCGCGGCCTCGATGCCCTCTCGATCGACGAAATCACGGAGGAAGCCGACGTCGCGAAGGGCACGTTCTACACGCACTTCGAAGACAAGGACGACCTCGCGGCAGAGATCGCGCGCAGCATCCGTCTCGAACTCGAACACAAGATCACCGCGACGAACGAAGGCGTCACCGACGCCGCCATCCGCATGGCGAACGGCCTCTCCTCGCTTTGCACATTTGCGATCACGCAGCCCGTACGCGCGCGTGCGCTGCTGCGGCTCATCCCCGGCGGTGTCGATCCGGACACGCCGATCAACGCCGGCATCCGCGGCGACGTCGCGATGGGTGCAAAGTCGAAACGCTTCACCGTCGCTTCGGTGACTGCGGCGACCGTCGCGACGCTCGGCATCGCGATGTCGGCCGGCATGCGGCTGTCAGACCAAACGCGCCGCGCGCCGGAGCCCTTCGCTTTCGCCGCTGAAGTCATCGCCACGGCGCTCACCGCGCTCGGCTTGAAGCAAGCCGAGGCCTTGCGCCTCGCCAAAACCGCCATGGATTCTCGCAAGAAGGAGCTCGCCCCATGATCAAAGTCGACGACATCGCCTTCGTGCGCTTTAAGGCGCCCGATCTTGACCAAATGGAAACGTTCCTGACCGACTTCGGCTTGACGCGCGCGCACCGCGAAGCGGACGCGCTTTACATGAAGGGTTCCGGCCCCGACCCATTCTTGCACGTGACGCACAAAGGCGAGGCCGGCTTTGCAGGCGTTGCGTTCAAAGCGCGCTCTCTCGACGACCTGAATGCGTTCGCCAAGACGTACGACGCGAAGGTCGAGGCACTCGATGGCCCTGGCGGCGGCAAAGTCGTCCGCCTGACAGATCCGAGCGGTCATTCCGTCGAGTTGGTCGCCGGCCGCACGCCCACGAAGGAAGCGGCCACGCGCGCCCTCGGTGCTGTCAACAACGTGCACAAGCGCACCCGTCACAACGAGGTCAAGCGCGTCGGGCAAGGCCCCTCCCACGTCGTTCGCCTCGGCCATTGCGTGTTGAACGTCGTCGACTTTCGCGCCAGCGAAGCCTGGTACAAAGAACGCTTCGGCTTCATCACGTCGGATGAGATCAAACTGTCGCCGGAGTTCGCGCTCGGCGCCTTCCTGCGCTGCGACCGGGGCGAAGAGCCCGCCGACCACCATACGCTGTTTCTCGTCGGCAGTGGTGCGAAGGGCTTCAATCACGCCGCCTTCGAAGTCGCCGACTTCGACGATCTGATGAGCGGTCATGACGTGTTGAAGGAGAAGAACTACAAGCACCAATGGGGCATAGGTCGCCACTACCTGGGTAGCCAGATCTTCGACTACTGGAAGGACCCCTGGGGCCACACGCTCGAGCATTGGACCGACGGCGATCTGCTGACGGCAAGCTGGGGTTCGCGCGACTCCTCGTTGCCGGAACTCGCAGGCGTTCAATGGGGCATGAAGATGCCGCCTGATATGGGTTAGGGAGATCGACCGATGAAACTCGTTACCTTCACGGACACTGCAGGCACCCGCATCGGCCTCGCCGTCGACAGCGGCATCGTCGACCTCAAGAAGGCTGATCCCGATCTGCCGCGCGACATGATCGGCCTCATGAACCAATGGCAAGCTGTCCGCGGCGCCGTCGAGCGTGCAGCCTCGCGCAAAGCGGACCTCGCGCAAAGCGCAGTCAAGCTCGAAGCGCCCGTTCAGCGCCCCGGCAAAGTGCTCGCGATCGGCCTGAACTACGCCGACCACATCGCCGAGAGCGGCCAACCGACACCGACGGAACAAGTCTGGTTCACAAAGGCCGTCACCTCGATCCACGCACCGTTCGAACCCGTGCAACTGCCGAAGGTCTCGCCGCTACTCGACTACGAGGCCGAGCTCGTCGCCGTTATCGGCAAACGCTGCAAGCACGTGCCGAAGGAGAAGGCGCATGAAGTCGTCTTCGGCTATTGCGCCGGCAACGACGTGACCGTGCGCGACTGGCAGTTCAAAACCCCGCAGTGGGTTTTGGGCAAGAGCTTCGACACCCACGCCCCGATCGGACCCTGGATCGTAACGCCCGACGAGATCGGCGATCCGCATGCGCTCGGCATCCGCGCCTTCGTCAACGGCGAAAAGCGTCAAGACTCGAACACAAAGCACCTCGTCTTCAACGTCTTCGACCAGATTGCCCATATCAGCAAAGCGATGACGCTTGAGCCCGGCGACGTGATCTTCACCGGCACCCCGGGAGGCGTCGGCGCCGCGCTGAAGCCGCCGACCTTTCTGAAGGCGGGCGATGTCACCCGCATCGAAATCGACAAGATCGGCGCCATCGAAGCAACCGTGGTGGCCGAACCATGATCGACGTCCTGATCGTCGGCTTGGGCCCCGTCGGTGCCACGCTCGCAAACCTGCTCGGCCGCGAAGGCTTCAAGGTTCTCGCGGTCGAGAAGGACACGAGCGTTTATCCCCTGCCCCGCGCCGCTCACTTCGACGCGGAGATCATGCGCATCTGGCAGGATCTGGGACTCTTGAAAGAGGTCATGGCCGTCTCGCGCCGCGCCCCGGCTTACGAATTCCGCAATGCCAAAGGCGAGATCCTGCTGCGCTATGACTTAGACGAAGTAGTCGTTGCCTCGGGCTTCGCACCGAGTTGGATGTTCAACCAACCCGACCTTGAGCACGCATTGCGCGCCAAACTCAAGGACCACCCAAACGTCGAAACCCGTCTCGGCGTACGTTTCGAAGGCTTCGAGCATATCGGCGGCGACAAGATCCGCGCCACGATCACGGACGCGGCCGGCAAACCGCAAACCGTCGAAGCGCGCTACGTCGTCGGCTGCGACGGCGCATCGAGCCCCGTGCGCAAGGCGCTCGGCATCGCGCATTTCGACTACGGCTTCGACGAACCTTGGCTCGTGATCGACGCGCAAGTAAAGCGCCCCGAGCGCATGCCGAACCTGAACCTGCAAATTTGCGATCCCGTCCGTCCGACGACCTGCGTGCTCATGGGTCCCGGCCGCCACCGCTGGGAGTTCATGATCCGCCCCGGCGAAGATGCGCAGAGCTTCCTCGACGAGCGCCGCATCGCCGAACTGTTGAAGCCGTGGGTCAATGACGGCGACGTCGAAATCGATCGCAAGGCCGTGTACCGCTTCCATGGTCTCGTCGCGAAGGAATGGCGCCGCGGCCGCGTGATCCTAGCCGGCGACGCCGCACACCAAACGCCGCCCTTCGCGGGTCAGGGCATGTGTTCCGGCGTCCGCGACGCCGTGAACCTCGCCTGGAAACTCACCCACGTCCTACGCGGCCAGGCGCGCGAAAAACTGCTCGACACCTACCAAACCGAGCGCGAACCGCACGTCCGCGCCGTCACCGAAACGGCAATCGCGATGGGCCGCGTC
>JAEUML010000049.1 GCA_016792785.1 Alphaproteobacteria bacterium
GTCACCGATGCGCAAGTCGTGAGCTCTCGCCCGCCCGGCTGGTTCGAGAACGCGGCGCTCGCCGCTGTGCGCAACTGGCGCTACCAGCCGTCCGGCCGCACGATCCAAACGGACGTCGAGATCGAGTTCAAACTGAACTGAGGCGCCGAGTTCGCGCTCAGCGATCCATCAACGTGGCCGGCGGCGTGCGATACGGCGAAACGAACGCCGCTTGCCGCCGCGCCAACCGGCGCCGCTCATTCAGTTCCTCTTCCCGCTTCGATGCCGGGGACGGCGGCGGCGGGGCCTTGGGGGATTTGAACATGCACATGATCTATCAACCTCCATGCGTATTGCAGAAAAGACGCGCCGTGCGCGCCGAAACCCGGCAAGCGGCATTCGCGAACGAAGCCCAGCCGTTCCAAAAGTTCGATCGCGTCCGCGTGCCCCTCGAGCGTCCGGCACTCCGCGCGCGTGTAGCCTTGCGCGATCAGCGAAGGCCGCGCCTCGCGCCAGCCCCAGCGCACGACTTGGCCCGCGACCTGACGCCAATCGTCCGTCGCCATCATCGAAACGACGAGCGCCCGCGGGGTCAGCCGGTGGAACGTCACGATCGCGGCCGGCACGCCGCACGCCTTGAAAAGCCGCGCCGCGACGGCCGGCAGCGCGAACGTTTCGACCGCGGCCTCGACGTCGAGCCCGTACTCGACAAGTTCGCACCGGTCGCGTTCGCGCACGTTGAGCAGGATCGATCGGATGTCGTCGCGCAACGCCATTCGTCTCCTTCGCCACGGGTCAACAGAAAATCGTCGCCACGCGCGAAAATCCGCGCTCTCGCCCGGCGTGTGCGGTCACGCGCGATCGTCACCGCGCATCGTGCGATACGCGTTGATGAGCCTTGCTCTTTCGCACGCACGCGAGCGTCCGGCGCATCGCCGCAACACCTGTGTTCTTCGTGCATGAGTTGAATATGTGCGAAAACGCCCGGCTCGCCCTGACGTTGGCCGATGCGCTATATCTTCGCCGCCCTCAACGCCTCGAGGGCCCTGTCACCGATTTGGGGGAATTGATGACAACGGAGTCCTACCGCGCGGCCTCGCGCCCGCTTCTGCTCACACTTGCCTGGTTTGTGTTCCTTGCGGGCGCGGCCTTTGCCTGGGCCGCGATCGAGACGGAAAACAAGTCTTCGGCGGGCGTCCAGCCCACCGTTCTGGTGCTGAAACACTAACCCGCGTAACGCTCGTCACAGCGGGAACGCCCCATGTCCGCGTTCAATCTTCATCCACCGTTCAGGCGGGGGACGCAATTGTCCGCGCGCCCGACAGGGACACTGTGACTGCACCAACGATCTTGAGGAAACGATCATGAAGACTCTACTTGCAACCGCCTTTGCCGCGGCGCTCTCCACGTTGACCTTGGCCGGCCCGGCGCTCGCCTGGGACGAGGTCGCGACCCGCGAGGTGACGGATCGCTACGACGTCGACGTCGTCAATCTGCCCGGCAACCGTACGTTTGCCCGCGTGAAGGTGTGCGTCTACGGCAACCCGGTTCACTTCTATGATTTCGACATCTTCTTCCGCAACGGCGGCCACCAGGACGTGCCCGTGCGGTCGCGCATCAACGCCGGCGAATGCACCCGCGTGATCGACCTCAAAGGCGGCCGCCGCAACATCGACCGCATCAAGTTCAAATACGAAGAGACGAGCTGGTTTATCGGCCGCGCCACCGTGCGCATCTTCGCCGAGTAGCACCAACGCTGCGGCGGCCGCGGCGCAACACGTGGCCGCCGGAAGACAGGACCCGAAACACAAAGCGCACGAAGACGCCGAGTTGGCCGAGCCGCTTTGTAACCTTCGTGTACTTTGTGTTTCGATCTCTCTTACCGGCGCCCTACGCGCGCATCGGATTGCCCGCGCAGGCCTCAAGCCCGCCGCACGCACTGATCCACTGTGTTGATTGACAGCGCCGAATATCGCCGAAAGCGCCGAAAGAAACAAGAACGAACAGGGCACTTTCCTCAACTTTGATAAGGCCCGCGCGAATGCTCGCCCTGAGCATTGCGAAAATTCTCGGGCTCGGGGGAGATGAACTCTCCTCTCACCCACCCCACATATGCCGGAGATCGAGATCCCGGTACGCGCGCGTTTCGCGTTAGGTCCAACCCTGGGGAGGGCTCATGTCTCGGTTGTTCGCATCTTGGCGCGCCCTGAAGTGGCTCGCGTTTCTGTTTTCCTTCGCACTCGACTTCTACATCTTCCACATCTCCGACCCGTTCACGCCGCTGAGCTTCCTGACGAGCGGCGTCGCCGCGCTGTTGATGTTCGCGTTCTTTTTCGAGGTCGCGCGCGCCATGCGCGGCCGCCGCCGCATCCACCGCGCGCTCGACGACAACGAACGCATCAGCTACCGCGTCGGCCAGCATGTCATGGCCCTCATGCGCAAGATCCGCGCTGACGGCCTCGCCTACACCGCCATCTGGTTCCCGGTCTGGATCGCAATCTTCGCGACATTCGCGATTCTGACCATGCTGGTGAAGAACGCCATCGGCGCCGCGCCGGAGTTCGGCATGGATTGGTTGACGCTCGCCCAATACGCTTGCGGCTTCTACCTTCCGCTGATCTTCGCGATCCCCTTCGTGCTCGAACACGTGAGCGAATGGACAAGCAACCAATACATCCTGGCCGTCGACGCCAAGACGCTCGACCCGCGCCTGCTGATCCACAGCGGCGTCTTCGACTATTACCTCGAAACGGTTTCGATCGAACGCACGGTCACGACCCGCGTGCATCAAAAATGGTGGGAGGCGATGATCGGCATCGGCGACGTCGAACTGCGCGAAACCGCGGGCGGCGAAGGCGAAACGCTGCGCGACGTATGGAAGCCGCGCATCCTCGAAAAGAAAATCCGCCTCGCGATCAAAGCCTCGAAGCGCCGCGACCACGCCGATTGATCGCGCCCCACCCGGTTCGCGATAGTCGCTCCGCATCAGCGGCGATTCGACCATGCCCAAGCGGCGAACACCAAAGCGCCCCGCCTGCTTCGTCTATATCCTGGGCGCCGGCGGCAAGGGCGGCTTCAGAACGTATGTCGGCTGGACGACCGATATCGACCGCCGCCTTGCGGCCCACAACACCGGCAAAGGCGCGCGCTCGACCCGCGGCCGCGTCTGGACGCTGCTCTACGCCGAACCCTGCAAATCCCCCCGCGCCGCCATGAGCCGCGAATGGCACCTGAAACGCGACCGCACCTTTCGCAGGCGCCTCAGATCAAATCACGCAGCTTGATCGCAACATCCCGCGTGACCGCGCCGCGGCGGACGGTAAAGCGCACGATCGTTCCCGGCGACGCATCGCGCAGATATGCGCGCACATCGCCGAGCGTCAGCGTCGCCGCGCGTTTGCCGTCGACCGCGAGTATGACATCGCCCTCGCCAAGCCCCGCCACGGCGGCGGGCGAACCCTCGACCACCGCGTCGACCCGAAACCCACCGCCACCGAGATTGATCCAAAGCCCCGAGCGGTCATAACCGTCGCGCACCGGACCGGACACCGGCGCCAGATACATGCGCTGGCGCGGATAGTCGAACGTCACCGTGAAGCGCTGCAGCAACCCGCTGCCGATGCTGCCCGACGGCGCGGTGTTGGTCAGCGCGCCGAGCCGCTGCAACGACATATCGACGACGACATCGTTAACGGCGACGGCACCAAGCCTGACGCGTGGCGCACGCGCCACCGTCGCGCGCACCGGCCCGCCAAGGCCCCATCCCGTCACCGCATCGATAGAAGGCGCGAAACGCACGCGCAACGCGTGCCGTTGCACAAATGGCGAGTTGAGCCCCACCGACCCCCGCGACCCTGTGTCGACGTCGAACGTCGCGGCAACGCCGCCGACCTCGCCCTCGATTTCAGGGACGGTACCGTTGAACACGAAGGGCACAACCGTGCCCGCACCCTCTGCCCGCCATGATGTTGCCTCCCTTAGCGTCAACACCCGCGCCCTGTAGTCGATGCGCACGACAAAGCGCTTGAAGAGTTCGTAGCCCAGGATGCCGTGAAACGGCATGCCCTCGACCTCGCCGAGTTTCTCGAGCGGCACGACCGCGAACAGCTGATCTTTCAACCGCACTTGGCCGAGCACGACAGACGCCACACGCGTGAACGCGGCGTTCTCCGTGAACTCGCCCACGCCCTTGATTTGCGCGTCGCCGACGCTGCGCAGGCGAAGCGCCCGCGCCACCGTCGGCGTGATCACGTTCGCCGCCCCCGTGTCGAGGAGAAGCGAAAAAATCCGACCGTTCAGCTTTGCGTCCACATAGATGTGATTGTTGACGAAGCGGAACGGCAGCACGCTCTCGCGCGGACCCCGCGCAAACGAGTAGTCGGGCTTCGGCGCAGGCGGCACTGCGAAGTCGGCATCGGTGATCGGCGGATTGATCTCGACCTTCGTCACGATGCGTTCGGCCCCAAACGCCGCCGCCGCATTCGACGAGCGGATGCGATGTGCGACCATCAGCCCGGAGATGGCGCGATAGTCCTCGAAAATCGTGGTGCGCGTCTCGCTCGCGCCCTCTTCGATCACGCGGTCGAGCATCTTCGTTTGCGCATCGAACCAAATCTCGAACTTCAGCCCGCCGTTCGGCGTGATCTCAAGCGCCTCCTTGATGCGCTGACGGAACAACTGCAGCCGGAGGTCGATCCGCGCGGGCACGCTGCGCGCCGGATACCAATAGCCCATCGCCTGCCGGTATTGCGCCGACACGCCGCGTGCAAGACTGTCGCCGCCCGCAGGCACGGTGACGATGCCGGCTTGATCCTGCACCCACGCCCGCGCACCGTCGTGCCCTTCAGCGCCCGCGAGCGGCCCCAAACGAAATCGAGTCACCACGCGCCCACCGGCCACATCGGTCAGCGTCGTGCCTGTGCCTTCAAGCCCGCTTTGGCGCAGTCGATAGGTGATGCGGATCGCCTTAAGCCCGTCGACCGCCGCACCGCCGGCGGCCGCCTTCGTTTGCGCGAGCACGAGTTTGACCTCGCGCGCCCCTGCCGGTGCGGCCCAACAGGCGGCCGCCACCAGAAAGGCGAGTATCACCCGCAAAGGACCCATGGGCTCCACTATAGCAAAGCTTGATCTTGGTCAGCGCCCGAACTTACCTAAGTGATAGGGTGACACACCGAATCTGAGAGAACCGCCATGCTGAAACGCTTGCTGATCGCGCTCGACGCCACCCCTGGTGCGCGGGAGGCCGAAAGCCTGGCGCTGCGCCTCGCCCTCGCTCACGGCGCGGCGCTCAAAGGTCTTGCGATCGTCGACCCCGAAATCCTGATCCCGATCGAGCCGATGCCGATCGGCGGCGACACCTACAAGATGCACAAGGACGCCGTGCTGATCGACCGCGCACGCGCCGCGGCGTCGGCACTCGCCCAGGCGTTCAGCGACGAGTGCCGCACGGCGCATGTCGAGGCGGAGTCTGCTGCGATTCAAGGCCCGGCGCTTGCGACCTTGATCGGCGCCTGCGCGCCGCACGATGTCGTGGTCTTGGGCAACGACACGTCGCTCGGCGGCGCGGCAAAGTCGCCGAGCCCATTGATCGCGGGCCTCCTCAACAACAATCCGCGGCCGCTGATCGTCTCGCCAGCGAACGAAGCGCCGGGTCCCGCGACGCTGATTGCCTATGACGCCAGCGTACCCGCAATGCGCGCGTTGCAGCTCTTCGCAGCGCTCGGCTTGCGCAAAGCATACGAAACTGTCGTGGTCAGCATCGGCGCCGATGCCGCGGCGGCAAAGACGATGGCTGAGGAGGGCGAAACCTTCCTGCGCGAGCGCGGATACAAAGCCGTTGCCCGTCCGCTCGCCGGAGGTAAAAATCCGATCGACACACTGATCGCCGCGGCCAAGAGCGCGAATGCCGGCCTGATCGTCGCCGGCGCCTACGGCCACCGCGGTTGGCGCGAGTGGCTGCTCGGCACGACGACGGAGGCCCTAGTCGCGCAAAGTCCCGTGCCGCTTTTCATCCACCACTGAAGCGCGCCTTACTCCGGCAGTTGCGCCGCCAGAAACGCGAGCACGTTGTCGCCCGTGATCTTGCGGATCTCCGCCTCGTTGAAGCCAGCCTTCATCAACGCCTGCACGAGCGCCGCCGACTCGGAAGCATCGAACCGCACAGTCGTCGAGCCGTCGTAGTCGGAACCCAGCGCCACGTGATCGACGCCGACGAGATCGGCGGCATATCGGATCGACTTCGCAACGCCGGTGGGCGTGGAATCGCACACCGCGCCCGGCCAGAAGCCGATACCGATCAAGCCGCCCCTCGCCGCGATCGCCCGCATATGCGCATCGCTCAAGTTCCGCGCACTATCGCACGCGCCGCGCACGCCCGTGTGGGACACCACGACGGGTCGCGTTGAAACCGC
>JAEUML010000051.1 GCA_016792785.1 Alphaproteobacteria bacterium
CCCAAAAGCCGCGTCGGCCGCGACACGTCTTCGACCAGAATGCCGTGCAGGAACCGCGACAGCGCGAGGATCAGCCCGATCTTCATCAGCTCCGACGGCTGCAGTTGCAACGGCCCAAGCTCGATCCAACGCTCCGCGCCCTTGCCCGTGCGCCCGATGAACTCGACCGCCACCAGCAGCAACAGCGACACGCCGTAGATCGGATAGGCAAGCCGGAACCATGTGCGAATGTCGATCACCGCGACCGCGATCATGATCACGAAGCCCACGCAGAAGCGCACGATCTGCCGCTCCGCCCACGGCTCGAAACTGCCGCCGGCGACCGAGTACTGCAGCGCGAATCCGATGCACGAAATAGCGGTGATCAGCCCGATCAGAACCCAATTCGCAGAGCGGAGCTTGCCCATCATCCGAAGGTCGCGCCCCGCGCCGCCAAAGTTGTCGTTCAAGGGCATCGCGTCACGCCTTGCTGCCGACGGATGCCGTTCGCGACGGCGGCACGAACACTTTTTGCCGCGCCGGATCGCGCTGCGCGACGAGCGTCATGACCTCCTTGGCGATCGGCGCCGCTGCTTTGGAGCCGCCGCCGCCGTGCTCGACGATCACCGAGATCGCATAGCGCGGGTTCTCGACCGGCGCGAAGGCGATGAAGAGCGCATGGTCGCGGAACTTCCAGGGAATGGAATCCGCGCTTCGTCCGCGCAGCGCGGCAGTCAGGCGGCGCACCTGCGCCGTGCCGGTCTTGCCCGCCATGTCGAAGCCTTCGATGTCGATGCGCGAACGCGCACCCGTGCCGCCCTGGTTCGTCACGGCATCCATGCCGCCGTGCACGATCTTAACGTGCGCAGGGTCAAGGCCCATATCTTCCGGCACCGCAAGCGTGCGGTCGACGCCGTCGAACGAACGAATGACATGCGGCATCACCGCCTTGCCGCCGTTCGCCAGACGCGCGGTCATCACGCAAAGCTGCAGTGGGGTGGTCAGCACCGCGCCCTGGCCGATACCGACGTTGAACGTGTCGCCGTCGCGCCAAATATCGTTGCGCGCACGCTTCTTCCATTCGGGGTCGGGCATCAGCCCGCTCTTCTCGCCCGGAATCTCGAGCCCGTACACTTGGCCCAAGCCGAACTTGCGCGACATCGCCGCGATCGCCTCGATCCCCGTGCGCCGTGCGCATTCGTAGAAATAGACGTCGCACGAGTTCTTGATGGCCAAGTGCATGTCCATCGAACCGTGTCCGCCGCGCTTCCAGCAATGGAAGACGTGACTGCCGAGCGCACGGGCGCCGGAGCAGTGCACGCGCTGCGACGGCGACATCGCCCCCGACGCAAGCGCCGCCAGCGCGACGATCGGCTTGTAGGTCGATCCCGGCGGATAGATGCCGGTGATCGCCTTGTTCAGCAGAGGTTTGTGCTCGTCCTCGTTGAGCTGCCGCCAGATCGTGGGCGACACCGTCCCCGTGAACGCGTTCGGATCGAACCCGGGCGCCGAGACGATCGAGATGATCTCCCCGTTCGTTACGTCCATCACGACGACCGAACCGCTCTGCCCGACAAGTTTCTCCTGCGCGAGCTTTTGCACCTCCATGTCGAGCGAGAGCACGACCTCTTTGCCGGGCATACCCTCGCGCCGGGAAAGTTCGCGGATCACGCGCCCATGCGCATTGACCTCCACGTTCGACGCACCAGGCTTGCCGCGCAACGCCTCGTCGGCCGCCCGTTCCACGCCGGAGCGCCCGATGCGAAAGCCCGGCAACGACAGAAGCTCAGGCTCCTTCTCGATGTCCTTGTCGGTCACGCCCGCGACATAGCCCAACACGTGGCTCAGCCACGGCCCGAACGGATAGGACCGAAGCTCGCCCACATCCGGCACGATGCCGGCGAGATCGGGCGTGCTGAGATTGACCTTGGCGAACTGCTCCCAGGTCAGCCCCTCGGCGACCAGCACCGGGTTGAACTTCTTGCCGCGGTTGATGTCGCGCAGAACGCGCTGCAAACGCGCGGGCGGCAGCTCGATGATCTGCGACAGCCGCTCGAGAACGGCGCGCACGTTCTTCGTCTGCTCGGGCACCAACAGCACGCGGAAATTCTGCGCCGTGTCGGCAAGAAGCACGCCCGTTCGGTCGTAGACGCGCCCGCGCCGCGGCGCGACGAGCTGCAAATTGATGCGGTTGTCTTCGGCCAGCGTCGCGAACTCGTCGCCCTGCAGCACCGAGAGCTGGAACATCCGCCCCGCAAGCAACGTGAAGAGCCCGAGCGTTCCCGCCGACACCAGCGCGGTGCGCCTGGAAAAGGCTCGGTAGCGAACGCTCTCGCGGCCGTCCATCATGAGGGCCGCCTCACAAGCCGTCGCGCGCCGTGGTCAACGACCGGCGCATGAGAGAGAAGACCTTCGACACCGGCCAATAGGCCAGGATCGATACGGCGGCTTGCAGATAGATCTGCGCGGGCGGCAGCCACCGCGTATAGACGATCGAACCCAGCAGCCACGACGCAATCGCCGTCAGTGCGGCCACGATCGCAAATCCGACCCACGCGCCGAACCCCGTACGCCCCTTGAAGAACACGCGCTGCGACAGCGTGAAGCCGTAAGCCAGAAGATAAATCAAAGCCCAGAACCCGATCGGCGTGCCGGTGACGAAGTCCTGCGCAAGCCCGAGCACGAGCACCGCGACCGGCGGCAGGAAGTTCGGCCCCGACAACGCCCAGAAGAACACGGCGATCAGCGCGATGTCCGGCGCCGGCACCGGCAGCAGATCCATCGGCGCGGTCATCGCGAGCATGAAGGCAATCGTCAAAATCAGCGGCAGCGACAGCCACACCCGCCGCAACAACCAAAGTAACGCCACCTGCGCATAGTCGAGCATGGGCGCCTCCTCACGTCGGCCGCGCCGCAGCGGCGGCGGGTGCGCCCGCTTGCGGCAGCGGTGGAGGTGACGTCGGCGTGGTGCTCGGACCGCTCGTGGGCTGCGTCTTGGGTCCGGCAGGGACAGCCTCGGGCTCGGTCTCGTCGACATCGACGGGCGCGGAGTACTGCAGAATGCGCACGTAGTCGGCGCGGCCCTCGGTCGTGAAGAGATCGACCTTCGGCACCCGCACGCCGGCGGCGATCGAGCCGATCGGAACTCCTGGCGGAAAGGCGCCGCCATCCGGCGTCGTGATCACGCGCGCACCGATCGTGATGCGCGAACCCGGCGGAAGGTATTCAAGCACCGGCTGGCCGGTGTTGTCGCCGACAAGGATCGCCTTCAGATTGGCACCTTCGACCATCACCGGAATGCGGCTGTTGACGTCGGTGAGCAGAAGCACGCGCGCCGAGCGATTGCCCGTCGTGATCACGCGCCCCAAGAGCCCGCGCTCGTCGACGACCGCCTGCCCCTTGGCGACGCCCTCGCCGCGCCCGGCGTTGATGAGGACCGTTCGCACGAACGGACCGGAGGCATCCGCAATGACGCGCGCAGCAACCGAGGTGACCGCCGCGTCGGCGGGGATCTTCAGCAGTTCTTCGTAACGCATCACCTTCCGCTGCAGGTTCGCGAGTTCGCGCTCCGCGCCGCGCAGCTTCTCGATCTGCTCGCGCAGCCGTTGGTTTTCCTCATAGACGGCGAAGAACGAACTGACCCCGTCGCCCCAGCGGCGCACTTCGGCCGCGGGCTCGGCGAACAATTCCATCACGGGCGCGGCCGTATCGTTGAGCCAACCGCGCGCGTCGTCGAACGAGGCGTCCTGCGCCCGCGCGACGACCAGAACGGCGAGCGCCGCGACGGTGCAGATCACGAGCGCAAGGTTGTTCGCGACGAAGCCGATGAGCCCCGCCTCGGAACCTCTGCGGCGTCTGCGATCCCACGCCATCGCCAACGACTTGTACCTTTCGCCTCAAACGAAGAGAGCGAGCGACCGCGATTCGCTCGGCCCCACCTTAGTTCAGTAGTAAACCGACGAAAGCACCTGTTTGTGCGTGTTGATATGCTCCAGGACCTTGCCGGTCCCCAGCGCCACGCAGGAGAGCGGCTCGTCCGCAATCGAGACGGGCAACCCCGTCTCCTCGCGCAACACCTGGTCGAGGTTGGTCAGCAGCGCGCCGCCGCCCGTCAGCACGATGCCCTTGTCCACGATGTCGGCCGCAAGTTCCGGCGGCGTCGCTTCAAGCGCGACTTTCACCGCCTCGATGATCTGGCTCACCGGCTCCTGCAGCGCGTCGGCGATCTGCGCTTGGCTGAGCGTGATTTCTTTCGGCACGCCGTTCAGAAGGTCGCGGCCCTTGATTTCGATTCGTGTCTCCTGCGCCTTTTCCGGCGCACGCGCGCAACCGACCTCTTTCTTGATGCGCTCCGCCGAGGCTTCGCCGACGAGAAGGTTATGGTGGCGGCGGATGTAGGAGATGATCGCATCGTCCATCTTGTCGCCGCCGACCCGTACCGAACGGGCATAGACGATGCCGCCGAGCGAGAGTACGGCCACCTCCGTCGTGCCGCCGCCGATGTCGACGATCATCGAGCCCGTCGCTTCCGTGACGGGTAGATCCGCGCCGATCGCAGCCGCCATCGGTTCTTCGATCAGATAGACGCGCCGCGCGCCTGCCGAGAGCGCCGACTCCTGAATCGCGCGCCGCTCGACCGCCGTCGCGCCCGACGGCACGCAGATGATGATCATCGGGTTCGCGAACGAGCGGCGGTTGTGCACTTTGCGGATGAAGTGCTTGATCATTTCCTCGGCGACTTCGAAGTCGGCGATGACGCCGTCGCGCATCGGGCGGATCGCTTCGATGTTGCCGGGCGTGCGGCCCAGCATCATCTTGGCGGCGTTGCCGACCTCGAGCACCTGCTTCTTGCCGCCCTTGTTCATGATGGCGACAACGGAGGGTTCGTTCAGCACGATCCCGCGGCCCTTCACATAGACCAGCGTGTTCGCCGTTCCCAAATCGATCGCCATGTCCGACGACAGCATTCCAAGCAAACTCGAAAACATTGACTTCTTTCTCCGCCCGTTTGTTTCGGCGGTTGTCCCCTCGAGACAACCGCCGCTTGTTGTTGTTTCTAGACGCCTCGCATCGCGACCAGCGCTTCAGGCGCCGACTTCGTCCGCTTCACGAGTAGCTTGTTCAGTGCATGCACGTAGGCCTTGGCCGCCGCGACCAGCGTGTCCGTGTCGGATGCACGGCCCGTCACACTCTTGCCGTCCTCCGCAAGTCGCACCGTCACGCCCGCCTGCGCGTCCGTGCCCTCGGTAACCGCGTGCACTTCGAAGAGCGCGAGCGTCGCCTCATGCGGGAACAGGGACTTGATCGCGTTGAAAATCGCATCGACCGGCCCATCGCCGCGCGCAACGCCGAGCCGCGTCTGCCCTTCAACGGAAAGCTCGAGCTCCGCGCTCTGCGGACCGAACGTGCCTGCGACCACGCGCAGATTGACGAACTGGATGCGGTCCTGGCCGCGCGCGATCTCCTCGTCCACGAGCGCCGCGATGTCTTCGTCGAAGACGTGCTTCTTCTTGTCGGCGAGATCTTTGAACTTCTTGAACGCATCCTCGAGCGCGTTGGCGCCGAGCTCATAGCCCATCGCCTCGAGCTTGTCCTTGAACGCGTGGCGGCCGGAGAGTTTGCCGAGCACAAGCGAGGTCTTCGACACGCCGACCGATTCCGGCGTCATAATCTCGTAGGTTTGCGTGTGCTTCAGCATCCCGTCCTGATGGATGCCGGATTCGTGCGCGAATGCGTTCTTTCCGACGATGGCCTTGTTGTACTGGATCGGAAAACCGGTGACGTTCGACACCATCTTCGAGGCGCGTGAGATCGACACGCTGTCGATACCCGCCGAATAGGGCAGAATGTCGGCGCGCACTTTCAGCGCCATGACGATTTCTTCGAGCGCAGCATTGCCCGCCCGCTCGCCGATGCCGTTGACCGTGCACTCGACCTGACGCGCGCCTGCGGCGACGCCCGCGAGCGAGTTCGCAACCGCCAAGCCCAAATCGTTGTGGCAATGCGTCGAGAACGCGACCTTTTCCGCGCCCGGCACCTTGTTGATCAGGGCTTTGATGAGCGCGCCATACTCCGACGGGATCGCATAGCCGACCGTGTCGGGGATGTTGATCGTCGTGGCGCCCGCTTTGATCGCAGCCTCGACGCAACGGCACAGGAACTCGAACTCCGTGCGTGTCGCGTCTTCGGCCGACCACTCGACGTCGTCGACATGGTTGCGCGCCCGCGTCACGCTGCCGATCACGGCGTCGAGCACCTGATGCGGCTCCATCTGAAGCTTGTGCTTCATGTGGACCGGACTCGTCGAAATGAACGTGTGGATGCGCGCGCGCTTCGCGGGTTTCAGCGCCTCGGCCGCCCGGTCGATGTCTTTCACGCCGGCACGCGCGAGCCCGCAGATGACGGCCTTCTTCGCGCGCTTCGCGATTTCAGTGACCGCTTCGAAGTCGCCGTTCGACGAAATGGGAAAGCCCGCTTCGATGATGTCGACGCCGAGTTCTTCGAGCATGTCGGCGATCTTCAGTTTTTCGTCGAGATTCATCGCCGCACCCGGCGATTGCTCGCCGTCGCGCAACGTGGTGTCGAATATCAAGACGCGGTTCGAACTTGGCATTTGTCTCTTCTCACAAGCCCGCTTCAGCAGCGGTTTCGGATCCTCACCCGGGTTCAGTCTTGGCCTCCCCTAAGCACCGTCCGCATCGCCGTTGGGCTTCGATGCAAGACGCTTGGCGCGCCTAGGGGCAGCTAAGAAGAAGCAGTCCGAGGTCGTTCCGAAGAGACAGGTGAGACGGCGCGCAAACGCACGAACGCGCGCAAGGGGCCAAAGCCCCCGCGACCGCATTCGATGTGCTGCCTGCACGCATACTTGTCTTGCCTCACGCGCCAGCGTGGCTTGCCGGCGTTCACCATAAAACGGCGTCGTTAAGACCTCGTGAAATTCGCAGTCTAAACCCGCACCGTTGTTGGAGAATCAATAGGCCGAATCACTCAGGTCGGCAACGACAAACCACGCAATTTTGCTACATTTTCGGACCATGCCGACCGAAGGGACTCAGGCACAGGCAGCGCTCGCACGCGACGGTTTCGCGACTGTCCAAGGCGTGCTGAGCACTGTCCAAATCGAGCAGATGTGGACGGCTTGCGCGCGCGGTGCGGGTCTCACCCGCCGCGGTCGCGCCTATGGAGGGCGCAACCTACTCGCCCTTCCGGAAGTCAGGAATTTGGCGGCTTTGCGCGCGATCCGGGACTTGGTGGAACCGGTCCTGGGCAAGGACGCCCTGCCCGTCCGCGCGCTCTTCTTCGACAAGACGCCAGAGGCAAATTGGCCCGTTCTCTGGCACCAGGACCTGACGATTGCGGTGACCACACGGCATGATCTTGCCGGTTGGGGACCTTGGTCGGTCAAGGCCGGGGTCGTGCACGTCGAGCCGCCCGCCGACCTGCTCGCGGGCCTTTTGACCGTCCGCCTCCACCTCGACGACTGTCACGCCGACAACGGCCCCTTGCGCGTGATCCCGGGTAGCCACGCTCTTGGACGCCTCAGCCGCGAACGTGTCCGCACCATCACGGCGGAAGGCACTGCAGTCACCTGCACGGCTCAGGCCGGCGCGGCACTCCTGATGCGCCCGCTGCTGCTTCATGCGTCGGCGCCGGCCCGCCGGCCGGAGCACCGTCGCGTTCTGCACATCGAGTTCGCGGAAAGGAACGCGCTGCCCCAGCCCCTGACGTGGGCGTTCGATCAGGACTTTTCGCCCGTCGTCCGCGAGGCAGGAAGCGCATAGACCTTCGAATAGAGCTCCCAAAAGCGCTGACCGTCGCGCCGAACGAGCCAGGCATTGCCGAAGATTCCGACGAGCGCGGCCCCAATCGTAACCCATTCGAACGCGGGCGTCGGCAGGATACTCGACGCCACGACCACGCTCAGCGCGAGGCTGACGGCAGCGACGATCTTGAGCTCCATCAGGTCGTGTTTGAGCCAAGCCACCAACATCTCGCCGACGGGCCTCAACGCCGGCTCGTAGTCGTCGAGGTTTGCAAAGCGCGCGGCCTGCCACACCGCGGCCGCCCCCATGATCGCGCTCGCCGTCGTCGAGAAATACCAAAGCTCCCAGGGCGCCTCGCCGTTCGTCCGCGGCGAAAGGCAAGCGAAGTTCACGAACTGCGCGAGCCCGAGCAGCATCAGCGGCCACACGTCGCCGACCCCGCCGCGCGGCGTGGCCAGCGGCAGATAGAGCTGACGTTCGAACGACAGCACCGCGAACACGAACGAGGCAAGCCACAGCAGAAGCAGGATCGCCTGATCGCGCTCGGCATAGAGGATGTCGATAAGCACGATCGCGGCCAGCGCCAGCACACCGCTCTGCACGAGGCTGGAGGCGATCTGAAACACGACGACATTGTAATCGCGCAGCCGCGCGCGCAACGTCTCGCGGTCGAAGACCTGCGGCGCGGGCTCGCTGGTCATACGCCGGCCACGGGCCGAACGGCTGCGGCCGCCTGCTTCGCCCGTTTGCGCGCCACCTCGACGTCGCCGCCACGCGCCAACGCGACACCCATACGCCGCTTCTTGAACGATTCCGGCTTGCCGAACAGGCGCAGTTCGCTCCCCGGCACCGAAAGCGCCTCCGCAACACCTTCGAACGCGATGCTCTTGGCCTCGATCCCGCCATAGACGACCGCGCTCGCACCGGGCACGCGCAACGACGTGTCGACCGGCAAGCCCAGAATGGCGCGCGCATGCAGCGCGAACTCGCTCTGGTGCTGCGAGACAAGCGTCACGAGGCCCGTGTCGTGCGGCCGCGGGCTGACCTCAGAGAACCAGACGTCGTCGCCCTTGATGAAGAGCTCGACGCCGAAGATACCGGCTCCGCCGAGCTTATCGGTGATCGCCTTCGCCATGGCGCGCGAGCGTTCGAGCGCCACCTTCGTCATCGGCTGCGGCTGCCAGGATTCGACATAGTCGCCGTCGACCTGGACGTGGCCGATCGGTTCGCAGAACGACGTGCCGCCCGCATGACGCACGGTGAGCAGCGTGATCTCGAAGTCGAACTGGATCTCGGATTCGACGATCACGCGGGCTTGTCGAACGCGGCCCGCCGCCATCGCATAGTCCCACGCCTTCGCGACCTGATCCGGATCCTTGATCTTGCTTTGGCCCTTGCCCGAAGACGACATCACGGGCTTGACGAAGCAGGGGTAGCCGATGCCTCCGTCGATCGCGCGCTGCAATTCGTCGAGCGTCGAGCAGAACGCATACTTGGACGTCGCAAGCCCACACTCTTCCGCAGCCAAGCGCCGGATGCGCTCGCGGTTCATCGTGATGTGCGCCGCATTCGCGGTCGGAATGACGCGGGCGAGACCTTCGGCCTCGATGCGCACGAGCTCGTCCGTCGCGATCGCCTCGATCTCCGGCACGATCAGATGCGGGCGCTCCTTGAGCACGAGGTCGCGCACGGCTTTCGCGTCCGTCATATCGATGACGTGCGCACGGTGTGCAACCTGATGCCCCGGCGCGTTCGCATAGCGGTCGACAGCGATCACTTCCACGCCCAGCCGCTGCAGCTCGATCACGACCTCTTTGCCGAGCTCGCCCGCGCCCAGCATCATGACCCTAGTGGCGGACGGCGACAGCGGCGTTCCGATGCGCATGGGGCTACTCCTCATCCTCTTCGTCGCGGATCGCGCGGTAATAGCCCCACGCCGCCCACCCGGCAAACGCCAGCGCGCCCAGAAGCAGAACGAGAAGCGCGGATTGCATCACGTATTTGGGGATTGCGAACGCGCGCTCCGCCCATGCCGCGCCAAGACCGAGGGCAACCGCCGCGAGCCCAAGCAACAACCACGCGAGCAAACGCCTGAGCATCAGCGTCCGTAGATGCGGTCGAACGCCTCGAACAACGCCCGCCGGTCCGTCGGCCCGTCGCGCAACACGAGCGCATCGTCCTGGATGACGACGCCGGCCGACACGCTGCGCGTGAAGATGTGCGAGGTCGGGATCGCCCAACTGGGATCGTCGAGCGTCCCCACGGCGACGATCACAAGCTGCGGCGCGGTCGCCGGTTCGTGCCAGAGCCTCACGCCGCACGCGGCGCAGCGCACGATGTCGACCTCGTTCCCTGAGTCCGCACGCTTGCGATACCGCGCGGTCGCGCCGTCATGCGTGAATGCCTCGCGCGGCCCCAAGATCATCAAGAGGTTCGTCGCACCCGTCAGCTTCTTGCAGTCCATGCAGTGACACGCATTGACCGCCCAAGGCCGCGCGTCGAAGCGGTAACGCACCGCGCCGCAGAGACAGCCGCCCGTATGGGGCTGCGGCGGGATCGCAGGTCGATGCATGCGGCGCTCCATCTGAGTGGCGTCACTTGGAGCCTACTACGAAAACCGCTCGCACACCGCTTGGCGCGAGATGACATCCACCCACCGGCGTCAAGAGACACCTGACGCAGTCTGGGAGCGCGGGCGTCCCGCCCGCTCTTCAGAAACTTCAGTCGCGCGTCGCAGAGACGGAAAGTGCGGGCGAGACGCCCGCGTTCCCAGACTAGTTCTTCGACTGATCGACGAGCTTGTTCTTCGCGATCCACGGCATCATGGAGCGCAGTTTCGCGCCCACGTCCTCGATCGGATGTTTGGCGAGATTGGCGCGCGTCGCCTTGAAGCTCGCCTGCCCCGCCTTGTTCTCGAGCACCCAGTCGCGCGCGAACTTGCCCGATTGGATGTCCGCGAGCACGCGCTTCATCTCGGCCTTCGTCTCGTCCGTGATGATGCGCGGCCCCGTCACATACTCGCCGTACTCGGCCGTGTTCGAGATCGAATAGTTCATGTTCGCGATGCCGCCCTCATAGATCAGGTCGACGATCAGCTTCACTTCGTGCAGGCATTCGAAATAGGCCATCTCCGGCGCGTAGCCCGCCTCGACCAGTGTTTCGAACCCGCCGCGGATGAGTTCGACCAGCCCGCCGCACAACACGACCTGCTCGCCGAACAGATCCGTTTCGCACTCCTCGCGGAAATTCGTTTCGATGATGCCGGCGCGCCCGCCGCCGATGGCGCTGGCGTAGGAAAGGCCGATCTCCTTCGCGTTGCCGCTTGCGTTCTGGTGCACCGCGATCAGGCTCGGCACGCCGCCGCCCTTCTGGTATTCGGAACGCACCGTGTGCCCCGGCCCCTTCGGCGCCACCATCAGCACGTCGAGATCGGCGCGCGGTTCGATCAGGCGGAAATGCACATTGAAGCCGTGCGCAAACATCAGCGCCGCGCCCTGCTTCATGTGAGCGTGCAGCGACTGCTTGTAGATGTCGGCCTGCAGCTCGTCCGGCGTGACCATCATCATCACGTCGGCCCATTTCGCCGCTTCTGCGACGTCCATCACTTTGAAGCCCTGCGCCTCGGCCTTTTTCGCCGAAGCGCCGGGACGCAGCGCCGCGACAACCTCCTTTGCGCCGGAGTCGCGCAGGTTGAGCGCGTGCGCGTGCCCCTGGCTGCCGAAGCCGATAATCGCGATTTTCTTCGCCTTGATCAGGTTCACGTCCGCGTCGCGGTCGTAGTACACGCGCATGCTCATCTCCGTTCAAAAATTTGAAGCGCAACGCCTGAGTGACGCTGCTCACTTGTTCGAATCAGCCCGGCGCCCAAACTAAGGCTCCGGGAGAATGAAACCATCTTCACTGCCCGCAGCACTTGGCCCGTCATCGGTCGAGCGGGGAGGAACGCGGCGCGGGGGAGGCCACGACCTCCGCGCCGCGGCTTTCCGGCACCAGCGCTCACATCGCCTCCGCGCCGCGGCTGATGGCGACGACGCCGGTGCGTGAAACCTCGACAAGGCCGAGCGGCTTCATCAACTCGACGAACGCGTCGATCTTCTGCTGATTGCCGGTAAGTTCGAATACGAAGCTCGAATGCGTCGTGTCGATGACGCGCGCGCGGAACACGTCCGACATGCGCATGGCTTCGACGCGCTTCTCGCCCGTGCCTGCCACCTTGATCAGCGCCATCTCGCGCTCGATGCCGGGCTGTTCGGTCGAAAGGTCGACGACCTTATGCACGGGCACCAGCCGTTCGAGCTGATGGCGAATCTGTTCCAGCACTTCGGGCGTACCGGAGGTCACGATCGTGATGCGCGAGGTGTGGTCCAGGTGATCGACCTCGGCCACCGTCAAGCTCTCGATGTTGTAACCGCGACCCGAAAAGAGCCCGATGACGCGCGCAAGTACGCCCGCCTCGTTGTCGACAAGGACCGACAACGTCGTGCGGATTTCCTTGCCCTTCGCGTCGACCAAAAAGTAGGCGGAACCCGGTTGCTTCGTCATTAGACCAACACCTTTCCGGCTTCGCTGACCGTGGGCTCGCCCGCCGCATCGCCCAAGATCATCTCGTTGTGCGCGGCCCCGGACGGGATCATCGGGAAGCAGTTCTCGTGTTGGTCGACGACGCAATCGAACAGAACCGGCCGGTTCACGTCGATCATCTCCTTGATCTTGTCGTCGAGTTCGTCGGGCTTCGTCGCGCGGATGCCGACCGCGCCGTAGGCATCCGCCAGCTTCACGAAATCGGGCAACGCCTCGGAATAGGAATGCGAATAGCGCCCGCCGTGCAACAGCTGCTGCCACTGGCGCACCATGCCCATGTATTTGTTGTTCAGGATGAAGATCTTGATCGGCAGGTCGAATTGCACGGCGGTCGACAATTCCTGCATCGTCATCTGCACGCTGGCCTCACCCGCAATGTCGATGACGAGCGCCCCGCGATGCGCGACCTGTATGCCGACGGCGGCGGGCAGACCGTAGCCCATGGTGCCGAGGCCGCCGGACGTCATCCAACGCTTCGGTTCCTCGAACTTGTAGAATTGCGCCGCCCACATCTGATGCTGGCCGACTTCGGTCGAGATATAGACGTCACGCCCCTTCGTCAGTTCGTACAGGCGCTCGATCGCGTATTGCGGTTTGATCACGTCTTTCGCTTGTTTGTAGGCAAGGCAGTTGCGCGCCCGCCAGCCATCGATCTGCATGGTCCAGGCGCTGAGCGCCGCGCGATCAGGCTTGAGCTGCTTGGCCTTCCACAGCCGGATCATGTCTTCGAGCACAAAGGCCGCATCGCCCACGATTCCGACGTCAACGCGCACGTTCTTGTTGATGGACGACGGATCGATGTCGACATGGATCTTCTTCGAATTCGGCGAGAACGCGTCGATGCGTCCCGTGACGCGGTCGTCGAAACGCGAACCCAGCGCGATCATCAAATCGCAGCCGTGCATCGCAAGATTAGCCTCGTACGTCCCGTGCATGCCGAGCATGCCGAGCCACTGCTTGTCGGACGCCGGGTACGCGCCTAGTCCCATCAGCGTCGACGTGATCGGATAACCCGTCATGCGCACGAACTCGCGCAACAGCTGCGTTGCCAGCGGCCCCGAATTGATAATGCCGCCGCCCGTGTAGAACACCGGCCGCTTGGCCGCCGCAATCATCTCGACCGCCTGCTCGATCTTCTTCAGGTCGCCTTTGACGCGCGGCTGATAGGTCTTGTGCTTGATGTTCGACGGTCCGACATAGGGCCCGCGCTTGAACTGCACGTCTTTGGGAATGTCGATGACAACAGGACCCGGTCGTCCTGTCGTCGCGATGTAAAATGCCTCGTGCATGATGCGCGGCAGGTCGCGCACGTCGCGCACCAGCCAATTGTGCTTCGTGCATGGCCGCGTGATACCGACCGTGTCAGCCTCCTGAAACGCGTCATTGCCGATCAAGTGCGTCGGCACCTGTCCCGTGATGCAAACGAGCGGGATCGAGTCCATCAGTGCATCGGTCAGACCGGTCACCGCGTTCGTCGCGCCCGGGCCAGACGTCACGAGCACGACGCCGGGCTTGCCGGTCGAACGCGCATAGCCTTCCGCCGCATGTGTCGCGCCCTGTTCGTGGCGCACCAGGATGTGCTCGATCCCATCGTCCTGGAACAATGCGTCATAGATCGGCAGCACTGCGCCGCCCGGATAGCCGAAAATATGATGCACGCCGTGATCCTTGAGCGCACGGATCACGATTTCAGCGCCTGTCGGGTCTTGGTTTGCACTCATTGCATCGGCTCGTCGGGTTTAGGGCTTCGGACAAAAGAAAAGGCCCCATCGGGGCCTTCGGACACGCCGCTTTGACCAGGACCTGAGATCAGGTCGCGGGGCCAGCGGCGCAACGAATTACAAGAACAAAATTCCGCACGGCGGGACTTTCCAGCAACATTATTACGAAAACTCTAACCCGCCATGCTGCATTGCGTCAAGGCCCTATTCCCGGACGCGTCAGGGCATCAAATCCGACAAATAGTAGTTCAGGTGGATCTGAACCGTATCGAGTTCCGGATCGATGCCTTCGTCATAGTTCTCCAACGGGAACGACACACGCTCGCGGTCGAACTCAAACCGGCGCCACTCGAAGCCAATCGTCGCATTCTCGCCGACCGTGAACTCGACGCCCAGACCGTACGTGTAACCGGAGAAGTCGGCATCGACGCGCTGCAAGGGGGCAGTCGCCTCGCCTTGCATCCATGCCCCGCCAGCGGTCGCATAGACCATCGATCCGGTCGAGAACCGCCAGCCGCCCCGCGCGCGCACCGTGATGATTTCGTCGATTTCCACGCCGTTCAGGTCGCCACCGCTGCCTGCATCGTCGCCTTCAAGCGATGTGAAATTGTAGTCGACCAGAGCGCCGACGACGAAGTCCTCGAACGGATGGTCGTAGCCGATATGCCCACCGGCATTTACGGAACTGAGCTTCACGCCGCGCTGCGAAGAAACCAACGGTCCGCCAATCCCGCCATAGGGTTGGCTCGCGTCGCCGAACGTGTCACCGAGCTGCGCGCCCAGATAAGGCCCCTTCCACGCTTCCGCCTGCGCAGGCAACCCTGACAAAGCAATCGCGGCCGCAGCCAGTAGCACCGTTCTCATGATTCAAACTCCGACTAAAGCGAACTCCACGATCGCATTCGGA
Organism: Alphaproteobacteria bacterium; assembly: GCA_016792785.1. Classification (GTDB taxonomy): domain Bacteria; phylum Pseudomonadota; class Alphaproteobacteria; order Micropepsales; family Micropepsaceae; genus SZUA-430. The sequence goes on from JAEUML010000051.1 coordinate 14,952, forward strand.
CCCAGGCTGGTTAACGAGTCGTTAACGAGCTCATACTCTGCATATCTCCCGATCGATTGACCCGCGCCGTTGCAATGAAGGCACGCGCCGCGCACGGCTACTCCAGCGACGGCGCGATGAGTGCCGCCATTTCGCCGACGTCGCTGCGTTCGATCGTGACCCAATCAGGCATCTGGTGGCGGAACCACGTCATCTGACGTTTGGCGTATTGGCGGGTCTGGGCGATCGCTTGTTCAACCGCTTCGTCGAGCAAGAGCTTGCCTTCGAGATGAGCCACGAGTTGCGGCACGCCGAGCGCGCGGGCCGCCGGAAGATCGGGCGACAGCGTGCCAAGTGCCCTCGCCTCTTCGAGCGCGCCCGCCCCGACCATCGCGTGAAAGCGCTTGGCGATGCGCTGGACGAGCCATTCGCGGTTCGGCTTCAACACAAAGCGCGCGAGGTCACCGGTCAGCACCGGCGTACCCTTCAGCGCTTGCCACTCGGCAAGTGACTGACCGGTCGCCTCGAACACTTCCCAAGCCCGCACCAGACGCTGGCTGTCACCGGAGTTGAGGCGCGCGCCCATCACGGGATCGCGTGCCGACAATTCTGCATGAAACCGTTCGTTGCCGAGTTCCTTAAGACGCTGCCGCGCGTCGACTCGGATCGAAGCGTGGATTTCCGGGATCGGCGAAAGCCCGTTCAGCAGTGCCGCAAAGTAAAGCCCCGTGCCGCCGGCGAATATCGGAACGAGTCCCTTTGCGCGAACCTCCTGGAGGGCGCGTTCGGCCGCTTCCAACCAACGCGCCACCGAAAACGGCTCGAACGCACTCACGAAACCGTAGAGATAGTGCGGCGCTTCGCGCTCCTCGGTTTCGTCGGGCCGGGCCGAGAGAATCCTGAGCTCGCGATAGACCTGCATCGCATCCGTGTTGACGACCGCGCCGCCGAAATCGCGCGCGAGCTTGAGCGCGAGCGCGGACTTGCCGCTCGCGGTCGGCCCTGCAATAAGAACGGCGTCGGGTGTCGGCACGCTTTGTCCTCGAAGACGCGAACATGAATCATACGCTGGTTTTGACCGCCGCGCTCGCCGGTTTGCACGACGACGCCGTCGAAGCAGCCGCCAAGGTGACCGGTTCGGCGCCCCACTGGTTGTCGCCGGGAACGGCGTGCGAATTCGCCGTCGCAGAGCCTTCGATTGTTTCCACCGTGCGCGACGCACTCGCTGGCAAACGCGTCGACGCTAACGTCGTGCCCACCGCCCGTCGCCGCAAGCGCCTGCTCATCGCCGACATGGATTCGACGATCATCGGCTGCGAGTGCATCGACGAGATCGCCGACTTCGCAGGGCTCAAGCCGCAGATCGCCGCGATCACGGAGCGTTCGATGCGCGGCGAGATCCCATTCGAAGGGGCGCTACGCGAACGTGTGGCGCTGCTCAAGGGTTTGCCGGAATCGACACTGGAACGTGTCTTCGCCGAACGCGTGCGCCTGAACGAAGGCGCAAGGCTTCTCGTGCGCACGATGGCCGATCACGGCGCGGTCACCGCGCTCATCTCCGGCGGCTTCACCTATTTCACGAGCCGCGTCGCAGAAGCGGCAGGCTTTGCGACCCACCAGGCGAACGAACTCCTCGTCGAAGCGGGCGCGCTCGCCGGCCGCGTACGCGAACCGATCTTGGGGCGCGAGGCAAAGCGCGAGGCGCTGCTGAGGCTCGCGCGGCAGCACAACATGGACGCTACCGACACACTCGCGATCGGCGACGGCGCGAACGATTTGGCGATGATCAACGAAGCAGGCTTGGGCGTCGCCTATCACGCAAAGCCCGTCGTCGCGGCCGCGGCCCACGCGCGCCTCGACCACAGCGACCTTTCGGCCGCGTTGTACTTGCAAGGATATCGGGACACCGACCTGTCGCTGAACTGAGCCCGTTCATCCGTATCGGCTCCTTGAGTTTAGCGAAAAGAAACAGTCTAGCAAGCCATCAAATCGCGTACTAAGTGGAGGCCCCTTTACGCAAACCATGGGGCGCAGACACATGAAGGCCGCAGGCTTCGATTTCGGCACCTCCAATTCGGCGATCGGCATCGTCAAGGGCAACCACGCGGCGCTCGCGCCCGTCGAGGGCGCCGCCACGATGATCCCGACCGCCGTGTTCTTCGACTTCGTCGACCACGACAAACCGCACTACGGCCGCGACGCGGTCGACGCCTATGTCAACGGCAACGACGGCCGCTTGATGCGCGGGCTGAAGACGATCCTTTCGACGTCACTCATCAACGAGCGCACGGCGCTGTCGAAACGCTCGATCCCCCTGACCGACGTCATCGCCATGTTCTCCCGCCACTTAAGGCTGAAGGCGGAAGATGCGCTGGGAGCGCCGATCGAAGCCGTGGTGCACGGCCGGCCCGTACGCTTCGTCGAAGGCGACGACGCGGCCGACGCCCGCGCCGAGCACACGCTTGCAAGCCTCGCGAAACAAGCGGGCTACAAAGACGTCTCCTTCGTCTACGAACCCGTCGCCGCCGCCGCGCAATACGAACTGAGTGCCGCGCGCGAAGAACTCATCCTCGTCGCCGACATCGGCGGCGGCACGTCGGATTTCTCGATTGTGCGCATCGGTCCCGACCGGCGAGGCCGCGCCGATCGCAGGAGCGACATTCTGGCGAACACCGGCGTGCGCGTCGGCGGCACCGACTTCGACCGCAACTTGAGCATGGAAGCGGTGATGCCGATGCTGGGCTTGGGCGGCGAACTCGTCGACAAGAACCTGCCGATGCCGCGTTCGATCTACGCCGACCTCGCCTGGTGGCCGACGATCAATCTCTGCTACGCGCCGAAAGTCGTCCGCGAAGCCGAAGAGGTGCACCGCCTGGCTGTCGAACCGCGCCGCACGGCCCGCTTGCTCGCCGTGCTGAAAAAGCACCTCGGCCACCGCATCGCCTTCGCGGTCGAGAACGCGAAGATCGAACTCACGCGGAGCGAGAAATCGGCCATCGACCTGATGTTCGTTGAGGCAGGGCTCGCCGCACCCACATCGCGCGACCGCTTCGACGAAGCGATCGCCGCCGAACTCATGCGCCTACGCCTTGCGGTTTGGAACTGCCTTGCGTTGGCCGACGTCGAGGCCGACGGCATCGACACGGTGTTCATGACCGGCGGCTCGAGCCTCGTGCCCGCGGTCGAAGCGGTGATCGCGACGGAAGTCCCCGGCGCCACCGTCAAGCGCGGCGACGACTTCCTGTCGGTCGCCCTCGGCCTCACCTTGGCGGCGCAGGCGCGTTACGGCTGATCAGTCGCAGATCAACTCGCCCCATTTCGAACGCTTGTCGCGCTTGCGGCATTCTTCCGACGGTCCGACCCACTCCCCGTCCGCCGACCACGAGTTTCGCCCACGTTGCGAAGCCGCATAGGAATCGCGCTCGCACTGCGCTGAGTTGAGTTCACCCGTCACGTCCGGCCGATAGCCGAAATAGTTGCAGAGCACGATGTGCCACCACATCTCGCTCTTGGAGTTCAGAATGTGCTTGCGCAGATAGGACGGCGCGCGCCCCCACCAATTGTTCAACCGGGTCTTGTCGCGGAATTCGACCGGCAGCCGTTCCGGCGCCAGCGTCAGGAACTGTTCGTCCGTGTACGGCGGGCCGTTGTCGACGACGGCGGCGACAACCCCGTTAACCGAAACGAAGCTCGACACCACGAGACACAGCACCGAGAAAACACGCAACATGAAACCTCCGAGATGACGAAACGCGCCGACACTATCGTAAAGGTTGCGCCTCGCCAACTTGAGCACGGAACCCGCACCCGTCATCATGCGAGCGGGTTCGCAGGGATTGGGTAGATGACGGACATCACGTTGAGCGAAGTGGACACGATCGCGCTCGCCGTCGGACTTGCCGCGGTCGCGCTGGTGATTTGGCTGCTCGCGAACCGGGCAAAAGTGACCGTGTTCGAGTGGCAGACGGCGCTTCTCTATCGCGACGGCGTCTACAAGCGCACACTCGGTCCCGGCAAGTACCGCTTCTTCGCACCACCGCACAGCTGGCTCGTCTTCGATCGCCGCCCGCAATTTCTGACGGTGCCGGGCCAAGAAGTGCTGAGCCGCGACGCGCTCGGCTTCAAGATCACGCTTGTCGCGGAGTTCGAGGTCGAGGATCCGGCGAAACTCGTGCGCGCCTTCCCGATCGGCTCACAGATGGAGGTCGCGAACGCGATCTATCCGCTGCTCCAGATTCCGCTGCGCGAAGCCGCCGCCACCTACACGCTCGACGAGATCATCCAAAGTCGTGACGCCGTTCCCGAACTCGTGCGCGCCGCAAGTATCGAGCGCCTGGCAAACGCCGGCATTAAACTGACGAAGGTCGCCGTGCGGGACATCATGGTCGCCAAGGAACTGCGCGACGCCTACGCCGCAAACGCGATCGCGCAAAAGACATCGGCCGCAGCGCTCGAACGCGCCCGCGGCGAGGTGGCCGCGATGCGCGCGCTCGCCAACGCTGCGCGGATGGCGCAAGGCGTTCCCGAACTCATGCAACTGCGCGCGTTGCAGGCGATGCAATCATCAGACGGCCGGCACACGGTCGTGTTCGATTTCTCGGGCAAGAGCGCAGGCTCTCCCGGCGCATCCCCGTTTCCACCGGACGAGGACGCGCTCTAGATTGACGAGGTTCGCCTAGGGCTCCGGGAGAGCATCGCTTGACCGGATCGCCGTCGGGCAACACGCGGGTCGCTGACCTGCTCCATTGGCGGAGAACGGGGCCGCCGCTGTCTCGTGCGCTTCGGCGCAACGACCGGCACGCCATGCGGGTGCAAAACCCCCGCGTGCCGGACGTAGGGGCAGCGGCGGTCCTTTCGCCGAAAGCGCTTGAGCACGACAACCGCCGCTGCAAAGAATGCGCGCTCAGTCACTCATGCGAAGGCGACGCTCATGACCATCCGCACCCCCCTCTGCGATCTTCTCGGCATCAAACACCCGGTGATGCTCGCCGGCATGGGCGGCGTTTCCTACGCCGAGGTCTGCGCCGCGGTATCGGAAGCGGGCGGCTTCGGCACGCTCGGCATGGCCGGCCGCAACCCGTCGGAGATCCGCGAACAGATGCGTCGCGTGCGCCAGCTGACGAAAAAACCATTCGGCGTCGATCTTCTGGCCGCCGTTCCCGAGTCGCTCGAAAAGACGGCCGACATCATCATCGAAGAAGGAGCCGCCGCCTTCATTTCGGGGCTGGGCGTACCGCCACGCCACCTCGTCGACCGCTTCCACGCCGCGGGGCTCAAGGTGATGAACGTCTGCGGCACCGTGCGTCACGCCAAAGCCGGCGAAGACGGCGGCCTCGACGCCGTCGTCGCGCAAGGCACCGAAGCCGGCGGCCACACGGGCAAGATCGCTGGCATGGCGCTGATCCCGCAAATCGTCGACGCGGTGAAGATCCCGGTCGTCGCCGCGGGCTCGATCGTCGACGGCCGCGGATTGGCAGCGGCCTTGGCGCTCGGCGCGCAAGGCGCGTGGATCGGCACGCGCTTCATCGCCTCGACGGAGGCGCATGCGGGCGATATGTACAAACAGGTCGTGGTCGACGCGAGCGATGAGGACACGATCATCACCCGCGCCTATTCCGGCAAGCCGATGCGCGTGTTCAAGAACGACTACGTGGCAGACTGGGAGCGCCGCCCCCAGGACATCAAACCGTTCCCGATGCAGGCGATGATCTCGGTTCAGGCGGGCGTCATGGGCGGCATCGGCGGTCAGACCGAAGGCTTGAACCGCGACAAGTCGGCCTTCGCCATCGGCCAAGGCGCGGGCGCGGTCCACGATATCCTGCCCTGCGCCGAAATCATCCGCCGCATGATGAAAGAGGCCGACGAGATCATTGGCCGGATGAGCCGTCTGCGCCAGGCCTCTTGAGCCAGTCTTCGCGCAGCATCGCGTAGAACGCACTATCGTAGTACGTGTCGCCGAGAAGGAACGACTTGCGCGCCGTGCCTTCATGGACAAAGCCGCATTTTTCGGCGACGCGGATCGAGCCGGTGTTTTTCGGGTCGATCTCGAGCCAGATGCGGTGCAGCTTGAATTCGGAAAAGCCGTAGTCGGTGGCGGCAGCGACGGCTTCGGCGACATAGCCCTGCCCCCAACTCGCCTTGTCGAGGATGTAGCCCAGACCCGACATCGCGTCGCGCTCGCTATAGAAATTCACGCAGCCGATCGCGGCCCCGCCGTCGCGCGTGATCGCGAACGAGGCGCCGGCGCGGTTCTGCGGCGGCAGATTGCGAGCAAGGATCGCGCGCATCTCATCCAGCGTCGAGATCGGCGGATGCGCCCAATAACGCATCGTATCGGGGTCGCGAAACGATGGGAGGAGCGCGTCGGCATCCGCCATGCGCACGGGCCTTAAGACCAAGCGCGCGGTTTCAAGAATGGGGCGCTCGGACTCGATCGGCGTCGCGGGTCCTTTGAGTTCGACGACGGTGCCGAACGGATCGCGTATGTAGACGGACGGCCCGTCGCCCTCAGCCCCATAACGCTGACCGCGCTCGATGATCGCGATGCCGTGGTCCGCCAAGTGCTGCTCGATCGCCGCTTCGTTGAATGGATCGACGCGGATGCAGACATGGTCGACGTTGCGCGCCTCCACGTCGAACATGCGCGCGCCCTCAGCCTTGAGCCAGTCGGTATTCAGATCGACGAGGTCGATGATGCTCTCGCCCGCCCGCAATTGAACGAGGCCGAACCGGTCGACCCGCCGCTCGACGCGCGCGCCCAACACGTCGGCGTAGAACGCCAACGCCTTGTTCATGTCCGGCACCCGCAGGACCACATGGTCCAGCGTCGCCAGCGTAAACGGAATCTTGCTCACCCGAAAACGCGCTGCCAGATCGCGTAGCTCAAAAACACGACGCCGGTCGCAAAGATCAGCAGACCCGACGCCTGGTTCATCCGCTTGAGCGTACCATGTTCGATCGTCTGGTGGAAAATGCCGGTGATCGCCGTGACCACGAACCACCACAGGGCTGAGCCCGCAAACACCGACAGGATCAACACCCAGGTCGCGATCGAACTCGTCTGAAAGTCGACGATGGCGCGCAAACCCGCGAACGACGCTGCGAATCCGACCATGGTCGCGGGGTTCGTGATCGTCAGCGCGAACGTACTCGCGAACGCCGCAGCCAAGTCGCCTGCCGAGCCGCGCTGGATGCTGCCGTCCGGGTTGCGCATGATCTCAGGCGGCGTCGCGTAGATGAAGACGCGCAGGCCGTAGAAGATGAGAAGCCCCGCGCCCGCCAGCTGCAGCACGACACCCATATCCTCAATGAGCTCGAACACCGCCTTGACGCCGAACCCGGCCGCGATCGCGAAGAGACCGTCACCAAGCGCGGCGCCAAGCCCGGCCAAAAACCCGTTCAACTGCCCATAGGACAGCGTGCGCCGGATACAGATCAGGTTGACGGGCCCGATCGGCGCCGCCACCAACAGCCCTATGACCAAACCGCCGGCGATCAGCGCTAGCCAGTCCATTCCTGCATTCACTGGCCCAAAGCCCCCGTGCCGGTCGTCAGTCAGGCGCGCGACAATACAGACTCCGGCGCGGAACCGGAATCGTTGCCGTTGCTTGAAGCTGGTCGAAGCTGGTTAACACTTCCTTGGCGTTCCCAGGCAAATCTCAGGCGCGCACGTCCACGACGACCCGCCCGCGCACTTGACCCTTCAAAATCTGCGGTCCGAGCGCGAGGAGATCGCCGAGCGTTGCGGGCTTGACCGTTGCACGAAGCTTCGCGGGGTCGAGATCGGCCGCCAGCCGCTCCCAGGCCTTTAGCCGCCGCGGCCGCGGGCAATACACCGACTCGATGCCCGCCAGCGTCACACCGCGCAAGATGAACGGCGCAACTGACGACGGCAGGTCCATGCCCTGTGCCAGACCGCAGGCGGCGACGACCCCACCGTACTGCGTGGAAGCCAGCACATTCGCCAGGGTCTTGGAGCCGACGGAATCGACCGCCCCTGCCCAGCGCTCTTTCGCGAGCGGACGCACGTCGGTGTTCAGCTCCGCCCGGTCTATGATCTCCGCCGCACCCAAACCGCGCAGATAGTCGGCTTCGCTGACGCGCCCGGTCGCAGCGATCACGCGATAGCCGAGCTTCGACAAAAGCGCGATCGCGATACTGCCGACGCCACCGGCGGCGCCCGTCACCAGCACCGGCCCCTTCGCGGGCGCAAGCCCCGCGTCTTCGAGCGCCATGACGGCCAGCATCGAGGTGTACCCCGCCGTGCCGATCGCCATCGCGTCCGCGGTCGAAAACGGTGCCTTGAGCGGCACCAACCACTCGCCCTTGACCCGCGCACGTGTGGCATAGCCGCCGTGATGGCTTTCGCCCATGCCCCAGCCGTTGCACACGACCGCATCGCCGGGCTTGAAGCGCGCATCCGTCGAGTGAACCACTTTGCCGGCGAAGTCGATGCCCGCGATCAGCGGAAACTTGCGCACGACAGGTGCAGTTCCGGTGATCGCAAGCCCGTCTTTGTAGTTCAACGTCGAATGTGCGACGTCGACCGTGACGTCGCCTTCCATCAGCGCCGTCTCGTCGATCTCGCTTAACGACGCCGTTTGACCGGCCTCGGTCTTGGTTACCAACAGACAGCGGATTTTCTCTGACATTTTATCGATCTCGTTGGCACTCGCATTTGCTGAGCGCTAGCAGGGGACAAGGAAACTGTTGCGAATTCGCCATCAACGTCAAGCGTTTCGATTCTCATCCGCATCGCACGCCTCGACGGGACTCGAATCTCGTGCCTACGATTGATTCACGGATTGCGCCGCACACTGACGAACGTACGGCGGCTCGACCGGCCGCTTGGCGTTCTCAATCGCGGGAGCAGTACGTGGCTCAGTTGAACCTCATGTTGAAGGGCTACCGCCTGACGACGGCGGAAATTCTCTACCACATGCCCGACCATCCGAAGCTGCTGCAGACGTTTGTCTGGCAGGAGCTGGACCTGGCGCCGAAATATCCGGTGCTGTCGAAGTTCCTCAAGTTCTGGGAGACGAACATCGAGGGCCGCTTGCACTCGGTTCGCGTGGCCACGTGCGGCATTCTCTGTCCGCTCGACATCCGCCACGTCGACCACGAGATCAGCGTCCACTAACCCTCAGCACCCGTTCGCCGAACGGAACGTTTCCAGAAACGCCAGCGGCGCGCCGCGCGCCGTGCCGAGCAGTGCGCCGTCCCACATCACAGCCTCGCCGCGCACGATTGTGCCCACGGGCCAGCCCGTGACGGTTACCCCGTCGAACGGCGTCCATCCGCAGCGGCTTGCGATCCACTTGTTCTCGATCGTGTGCTTGGCCTTCATGTCAACGATCGTGAAATCGGCGTCGAACCCGACCGCGATACGCCCCTTGTTCGCCAACCCGAAGATGCGCTGCGGCCCGTGCGCGACAAGATCGACGAAGCGTTCGAGCGACAGCCGCCCCGCGTTCACGTGATCGAGCATGATCGGCACCAGCGTCTGCACGCCCGTCATGCCGGAGGGCGTATCGGGATAGCCCTTGTCCTTCTCCTCGCGCGTGTGTGGCGCGTGATCCGAGCCCAACACGTCCACGACGCCCGCCCGCACCGCGGCCCAGATCGCATCGCGGTGCACGGCATCACGCACGGGCGGATTCATCTGCGCATAGGTGCCGAGCCGCTCGTAGCACTCCGGCGCCACCAGCGTCAGGTGGTTCGGCGTCGTCTCGACCGTCGCGATATCCTTGTGATGACTGAGGAACGCCATCTCATCACCCGTCGACACATGAAGCACATGCACCCGCCGTGCCGCCTTCAACGCCAGCGACACGACACGCTTCGTCGCCAGCAGCGCTGCCTCCGCATCGCGCCACACCGGATGCGAACGCGGATCGCCCGGAACGCGCAGACCCTTCCGCTCGTTCAGTCGCGTTTCGTCTTCCGCATGCACGGCGACCCGTCGCCGTCCGTGACGAAGCACCCGCTCGACGTGCTCGTCGTCTGCGACGAGCAGCGTACCGGTCGACGAGCCCATGAACATCTTGACGCCCGCCGCCCCCGGCAACTTCTCGAGATCGCCAAGCGCCTCGGCATTCTCAGGCGTCGCGCCGACATAGAAAGCGTGGTCGCACCACATGCGCCCCCGTGCCCGGGTGAGCTTCTCGTTGAGCGCGTCCGCGCTCGTCGTCGGCGGCGCTGTGTTCGGCATCTCGAAGACCGAGGTCACACCGCCCAGAACCGCAGCACGGCTGCCCGTCTCCAGATCTTCCTTATGCGTCGGCCCGGGTTCGCGAAAGTGAACCTGACTGTCGATTGCCCCGGGCAGCACGTGCAGCCCGCGCACGTCACGCACCGCGGCAGCCTTCGCCGAGCCAAGCGCGCCGATCGCCGCAATCCGCCCGTTGCGCACACCGACATCGGTGGCCGTGATGCCCCACGGCGTGACCACCGTGCCGTTCTTCAAAACAAGATCGAAGGTTTCGCTCATAGGCGCTAGCGCTACAGACCGAACGGCGATTTCGCAAGGCACCCCGCCCTTGCCAAAGCGCGCACCGAAACCCTACTTCTCGCCCATGAGTTTCCCCGCAACGCACCTGAAAGACCGCGCCGTCGTTGAGGTCTTGGGCCCCGACGCGGCGACGTTTCTCCAAGGCCTGATCACGAACGACGTCACACGCGCGGGCGCCGGCCGCGCAGTCTATGCCGCGTTGTTGACGCCGCAGGGCAAGATCATCTGCGACTTCCTGATTGTCCCGGCCGAGGGCGGCTTCCACCTCGACTGCGCAAGGGCACATGCCGCCGATCTCGCCACCCGCCTCAAGAAATACAAACTGCGCGCGAAAGTGACGATAGCGGAACGCTCGGACCTTGCCGTCGTGGCGTCGCCCGAACCGCTACCAGGCACATGCGCCGACCCGCGATTAGCCGCGCTCGGCTTTCGAAAGATCACAACCGCGCCGCCGCCCGAGGGCGACGAAGCCGCCTACCACGCCCACCGGGTTGCGCTCGGCGTTCCGGATTCGGCCGATCTCCCGTCCGAAACGCTGTTCCCGCTCGACTGCAATTTCGAAGAACTCCATGGCGTCGACTTCGACAAGGGCTGCTATGTCGGCCAAGAACTGACCGCCCGCATGAAGCACCGCGCCACCGCCCGCCGCCGCATTCTGCCGGTCGCGGCCGCGAGCGCGCTGCCGCCCGCAGGCACGCCGCTGTCGCTAGGCGCCGCCGAGATCGGAGAACTACGCGGCAGCATCGGCGCGAGCGGCCTTGCGATCATCCGTCTCGACCGCCTCGGCGACGCAAAGGAAGCGACCGCCGCTGGCATCACGGTCCGCATCGGCCGCCCTGCCTACCCCCTCATCCTTGGAGAGTGAATCCTTGGCCGACAAGCAACGTTGCGCCTGGCCCGGCCAAGATCCGTTCTACGTCGCCTATCACGACGACGAATGGGGCGTGCCCGAATACGACGACCGCGCGCTGTTCGAGAAACTCATTCTCGACGGTTTTCAGGCAGGCCTCTCGTGGATCACGATCCTGCGCAAGCGCGAGAACTTCCGCAAAGCCTTCGACGGCTTCGAGCCCGCGAAGATCGCGCGCTACGGCGAACCGAAGATCTCCAAGCTCCTGAAGGACGAAGGCATCATCCGCCACCGCGGCAAGATCGAAGGCACGATCAAGAGCGCCCGCGCCTATCTCGACATCATGGAGAACGAGCCCGGCGGCTTCTCAGGCTTCATCTGGAACTTCGTCGACGGCAAGCCCGTGCAGAACAAGTGGCCCGCAATGAAGCAAGTCCCCGCCCAAACCCCGATGAGTCAGGCGCTGTCTAAGGAACTGAAGAAGCGCGGCTTCACGTTCTGCGGCCCCACGATCGTCTACGCCTTCGCTCAGGCCGTCGGCATGGTCAACGACCACATGACGACATGCTTCCGCCACAAGGAATGCGCGAAGCTGGCGCGCAAAAGCTAGATCGAAACCGCGTCGCGCTTGCCGCACGCCCAATCGAGCGCCGGCGTCAGCCGATCGCCGCCCCAGAACACTTCGCCGTCCACGACGAAGGACGGCGCGCCGATGATGCCGAGCGCGACTGCGCGTTCGGCCTGGGCGCGGAACGCGTCCTTCGTCTCTTGCGCTTGTGCGGCTTGCATGATCGGCGCGGCGGTTTCGCCCATGTCCGACAGGACCTTCCCGATCACGAACGGCGAGGCGATGTCGAGATCATCGGCGAAGTTCGCGCTATAGACGCGGCGAACGAACTCGCCGGCCCACGGCGCGTCCGCAAAGCGGCAGGCGATGCGCGCGGCGAGCATACTGCCGCGCGGAAACTGCGACGGCTTCTTGAGCGGCAAACCTTGCGCAGCGCAAATGCGCGCAAGATCGCGCCACATATACTTGCCCTTCGCCGGATAGATGTTGAACGGCGAGTCGTTCCACCCCTGAGCCGCGAAAATTGGTCCGAGCAAAAACGAACGCCACTTCACCTCGACGCCGCGCGCCTTCGCCGCCGCCTCGACCGCATGCGCGGCCGGATAGGAATAGGTGCTCGCGAACTCAAACCAGAACTCGAGCGTCGCCATCACCCCCTCCCGCGATAGGGCGCGACGCCTTGCTCCGGCACCCAAAGCCCGGAAGGCAGTTTGCCGGTTTGCCAAAACACATCGATCGGTATGCCGCCGCGCGGATACCAATAGCCGCCGATTCGCAGCCACTTCGGCGCGATCGCCGCGGCCACGCGCTTGCCGATCGCGATCGTGCA
>JAEUML010000057.1 GCA_016792785.1 Alphaproteobacteria bacterium
AAGCCGTCGCAAGATGAGATGCGCCCGCTCGCGCAATCGCGACCACGTCCGAAGCCCGGGATCATGGCGCCGATCCCCGACGATGCGCCGGCTGAGCCTGATGCGGAGGCGACCCCGGTTGCGCAGACGGCTGGCGTCAGCGTTCCGACACCGCGCGCGAAACCCGCTGAATTGATCGCAGCCGTGTCGCCCACGGTCGCGCCCGTTGTTCCGACACCTCCGCCGGTGCAACCCGCTCCGCCGCCTTCGCCGCCCGCCGTACCGGTTGCGATCGTGAGCAAGCCAGTGACCGACGAGACGTTTCCCGTCGAAATCACTGGAACGCCTTACGATCCGGACGCCACGCGCACGCCGATCGATCCGACCGCGGGCTTTGCGATTTTGAGCCGCGTGCGATTCTCAAGAACGGGCAGCACGCTGTCGCCGCAAGCCCACGCAGCGCTCGATGGGCTCGCCGCGCGGCTGCTTTCGTCGCGCGAGCGCGTGCGGCTTGCGGCATTCAGCGGCAAGGTCGGCGGCGATTCCAGCGAGGCGCGGCGCCTGTCGCTGACGCGAGCGCTCGCGATCCGCACCTATCTCGTGTCCAAAGGCGTGCCGATCGAACGCGTCGACGTGCTCGCTTTCGGCGGTCCGCCGGAAGGCGTGAGCGATCGGGTGGATGTGCTGGTGCGCGGGATTTGAGGCGCGCCCTACTCCGCGGCAAGCCCTGCAAACTGTAAGCGCGCAAGCCTCGCGTAGAGGCCGCCGCCGGCGACGAGGTCGCGGTGGGTGCCTTCGGCGACGATGCGGCCTTCGTCCATGACGACGATGCGGTCGGCGCGCTGAACGGTCGCGAGGCGGTGGGCGATGACGATCGTCGTTTTCTTCTGCATCAGGTTTTCGAGCGCGATTTGAACGAGGCGCTCGCTTTCCGCGTCGAGCGCGCTCGTCGCTTCGTCGAGCAGCAGGATCGGCGCGTCGCGCAGGATCGCGCGCGCGATCGCCACGCGCTGGCGCTGGCCGCCCGAGAGCGTCACGCCGCGCTCGCCCAGATAGGTGTGAAAGCCCTTCGGCAGTTTCTCGATGAACTCCGTCGCCTGTGCGGCTTCGGCGGCGGCGCGGATGTCGGCTTCGCTCGCCTCCGGTCTGCCGTAACGGACGTTCTCGAACGCCGAGTCGCCGAAGATCACCGTCTCCTGCGGCACGAGCGCGAGGCGCGCGCGTACGTCCTCAGGCGCGGCGCGCGTGATGTCGACGCCGTCGATCAGGATGCGGCCCTGCTGTGGGTCGAAGAAGCGCTGCAGCAGCTGAAAGACGGTCGTCTTGCCTGCGCCTGAGGGTCCGACGAGAGCTACGGTTTCGCCGGGTTTGATCTCGAGCGTGAAGTCCTTGAGCGCGGAGGTACCGGGGCGCATCGGGTATTCGAACGTCACGTGCTCGAAGCGCACGGCGCCGCGCGCAGGCTTGGGTAACACGACGGGATTCGCCGGCGCCTCGATCTGGGGCTTCGTCGCGAGCAGTTCCATCAGGCGTTCGGCGGCACCGGCCGCCTGCAACACCTCGCCCCACACTTCCGTGAGAGCGCCCAACCCTGAAGCGACCATCACTGCGTAGAAGATGAACTGAACGAGGACGCCCGGCGTCATCGTTCCCGCGAGCACGGCTTGGGCGCCGACCCAAAGCACGCCAACGATGGAGGAGAACACCAACACTATGACGAGTGCGGTCATGCCAGCGCGGGCGATGACACGCTTGCGCGCGGTCGCAAAGGCGGCCTCAACGGTTCTGGAGAAGCGCTGACGGTCGATCGGTTCGTGGGTGAAGGACTGCACCGTCTGCACGGCGTTGATCGTCTCCGACGCGTAGGCCGAGGTGTCGGCAACGCGGTCTTGGCTCTTGCGCGAGAGGTTGCGCACGAGGCGGCCCATGAAGATCAGCGGCAGGACGACGAGCGGTACGGCGACGAGAACGAGGCCGGTCAGTTTCGCGCTCGTGATGAAGAGCATGGTGAGGCCGCCCACCATCATCAGCATGTTGCGCAGCGCGATCGAGACGGACGAGCCCACGGCCGTCTGGATCAGCGTGGTGTCGGTCGTCAGGCGGGAGAGCACCTCACCCGTGCGCGTGACCTCGAAAAAGGCCGGGCTGAGTTTCAGGATGTGGTCGTAGAGCGCCTTGCGGATGTCGGCGACGACGCGCTCGCCGATCCAGGTCACGAAGTAGAAGCGGATCGCGGTCGCCAGGCCCAAAACGACTGCGACCGCGAACACGAACAGGAAATACTGGTCGATCAGGCCCGCGTTCTCCTTCGAGAAGCCGTGGTCGATCATTTGCTGCACGGCGCGGGGGATGGTGAGGGTTGCGGCGGTCGAGAGCAGCAGGAACAGGGCTGCGGCCGCGATATAACCCTTGTAAGGCGCCATGAACGGCAAAAGACGCTTGAGCACGCGCACGTCGCTCCCGCGGGTGCGGCCTTGTGCCTCGCGGGCCATGGCTGCGGCGTGTTCTGCGCCCGGGTTTTCGCTCAAAGTCCAAGCCTGTCGCGGCGGTTCGTGCGGGTTATATGGCACCCGGCCCACTGGCTTGCGAGCGGCAAATATCCGCAGGGTTGCGCGGGGGTGGGGTTTTGGCTATATCCGCGCGCTCTTTGACGCCCTGCCTCAAGGTTTGCGAGATACTTCGATGAAGAAAGACGGCCACCCCGACTATCATTACATCACTGTCGTTCTGAACGACGGCTCGAAGTATCTCTCGCGCTCGACTTGGGGCGCGGCCGGCGACGTCATGACCCTCGATATCGACCCGACGACCCACCCGGCCTGGACCGGCGGCGGCCAGCAGCTGCTCGACCGCGCGGGCCGCGTGTCAAAGTTCAACAAGAAATTCGAAGGCATCGGCGTCGCGACGAAGAAGTAGTCGCCGCGTTCGCTTTCAACTGGTTCTGCGCGCGAGCGCAACGATTAAGGGGCGGTCCTTGCGGACCGCCCCTTTCGTGTCTTTCAGACACCCCAAATCGGTTCGTTACTGTGCGGCGTCGCCGAAGGCGGCGTGGAGGCGATTGAGCTGAGCGTGGAGGCCGACGGGCGGCGCCGGTTCCTTGCCGTAGAGAAGCTGGTCGAGGCGCTCCACGCGCTCGTAAAGGTGCATGCTGCGGTCCAGGAGATCGATCAGCTTGTGCGGCAGCAGATCCGCATTCTCCGTACGGCGGCCGCGGCAGATTTCACGCGCGCCCAAGCGGTATTTCTCTTTTCCCGCTTCATCGATGGTCATTTCGCCTTCCGCGACCGCACGTTGCACGAGCAGCCACGATGCCACCTGCATGAGGCGTGTCGTCAGGCGCATGCTTTCGCCGGCATAGGCCAGCGCCGCCTTCGACGGAAGCAGTTTCGATTCCGCGCGGCCCTTGCCGTCGAGGTAGGTGGCGGTCTCTTCGACCATCGCCATACCTTCCTCGAACGTGCGCTTGAAGAGTTCAGAGCCCGAGAACGTCAACGCGTTCGCCGGCTGCTCCGCGCCGTTGGGCTTGTTGTACCCCATGAATTCCCCTTTGATCCAACTCTTCATGCGATCCCAAGGCTCCCAGTTTTTTTCAGCGGCTGATGACGTTCGTAGGCTTCAGCTCGACTGGCCCGATCGCATGTTCCCCAGAAACGAATCGAACGACAGGGACCGGCACAGTTCAAGCTTAAGTTTGGAGGGCTTGCATTCTTTGCGCCAAACCTGACACGAAAACCACAACTCGTCACGCGAAAGAGAGTTAACACGTTGATGCGTTTCGCAACGCAACGCATCGCTGGCGTCGATGGTTGCAGACACGGATGGTTGATCGTCGAAGCGCAAAGCGATTTAAGCAAAGCCACGCTGACGCTTGCGCCGAAATGGCACGACGTGAATTCAACAGCGCGCATCATCGCTGTGGATATGCCGATCGGACTTTCGAGCAACGGCGTGCGGCAATGTGAAGTTGAAGCGCGCAAGCTGCTTTCACGTTGTGCGTCGCGGGTTTTCAAAACGCCGCCGCGCGGCGCGCTGCGATTCGCACAAGAAAACTGGATTGCGGCGAATCAGTGGTCGAAGGCACAGGGGTTCGGCGGGATATCGAAACAGGCGTGGGCGATACGGCCGAAAATCAAGGAAATAGACGCACTGATCACGCCTCGCGATCAGTTGCGGATCTTGGAAGCGCACCCGGAACTCGCCTTTGCGCGCTTGAACGGCGGGCGAGCGCTCGAATCAAAGCACACCCCGGAGGGCTTGAAGGCGCGGCAAGAGATTTTGCTGCGCGCGGGCTTCACGAATTTCGACGGATGGCTACGGGATTTGCGCGGCGAAGGCGCAAAAGCAGACGACTTGTTCGATGCCTGCGTTTTGGTGCTGACCGCGCGAAATCACTTGCGCGGCGAGGGAAAGTCCGTCCCCGCGGTCGAGCAGCGTGATTCGCGCGGGCTGAAGATGGCGATTGCGTATTGAGATCAGGCTTTCTTGAATAGCGCGTCTGCGGTCGAGCGTTGGGCCTCTTTCGACTTGATCGCGGCGCGCATGCGTTCGATCTCGACTTCGTGTTCGGCGATGCGCAGTTTCAGGTCTTCGATCGACATCAGCGTGAGGTCGACGGGCGCGGGTTTCTTCGGTTTCGGATCGAGATCGTCCCAGGCCATGGCGGGGTCCCTTGTCGGCGGGTAATAGTTGCCGTCCGCCATCGTAGCCCGCAAGAAGGAAAAGCCCGGTGAGCAAACTGCCCGAAACGATGACCGCCGTCGTGCCCTCCGACGTGTCGGGAAGTCGCGCCGCCGTACTCACCACCCTGCCCGTTCCCATACCGGCGCCGGGGTCGGGCGAGGTGCTGATCAAGGTTGCGGCGGCCGGCGTCAATCGCGGCGACCTAGCGCAAGTGGCCGGCATGTATCCGCCGCCGCCTGGGGCGCCGCAGACGTTGGGGCTCGAAGTGTCGGGAACGATCGTCGCCGGTGCGCCCAACAGTTCGCGCTGGAGTGTGGGCGATCAGGTGTGCGCGCTGGTCTCCGGCGGCGGCTATGCCGAGTACTGCATCGCGCATGAGGGGAGCGTTCTGCCCGTGCCGCGCGGTGTGTCGCTTGTCGATGCGGCGGCGCTGCCCGAGGTTTATATGACGGTTTGGACAAACGTTGTCGACCGTGCGCGGTTGAAGGCGGGCGAGACGCTGCTTGTGCATGGCGGGTCGAGCGGGATCGGCACAGCGGCGATCCAGTTGTTTGCGGCGCGTGGGCACCGCGTGTTCACGACGGCGGGGTCAGCCGACAAGTGTGAGGCGTGCGTCAAACTCGGCGCGGCCCGCGCCATCAATTACCGCGAGGAGGACTTCGTTGCGGCCGTGAGGGGCGCGACGGACGGCGTGGGCGTCGACGTGATCCTCGATATGGTCGGCGGCGACTACATCCGGAAGAATATCTCGTTGCTGAAGGTCGAGGGGCGGCTCGTCAACATCGCGTTCCAACACGGGTCGCAAGCGGACTTGAACTTGATGATCGTGATGCTGAAGCGGCTCACGATCACGGGTTCGACGTTGAGGGCGCGCGCGCATGCGGAGAAGGCCGGGATCGCGCGTTCGGTCGAACGCGAGGTGTGGCCGCTGATCGAAGCGGGGCGGATCAAGCCGATCGTCGACAGCGTCATGCCGCTTTCCAAGGCGGCGGAGGCGCACGCGCGCATGGCGGGGTCCGGGCATATCGGGAAGATTCTTTTGACGCCCTAACTGCCCCGCTCGGCGAGCCACTTCAGGCGAAGGTCCAGCAGGGCGATGTGAAGGCGCGCGGCGATGGCGTCGCCCTCCTCGAGGTCGCGCAGCGTCTCCGTCAGGACTTGGCGCTGTTCCTCCAACGCCGTTTTGAGCGCCCGCGCCATCTTGCGTCGGGTAGCCGGCGGAAGGCCGATCCACAGCGGCGCGCGGGTGCGGAAGGGGTCGAGGCCGGGGCTGACGGCGCGAGCGACGTCGCAGAGCCAGCGTTCGTATGCGGTTCGTCCCGCGGGCGTCAGTACGTAGGTGTGCGTGCCGCGGCCGTCGGCCTCCGCGCGCTCCTTGATCAGGCGTTCGGCAACCAGGCGGCGGATCGCCGGATAGACGGCGCCAGCGCTGCCGCTCCACTCGGCTGAGCGGGAGTCCTGGAACACCCGGCGAATCCGATAGGCGGTCGCGGAGGGCGCGCGGACAAGCACGCTGAAAATGGCGCCTTCCAGTTCCGTCAATCCCGCTCGCGACTTTGTCATCGACCGCCCTATTTGCTGATAGTCCTAATCGTACTAAATGAGACCAAGACGATCAAATTGCTTCCAAGGACGGAGCCATGACCAGCAAGGCAGCCCGTTTGTTCAACGCCGTCGAGGTCGGGGCGGTGTTTTCGCTGCGCAGTTTTGGTCCGACATGGGTGGTGGCCGCGGCGGTGGCAGCCGGAATCGCGCTGCCCGCCATGCCGCTGTTGCGCTACACCTACCTCAGCTTTGCGATCATTCTTCTGCTTCTCGCTTGGCTGAAGCTTCGCGGCGAGCAGCTTTCGACGTTCGGCCTCGTTGCGCCGCGATGGTTGCGCGACATCGGATTGGGCGTGTTGCTGACCATCGTCCTGATCGCCACGACCAATCTCGTGGACCATTTCCTGACGCCCGCCATCGTGGCGTGGACCGGTGCGAACCCGAACCTGGCCGCCGAGACGTTCGCGTCGATCAAGGGAAACCTGCCGGTCTTTCTGATGATCATTCCGGCGGTGTGGGCGTTCGCGGCGTTCGGTGAGGAGTTCCTCTATCGCGGCTACCTGATGACGCGGCTTGCCGGCATTTTCGGCGGCGGCCGCATGGCGTGGGTTCTGGCCATTGCCGGACAGGCAATCATGTTCGCGCTCGCGCATTGGTACCAGGGCGTGGTCGGCATGGTTGCGATCGGCATCGGCGCCGTCATCACCGGCATCGCGACCGTCGCGTGGGGGCGCAATCTGTGGCCGGCCATCATCGCGCACGGGCTGACCGATACGCTCGGATTCACGCTTCTCTATTTGGGGCGGCCGCTCAGTTAATCGAAGAACGCTCCGGAAATCCGGTTTTCCAGGCCTGGTTGGCGCTTCCCTAAGGGTGCGCGAAGCCTTATATACCGCTCCTGAAACTCCCTTCATCGAGGTGAATTTCGTGGCCTGGCGGACGATCCCGCTGGCGCCCTCAAGAGAGGTTTTGCCTATGAACAAGCCATTGATGCCCAAGGCGACGGCCATGTGGCTCTTGAATCAGACGACGCTGACGTTCGACCAGATCGCGGAGTTCTGCGCGCTGCATCCGCTTGAGATCAAAGCGATGGCGGACGACATGCACCCGGAGAAGATCGTGCCGCTCGACCCCGTGATGATGGGACAGCTGACGCGCGATGAGATAACGGCGGCGGAGAAGGATCCGCGAAAGCGGCTCGTGATGACAAAGCCGTCGGTCGAAGTCGCGCCGCCGAAGGCCAAGGGCGGTCCGCGCTATACGCCCGTGTCGCGCCGGCAGGACAAGCCGGATGCGATCGCCTGGCTCGTGCGCAATCACCCGGAGCTGACCGACGTCGAAATCGGCAAGCTGCTTGGCACGACAAAGAACACGATCCAGCTGATCCGCAGCCGCGCGCATTGGAACATCGCCAACATCAAGCCGGTCGATCCGGTGACGCTGAGCCTGTGTTCGCAACTCGAGCTCGACCTCGCGGTCGAGAAGGCGGCCGCACGCAAGTCGAAGGGCGCGCCGGTCGCCGAGCCCAAGGGCGCGACGCTCCGCCCCGCGAGCGAGGCCGTGAAGGCCGAAGCCGAGAAAGAGGAAGACGCGCCGCAGCTGAAGTACGATCCGGCGTCGGTGTTCGCGTCGTTCCAGAAGGCGCGCGACAAGACCTAAGGCTTACTTGCCCGACGACGGTTCGGGCTTGAGGTGAACCGGTGCCGCGGGCTGGGGCGCCGGTTCGAACTTTGTGCGATCCGCCGGCGCCACGGGCGCCCTCATCATGACGCGTACGAGAACGAAGGCTACAAACAGCGCGTGGATCGTGGCGGTGTAGAAGAAAATCGCCGAGAGCCCCGCCGTGTTGATCACGACCGCAGCGAACAGCGGGCCGATCGCGGCGGCGAGGCCGTAGAGAAACAAGTTCGAGTTCGCGACTTCCGTCATCTCGTCGCGCTGGGCATGGTCGTTCAGGTGCGCGTTCGTTAGCGAGCCGATCGGGAAGGCGGTCGCACCGAAAAGGAAGCCACCCATCAGCAGCCAGGTTGCGTTCGCGATGCCGAACGGCGCGGGGATAGCGAGCATCACGCCGGCGAAGGCGGCGGCTGCGGCGGCGATCCCGATGACGAGGCGGCGGTCGGCGAAGTCCGAGGCGCGGCCCAAAGGGAACTGCGCCAGCGCGCCGCCCAGGATGACCACCGCCATGAACAGCGCGACGTTGTCGCCGCTCATGCCGCGCGCGTGCGCAAAGACCGGTGCTAAGGTCCAGAACGCGCCGCTGACGAGACCGACGGCGACTGCGCCGACGGCGCCCACGGGCGAGAGGCCGTAGAGGCGCTGCGGGCGCAGTTTCACGAGATGCGTGCGGTGGGGCTCGGGTTGGCGCGTCGCGCCCACCGGCACGAGGCAAAGCATGGTCAGGATCGCCACGATCGAGAACAACTCGTGCGACTTTGTATCGCCGAGCGTGAACAGATATTGGCCGGCGAGAAGTGCGAGGTTGTTCAGCGCCGCGTACGTCGTGAAGATGCGGCCGCGGATCTCGTTGCGCGCCTTCTGGTTCAGCCAGCCCTCCAGGATCACGAACATGCCGGCGGCGCAGAAACCGATCATGGCGCGCAATCCCGCCCAGACAATCGGGCTTACGATCAGCGCGTGGACGAGAATTGTGGCTGCCGTCAGCGCGCCCAGAATCGCAAAACTTCTAATGTGACCGACGCGATGGATGAGGTGCGGCCCCAGAACGCAACCGGTTACGAAGCCAGCGAAATAGGCCGCGCCGATCAGGCTGAGTTCGGTGTCGGTGAAACCCGCCTCATGCGCCCGGACCGGCACCAGCGTGCCCTGCAGTCCGTTTGCCAGCAGCATGATCACTGCGGTCGCCAGCAGCGACACGATGGAGGCGATGTCAGCCGAGGTGACGCGGTGGGTCATGCGTCTGCTTAGCCAATGGCGTGGTGACCACGCCAGCACAGCGCTCTGCGTCGGTTCGTCACCCACGCATGTTGCCTCGTTCCGGCGGGCTCGTTAACGTCCCGGCCACTTCAGATCAGCGTCCGGGGATTGCACACGATGGGAAGCGCGCGCAAAGGCAAGACGGCCAAGGCAAAGGTTTTGCCGAAGCAGAGGGCGAAGAGCGCCGTGAAGGCGAAAACCGCACCGAAGGCCGTGCGCAAGAAGAAAGTCGACCCCTACACGCTCGATCTCGACAAGAACGCGGCGAACTATCAGTCGCTTTCGCCGCTGACATTCCTGGAACGCGCGGCGCTCACGTTTCCGGATCATGTCGCGATCCTGCACGGTGAGCAGAAGATCACCTATCGCGAGTTCTACGCGCGCTGCCGTAGGCTTGCCTCGGCGCTTTCCAAGCGCGGGATCGGGCTCGGCGATACGGTCGCGGTGATCGCACCGAACATTCCGCCGATGCTCGATGCCCACTACGGCGTCTTGATGACGAACGGCGTGCTGAACGCGATCAACTACCGGCTGAGCGCGCAGGAAGTCGCCTTCATCCTCGATCACGGCGAGGCG
>JAEUML010000071.1 GCA_016792785.1 Alphaproteobacteria bacterium
TGACCCTGGTTGATCTGCTGCGTCCCGTGATAGAGGCCCGTCGTGTCGCCGAGCCCGATCGTGTTCGTGGTCGAGAACAGACGGAACCCCGGATGCGCGCGGATCACGCGGTTCTGGTCGAGCAGCGTGAGCTTGCCCGACTGCTCCAGCACGCGTTGGATCACGAACATCACGTCGGGGCGCCCGGCGTCGTACTCGTCGAACACGAGCGCGACCGGGTGCTGAAGCGCCCAGGGCAAAATCCCCTCGCGGAACTCCGTCACCTGCTTGCCGTCCTTCAGCACGATCGCGTCCTTGCCGACGAGGTCGATGCGCGAGATGTGGCTGTCGAGGTTGATGCGGATGCAAGGCCAGTTGAGCCGCGCCGCCACCTGCTCGATATGCGTCGATTTGCCGGTGCCGTGATAGCCCTGGATCATGACGCGCCGGTTGAACGCGAACCCGGCCAGGATCGCGAGCGTCGTCTCGCGGTCGAAGCGATACGCAGGATCGAGGTCGGGCACATACTCGTTCGGCTTCGAGAAGGCGGGTACCTTCATCGCAACGTCGATGCCGAACGTCTTCTTTGCGTCGACGGTGGTATCGGGCTGGCTATCGGGCGCCAGTCCGTTTGGGGTCGTGGTCATAAGATCAGGCTTTCGTGGCTGATGGCTTTGCTTCGTCCAAATTACCGCCCACACGGCGTACGAAGAAAGCGCATTCGCACAAGGGGGCCTTCAAGTGTAGCCGGACGAACGCAGTTGCCCGTACGCCTTGATGACCTGGCGGAAACGCTCCTCCGCGCCGCGGTCGCCGCCGTTGGCGTCCGGGTGGTAGCGCTTGACCAATTCCTTAAAGCGCGCCTTCACGTCCTGCAAGGTTGCGTCCGCTTCAAGATTGAGTGTTTCCAGGCTCGTGCGCTGCATTTTGGTCAGCTTGCGCTCGACCGTTCCGTTACGGTTTGTCGCATCTCGTGAGGGCTCGATCCCCGGCCCGTCGTCGAAGATCACGAACGGGTCGACGAACGCCCCGCGGAAATAGAAGTCGAGCTTTGGGTTCGGCCCCTTCGACCGCTCGTGCATCTTCCAGGTCGGCCTCAGGCCCACGATCGTGGCGCGCTGATAGGCTTCGATCTGGTCCGGCGACATGCCCTTGAAGAAGTCCCACGAGTGATTGTACTCGCGCACGTGGTCGAGGCAGAACCAGTAGTACTCGTTCAACGACGAGCGGCTCTTGGGCGCGCGATGTTCGCCGGAGCCTTCGCAGCCCGGCTTGTCGCACTTGCGCGTGGACTTTTGCACTGGTTGGCGCTTGACGCGCAAATCCTGTGCCCACCGCGACGCGTGTTTGGTACTCTCGCCCATAACCGCATCAGTATGGGAATGGGCGGTTAAGAAGACAAGAAAACCTCGCGCTTGACATCGCGCGCGACAGGGCTCACGGACCACGTGCTGTGACGATCGCGGAAACCATACGAACGAAGCTCGAAGGGGCGTTTTCGCCCGAGCGCCTCGACGTGCGGGACGACTCGTCGAAGCATCAAGGGCATGCGGGCTGGCGCGACGGCGGCGAAACGCACTTTCATGTGACGATCGTGTCACCCGCGTTCGAAGGCCTCTCGCGCGTCGATCGCCACCGCCGCGTCCACGAAGTCCTGGACGCCGAACTCAAAGGCCGCGTCCACGCCCTGGCGCTGACGTTGCTGACGCCGGACGAAGCATCACGGCGCATGTAACGCCTGTCATTTGAACCTGCCGCCCCCTGTGGGGCGGTCGATCGCTCGAGCCCGATGGGCGAGAAGGATCGGGTGGGGGGCCACCTCGACGGTTAGATCACCCGCCGACCGCAGCCTCCGGCGGCGTAACCCTCAGCGCCATGATCTGATTCTTCTGCCGGCGCAGAACCTCGAACTTGAAGCCGTGGAACGAAAACACTTGCGCGACGTCGGGGATCGCCTGCGCCTCGTGAATGACGAGGCCTGCGATCGTGTTCGCCTCTTCGTCCGGCAGGTTCCAGTTCATGGCGCGGTTGAGTTCGCGGATCGACACCCAGCCGTCGACGTTGATCGTGCCGTCCGGCTGCGGGCGCACGCCGGAGACCGGCACGTCGTGCTCGTCGCGAATCTCGCCGACGATTTCTTCGAGAATGTCCTCGAGCGTGATCAAACCCTGCAACGCCCCATACTCGTCGACGACAAGCGCGAAATGGTTCCGCCGCTGCAGGAACGCGCGCAGCTGATCGGCAAGCTGCGTCGTGTCCGGGATGAACCACGGCTTGGCCGCCAGCGACATCGCGTTTACCGCCTTGATGTTTCCGCGCGCCCGCGCAAGCGCGCGAAGCACGTCCTTCGCGTGCAGCACGCCGACGATATTGTCCGGATCGCCGCGATAGACGGGCAGGCGCGTGTGCGGCTGCGACAGAACGCGGTCGAGCAATTCCTCGGGTGGCAGATCGCCGTCGATCATCACCATGCTCTTGCGATGGATCATGATGTCGGCGACCTGAAGGTCCTTCAGGTCCAGAATGCCGCCCAGCATGTTGCGGTCGACCGTCGCCACCGCGCCGTGAATGTGATGCAGGTCGATCGCCCCGCGCAGCTCTTCGTGCGCGGCTTCGGTCGCTTCTTCCTTGTCTTCGACGAGACCCTGCGACTTGACGCCCATCGCCGCCAAGATCATCGCGACGATCCAGGCGACGACGCTGACGACGGGCGAAAACAGCGTCACCGCAATGCGCACCGCCCGCCCGAGCCGAAGCGCCGTGCTGTCCGGACGCGCGATCGCATAGGTCTTGGGCAGCACCTCGCAGAAGATGAGCACGAGCAGTGTCGTCAGCAGCGTCGCCGCCGCGATGCCGGCGTTGCCGAACAGCGTCAGCAAGACGCTGGTCACGAGCGCCGACGAGGCGATGTTGACGAACGTGTTCCCGAACAGCATCGAACCCACCATCTGCTCGCGATGGGCGAGCAGCCAGTTGACGTGGGTCGCCGGCGCCGAGCCGTCCTTGTCCAACTGGTGCATGCGCGCGCGCGACGCGGCCGTCATCGCCGTCTCCGCGCCCGCAAAGAACGCCGAAAACAGCATCAGCACGAACACGACGCCGATCGAGAAAAACAAGTCCCACCCGGACAGTTCGTGTGCCGGAATCAGAGCTTCTTCCATGGGCTTCAGCTTCTCTTGTGTGTGTCGCCTGAGGGCGCGAGCGCGTCGTGCAGCAATGACCTGATGGCGCCTTCATCGACATCGCGCGCGACGAAGGCCTGTCCGATGCCGCGCGCCAGGATGAGCACCAGCTTGCCGCCTTGCGCCTTCTTGTCCTGACGCATCAGTTCGACGAAGTCGTCTTCCGTCGTGCCGAGTTCGGGCAGGTCCTTGAGTGAAGTCGCAAGCCCAGCCGCCGCAAACCACTGCCGGACGCGAGCAGCGTCTTCACCTGCGCACAGACCGAGCCGTGCGGAAAGATCGAACGCAAGACAGCACCCAGCGGCGACCGCCTCGCCGTGCAGCACTTTGCCGGAATAGCCCGCGCAGGCCTCGATCGCGTGCGCGAACGTGTGTCCGAGATTGAGCAGCGCACGCTGTCCCGCTTCGCGTTCGTCCGCTTCGACGACGCGCGCCTTCATGCGGCACGAGGTAAGGATGGCCTTTGTCCGCTCGGGCCCGGACGTGGTCAGGATGGCGGGCGCGTTCCCCGCGACCCATTCTGCAAACGCCTTGTCGCCGATCAACCCGTATTTCAGCACTTCGGCAAAACCGGCCTTCATCTCCCGCGCCGGCAGCGTGTCGAGCACGGCGGTGTCGGCGAGAACCAGGCACGGCTGATGGAAAAGGCCGATCAGGTTCTTGCCTTGCGGCACATCGATCGCCGTCTTGCCGCCGACGGACGAGTCCACCTGCGCAAGCAGCGTGGTCGGCATCTGAATGTAGTCGAGCCCGCGCTTGACGATCCCGGCGGCGAACCCGGCGAGATCGCCGATCACGCCGCCGCCGAGTGCGACGACCAGATCGCCGCGCTCGACATTCGCGTCCAGCATCTGCCCGGTCAGCTGCTCAAGCACGCCGAAACTCTTGCTCGCCTCGCCCGGCGGCAAGATGGCCGCTTCGTGCGTGACGCCCGCGCGATCGAGCGAAGACGTCAGTGTTGCCAAGTGGCGCCGCGCGACATGATCGTCGCTGACGATGAACACGCGCCGGCGCTTCAGCGCCGCGATTTCCTCACCGGCCCGCGCAAGAACGCCGGCCCCGACGACGATGTCATAGGCGCGTCCCGCAAGGTCGACGCGCAACCGCTCGACGCTCATGTCGAAGCCTTGACCCCAAGACCTGAAAGTTGGGCGAGGATGTTTTGCACGACCGCGTCGTGCGGCCCGCCGTTCGAGTCGACCGTAATGTCGGCCTCGGCGTAGATCGGATAGCGCTCGGCCATCAGCCGCTCCATCGTCCCGCGCGGATCGTCGTTCTTGAGCAAGGGCCGCGTCGGCCGCTTGGTCACACGCTCCATCAGAAGGTCGATATTGGCCCTAAGCCAGACCGACAGCCCTTCCTTTTTGATCAAGGCGCGCGTGGTCGGGTCCATGAATGCGCCGCCGCCCGTCGCCAGAACGTGGCGGTGACCGGCCAGCAGCCGCGCGATCACCTTGCGCTCACCGTCGCGGAAGGCAGTTTCCCCGTACCGTTCGAAGAAGTCCGAAACCGAACAACCCGCGGCCGCCTCGATTTCCTGGTCCGCGTCGTGAAAGGGCAGGCGGAGCGCGCTCGCCAGCCGTCGACCGACGGTGCTCTTCCCCGCGCCCATGAGCCCCACGAGCACAATCGACCGCTCAAGCATCGGTCGGCCGCAATCTGGGGTTTCCGTATCGGCTTGCACCTGCATATTGTCTGTCCATCGGAATCAGCATGTACATGAACTGGCAGGCACCTGCCAGTCGCAGTGAGGACCTGAAGCGTGCGCCGCAGGCGGCATTACCGCGATTTTGAGCGCCCGGGCGGCCTGGTTCAGCTCGGACGCCTGTTCGCTGCCGCGGTAATTCTGCTGGTGTTGGCGGCGGGCGGGCTGGCTTACTATGGCGCAACCGTGACGCCTGAGCGCCACAAGGTGGAAAAGGTTCTGCCCGATGACCGGTTCCCGCGTTAACGTCTTCGTCTTCGCAGGCCTCTTCTCTCTCTTCACCGCAACGACAGCGATCGCCGCCGAACCGCCAGCCGGTCCGGCGACCGCGCCGCCGCGCGGCTTGGCCCCGCCGCCCGATGCCCCTTTGCCCGGCGACGAACCGGCGGCGCCCGCCGCGCCACCGGAGGAAACGCTACCCGACAAATTCGGACAACCTTCAGGTCCACGCGTCACGATGACGGGCTTGGCGACGATCGACCCGGCGGGCGCAGGCCTCATCGGCCCAAGTTCCGGCGGCTTTGCCTCGTCGCTGTGGTCGGGCAGCGCACGCGCCGCCGTCGCCGCGCGCATCGGACAACTTCCGGCCGCGCCGAACTCGCCCGCGATGCAAGGATTGACGCGCCGCCTGCTGATGACGTCAGCGACGCCGCCCGCAGGTGAAACGCCGCCGGACGAACCGTCGTTTCTCGCGCTGCGCTTGTCGAAGATGCTGGCGAGCGGTTGGCTCGAAGAATCCGCGATGCTCGCGTCGCAAAGCACGCGCGAAGACACGCACGCGCGCCAAGTCGTCGCCGAAGCGCTGCTGCTGCAGGGCCGCGACGGCGACGCCTGCGGCGATCAGACGGCGCTGCGCCAATCGGCGGGCGACGCCTATTGGCTGAAGTTGCGCACGCTCTGCTATCTGCTCGAAAGCAATATGTCCGCCGCAACGCTCACACTCGACGTCATGCGCGAGCGCGGCATTCAGGACGACGCTTTCTTCGCGCTCGCCGAGCCTTGGGCCGAAGGCGGGACAGCCGTGCAGGCCGTGCCGCTACCGAAGCCTTCAGGCTTGCACCTCGCGATGCTCAGGCACGCGAAAAAAGCTCCACCCGTGGCGCTCGCGGGCTGGACGCCCGGTGCAGCGCTGCTCTCGCAATCGACCGACCCGGAAGTGCGGCTCGCAGCGTCAGAGCGCGCGGCGGCCGCAGGTCTGTTGCCGGCGGATCAACTGCGCTTCATCTACGAAGCTGAGACGTTCACCCCCGACCAGCTCGACGATCCGGAAGAGGCGGCCAAGAAACTCTCGCTCGCTCGTGCGAACGCGCTCTTCTTTCAGTCGATCACGAAGCGCACGCTTCCCGCCGCACGCGCCGCAGCGTTCGTCGGGGCGCTCCAGCGCGCCGAGTCGCAGAACCGTTTCGCGTTGTTCGCGAAGTTGAGCGAAGGCATCGCCCAGAAGATTCAACCCTCGCCGCAAACAGCCTGGCTCGCGCCTTACGTGTCGCGCGTCTTGCTCTACACAGGTCGCGACAAGGCGGCCGAGCAATGGCTCGCGGCCCTGACCTCGCCGACCGACGGCCCGACCGTGAACGCGATCCAGCAAGGCCTCGCCTTCGTGCGCCCGACGACCGAGAACGTCGCGCGCCTTCAAGGATCGATGACATGGCTTGGCCAGAACGCGCTCAAACCCGGCGGTGCCAAGGATTGGCTGATGGACCGCGCCACGCGAGAGATTCCGTTGCTCGATGCGCTGGGCTACGTCGTACCGCCCGATGCGCAGTGGGCGGTGTCGGCGACGACGACCGGCGTCGTCCCGCAAGGCGCAGCGGCCGAGGCGTTGATCGCGCTCAACAGAACCGCACACGACGGCCGGGTGGGTGAGACGATCTTGAACGCGCTGGTCGCGCTCGGACCCGGCGGCCCGACGCGTGCGCAAGGTCAGACGGTGGCGCGCGTCGTGAAAGCGCTGATGGCGATCGGCTTGCGCGACGAAGCGCGTGCGATTGCGGCCGAGGCTGTGCTCGGCAACCCGATCCGCATCCGCAAATGAGTCGCGCGGATCTGCATCACCTGGAATCCTTCCTCGAAATGCAAAGCGCCGAGCGCGGCGCCTCGATCCACACGCTCGACGCCTATCGCCGCGATCTGTTGGACTATGCAGGCTTCTTGGCCAAGAAGGGTCGGGTCTTGACGAACGGTTCGGCGGCCGATGTGCGCGCCTATCTCGCCGCGCTCTCCGGCGCGGGACTGAAGGCCTCGACCCAAGCGCGCCGCCTTTCGGCCATGCGTCAACTTCACCGCTTCCTGCTCGACGAAGACATCCGCACCGACGATCCGACGTCGGCGGTCGAGTCGCCGAAGCGCGCGCGCCCGCTGCCCAAGATCGTCACCGAGACGCAGACTCAATCGCTGATCGACGCGGCGGCGGGCCTCGAAGGCGCGGAGGCTTTGCGCCTGCTCTGCATCGTCGAATTGCTCTACGCGTCGGGCTTGCGCGTCTCCGAACTCGTCACGCTGCCGCTTGCGTCAGTGTCGGGCGAACGGCGCACGATCATGGTCAAGGGCAAAGGTGGCCGCGAACGTCTGGTGCCGCTCGGCGCGCCCGCACGCGAGGCGATCAAGGCCTATCTCGGCGTCCGCAATCGCTTTCTTCCACAGTTGGAAAAGGCCCAGCGCTTTCTGTTCCCTTCGCGCGGCCGCGAAGGTCATTTCACCCGCCGCCGCGTCGCGCAATTGTTGAAAGACCTAGCGGTACAAGCGGGCATCGACCCGCGTAAACTGTCGCCGCACGTGCTGCGCCACGCCTTCGCCAGTCATCTGGTCGCGCACGGAGCAGACCTAAGAAGTGTGCAACAACTGCTCGGCCATGCCGATATCGCCACGACTCAGATATACACCCACGTCCAGGACGAAAGATTAAGGAAGTTGGTCGCGGAAAAGCACCCGTTGGCCGTGCGCCGGAAGCGTTGACTGCTGCAGCGCACAAGCCTAGCTTCCCGCCTCTTTTCGAGGGGTCCCCGGCCTTGATCTTGCGTCGCAATGAGCACGGGGCTTGAACCATGAGCTTCACCACCGTCGAACGCGTTCCGCCGCGTCTGAACCGCTCGCAGCTGTTCTGTCCGGGCGTGCGTCCGGCGCTGTTCGAGAAGGCGGTCGCCGGCGACGCCGACGTCATCTGCCTTGACCTCGAAGACAGCGTCGCCCCCGCCGACAAACCGCAAGCGCGGGCCAACATCATCCAGGCGCTGAAGGCCCAGAACTTCGGCACGAAATCGATCTCCGTGCGCATCAATGGCCTTGATACGCAGTGGTGTTACCGCGATGTCGTCGACATCATCGAGCAGGCGGGCGAGCGTCTCGATCTCATCATGATTCCGAAGGTCGGCGTCGCCGCCGACATCTATGCGATCGACATGCTGATCTCGCAGATCGAGATGGCGGTCGGCCGCAAGAAGCCGGTGAAACTCGAAGTCATCATCGAAAGCGTGATGGGCTTGAACAACATCGATGCGATCGCCGGCGCCTCGAAGCGGCTCGAGTCGCTGCATTTCGGCTCGGCCGATTACGCGGCCTCCGCCGGTATGCGAACGACGAATATCGGCGGCCCGAACGCGGACTACGTGGTGCTGACCGACAAGGACGCCGCCGGCAAGCGCGATACGCATTGGTCGGACCTTTGGCACTACGCGATGTTCCGCATGGTCGCCGCCGCTCGCGCGCATGGGCTTAGGCCCATCGACGGTCCGTTCGGCGACTACTCGGACGAAGCAGGCTTCGTCGCGCAGGCGAAGCGCTCCGCCGTTCTGGGTTGCGAAGGCAAATGGGCGATCCACCCCAGCCAGGTCGCATTGGCGAACCGCGTGTTCACGCCGCCCGCTGATGAAGTCGAACGTGCCGAGGCCATTCTCGCCGCGATGAAGGAAGGCGCCGCAAAGGGCATGGGCGCGGTCGCCCTGGGCGGTAAACTGATCGACCTCGCTTCCATCCGCCAGGCCGAGGTGATCGTGCGTCAGATGCAGATGATCCGCGAGCGAACCAAAGGCTAAGGCGAAGCCCGCGCCGATCGAACCTCCATGGACGCAAACGCCAAAGAAGCGCAAATGACGGCCGCGCGGCATCGCGCGCTGGCGCTGGCTGCGATCGGGGTCGTGTTCGGCGACATCGGCACCAGCCCGCTCTACATGATGAAGGAGACGTTCGGCGAAACCGGCAACATGGCGCTGAACGAGACGACCGTAATGGGCGTGCTCTCCGTGGCCTTCTGGTCGCTGATGATTATCGTCTCGATCAAGTACTGCATCTTCATCATGCGCGCCGACAACAAGGGCGAAGGCGGCGTGCTCTCGCTCGCCTCGCTCGCGCTGCGCACCGGCCACGCGGCCACCCGACGCCGTAAAGCGATCTGGTTCCTGGCGCTGTTGGGTTTGGCGCTGTTCTACGGCGATGCGCTGATCACGCCGTCAGTGTCGGTCTTGTCGGCCGTTGAAGGTCTGAAGGTCGCGACCCCTGCCTTTTCAAGCCTCGTCGTCCCGCTCGCAACTTGCATCCTGGTCGCGCTCTTCGTCTTTCAGAGCCGCGGCACGCACGGTGTTGCGAAACTGTTCGGCCCGATCATGGTGCTTTGGTTCCTGGTCATCGGAACCTTGGGCCTGATCGAGATCTTCGAACGGCCTGGAATCCTGTTCGCGCTGAACCCGCTCTACGCGATCGACCTCGTCATCGCGGAACCATGGGTGACGTTCGTGGCGTTGGGCTCGATCGTGCTCTGCGTCACCGGCGCCGAGGCGATCTACGCCGACATGGGCCACTTCGGCAAAGGTCCGATCCGCACGGCCTGGGTCGGCGTCGCGACCTGCTTGGTGCTGAACTACTTCGGCCAGGGCGCGCTGCTGCTCAACGATCCGCGGACGCTCCAGAATCCGTTCTATCTCTTGGCGCCCAGTTGGGCGCTCTATCCCATGGTGGTGCTCGCGACCTGCGCGACCGTCATCGCCTCGCAGGCCGTCATATCGGGCGTGTTCTCGCTGAGCCGTCAGGCGATTCAGCTGGGCTACCTGCCGCGCATGGACATCCGCCACACCTCGGCGACGGAGATGGGACAGATCTATCTGCCGCAGATCAACTGGCTTCTGATGATCGGCGTCGCGATCATCATCCTGTCGTTCCAGACGTCGAGCAACCTGACCCACGCCTACGGCCTCGCCGTCACCGGCGCGATGACGATCGACACGATCCTGGCCATGATCGTGGCGCGCTGGCTGTGGGGATGGAACCGCTGGACGATCTACCTCGTGTTCGGCCTCTTCCTGTTCGTCGATGTCATGTTCTTGACCTCGAACATGTTGAAGATCCCGACCGGCGGCTGGTTGCCGATCCTGGTCGCGATCGGCGCCTTGACGCTCTTCATGGTGTGGAGCCGCGGCCGCGAGATCCTGACGGCCAAGCTCTACCGCGACGCGATGCCGATCAGGGAGTTCTTGGAGCACTGGGACCGCACGACGGAGCGCGTCAGCGGCACGGCGGTCTTCATGTCGTCGAACCCCGCGGTGGTGCCGACGGCGTTCCTGCACAATCTGAAGCACAATCACGTCGTCCACGAGCGCGTCGTCATCATGAAGGTCGACGTCGAGGACATCCCGCGCGTGCCCGACGCTCAGCGCATCCAGGTCGACAAACTCGGCAAGGGCTTCTTCACGGTCGTCGTGCACTACGGCTTCATGGAGCGCCCCGACGTGCCGCGCGCGCTCGAACTCTGCCGCCAATACGGCATGTCGTTCGACCTCATGCAGACGACGTTCTTCCTAGGCCGCGAGACGCTAATCCCGGCCAGCCGCTCCGAACTCCGCCGCTGGCAGGCCGCGATCTTCATCGCGCTGCAGGCGACAGCACTTTCCGCCACGCGCTTCTTCCGCATCCCCGCCAACCGCGTCGTCGAAATGGGCTCGCAGGTCGAGATTTGATTCC
>JAEUML010000084.1 GCA_016792785.1 Alphaproteobacteria bacterium
TATTTCCTGCGACGGCATTTCATGGGTGGACTTGCCGGGTTTCGGACCGCGATCGCCGGCGCAACTTCGCGTCATGTTCGCATCGCGCGAATGCTCGAACTGGCAACGAAGCACCGCGCACCATGATCCTCATCACAACACAGTGCTTTCCGCCGGATCGCGGCGGCATCGAGAACCTGATGGGTGGGCTTGCGCAAACGCTGCACGCCAGCGGGCATGAAGTGCGCGTCTTCGCCGACCGTGCGCATGACGATGCGCCGTTTGCGCCGTCGTTCGAGGTCGTGCGCTTCGGCGGGTTCAAACCGTTGCGACGCCGCCTGAAGGCGTGGGCGGTCGCGAAGGCGTGCAAGGGCGCCAAAATCGACGGCGTGTTTGCGGACTCGTGGAAAAGCATCGAACTGCTCGGCGATGTCGGCGCGCCGCTTGCGGTGCTTGCGCATGGCATGGAGTTTCCAGCGAAGCCGTCTGCCGCCAAGCAGGCGCGCATCGCGCGCGCGTTTGCAAAGGTCAGGACAGTGATCGCGAGTTCCGCGTACACGGCAGCGCTGGCCAAACCCTATGTCAGCGGTGCGACGCGACTCGTCGTCACCAATCCGCCGCTCGCACCTCAGCCTGCGCCAAGCGAGGCGGCGCTCGCGGGCATTCGCGAAATCGTCGCGGGGCGATCGCCCGTTCTGCTTTCGCTCTGCCGGCTCGAGCCGCGCAAAGGCGTCGACATGGTGATCCGTGCCCTGCCCCGCGTTCTCGAAACCCATCCGAAGGCGCTCTATATCGTTGCCGGTGGCGGCGATGATCGTGCGCGTTTGGAAACGCTTGCGCGCGAGACCGGCGTTGCGGATTCAGTGCACTTCGCGGGCATGGTGGACGGTGAAGCCAAAGCTGCGCTTTTCGCTTCCGCGGATGCCTTCGTCATGCCGACGCGGCGGGATGGCGATTCCGTCGAAGGGTTCGGCATCGTCTATATGGAAGCCGCGTGGTACGGGCTCGCAGCCCTTGCGGGGCGCGAGGGCGGTGCGGTCGATGCAGTTGCCGACGGCGAGACCGGTGTCGTCTGCGACGCGGGCGACGTTGCCGCGGTGGCCGCGGGCGTTCTCAAGTTGATCGAAGATCGCGCGCAAGGCGGGCGGCTTGCCAAGGCGGCGGCGGCGCGGGCGCGTGGGCCGGCGCAATGGACGGCGGCTCTGCCGCAATATCTCAAGACGCTGACATGACCTTGCGGTAGACGGCGAGCGTCGCCGCGCACATCGCATCGACCGTGTAGGACTTCAGAACGCGCACGCGCGCGGCCGTCCGCATCGCGGCGCGTTCGTCCTCGTTCAGCGCGAGCGCCTTGGAGATACCTTCGGCGAGCGCCTTGGCGTCGCCCGGTTCGACGAGAAATCCGGTGACACCGTCTTCGATCGTCTCCGTCTGCGCGCCGAGGCGCGAGGCGACCACGGGGCGACCCATCGCCTGCGCCTCCACCGCGACGCGGCCGAACGCTTCGGGTTCGATCGACGGGGTCACGATCACGCTCGCCAGCATCATGGCGGCGGGTATGTCGCTGGAATGGCCAGGGATGCGCACGATCTGCGACAGGTCGAGGCGATCGAGGGCCGCGCGCAGTTCGTCGACGTAGGAGTCGCGCTCCTGCGCGTCGCCGACCATCACAGCTTCGAAATTGCGATGGCCGAGTTGCGCCAATGCCTCGATGAAGACGAGTTGGCCTTTCCAGCGCGTGAGGCGGCCCGGCATCATGATCACGGGCAGATCAGGTTTCAGGTTCCACTGTTTGCGGATCGTCTCGACGCGGTCGGCGGTCACGTTCGCGGGCGTGAAGGCTTCGATGTCGATGCCGCGCGGGATGATGTGGAGTTTCGCCGGGTCTATCCTATGCTCGCGCTTAACGTGTGCGGCCGTGTAGGCGGAGTTCGCGATGACGGCGTCGCCGCGGGCCATGATCGAATTGTACCAGCGCTTGAGCGCGCCTTTGGCGTTGTAGATGCCGTGGTAGGTCGCGACGTATTTCACGCCGGTGCGGCGGGCGGCGAACCAGGCGCTCCAGGCCGGCGCGCGCGAACGGGCGTGGACAATTGCGATCTTCTCTTTCGCGATCAGTTCGGCGAGCCTTGCTGCATTGCTGCGGATCGTAAGCGGGTTCTTGGTGTCGAACGGGCCTTCGACGAGGATGGCGCCCGCCTTCTCCGCCTCTTCCGCAAGGCGCCCGCCTGCGGTCGCGATCCAGCATTTGCCGCCCGCCGCTATGACAGCCTTCGCGACGTCAACCGCCGTGCGCTCCGCCCCGCCGGCGTCGAGCGCCGGGATGACTTGAAGGATCGAGAACGGTAGTGACTGTGACGACATACGAACCGAAAGCGATGCAATGACGAGCGAGCCCTTGCGACTCATGCGCCCGGACGGGCAGTCGATTGCGTACCTGAAAACGCCGGGCAGCGCGACGGGGCCGGGCGTGCTGTGGCTCTCGGGGTTCAAGTCGGACATGGCGGGCACGAAGGCCGCGGCGCTGGACGCTTGGGCGCGCGAGCGCGGGCGGGCTTACACGCGGTTCGACTATTTCGGACATGGGCGGTCGAGCGGGACGTTCGCGGAGGGGACCGTGTCGCGTTGGCTCGACGACGCGCTGGCGGTGCTCGATCAGATCACCGAGGGGCCGCAAGTTCTGGTTGGCTCATCGATGGGCGGGTGGATCGCGACGCTCGTCGCGTTGCGGCGTCCCGCGCGGATTGCTGGATTGGTGCTGATCGCGCCTGCGACCGACTTTACGGAGGAGCTGATCTGGAAGAACCTGCCGGAGGCGGCGCGGCGCGACATCATGGATCGCGGCGGGTGGTTGCGTCCGTCAGCGTACGACCCTGAGCCCTATCCGATCACGCGCGCGTTGATCGAAGATGGGCGGCGGCATCTGATCCTGGGTGCGCAGGTCGGCGTGCGCGCACCGGTGCGCGTGCTGCAGGGCATGGCCGATCCCGACGTGCCGTGGCAGCACGCGATGCGGCTCGTCGAGCGGATCGAAAGCCCGGACGTCGTCGTCGAACTCGTCAAACACGGCGATCATCGACTGTCGACGCCAGCCGATATCGGGCGGCTGACCGCGATGGTCGAGGAGCTCTGCGCCTCAGGTGGTTGAGGCGCGTTGCGGCGTCGTCTTGTCGTAACGCTCGAAATACTTGCGCGCGTGGGCGACGATTTGGCCGTCGCTTGGGTGGTCGGCGGTTTCGATGCCCGCGACCTTGGCCGCGACTTTCGGATCGTGCGCGTGCATATGCTTGAACAGCACCGTCTTCGCCTGCCCCGGACCCACGATCAGGATTTCGCCCGCGTGGACCAAGGCTTCGGCGACGGCGTGATAGTACTGCTCATCCTCCTTGGCGTGGCCGGCGCCGACGGAGCCGGATTTGTGATGGATGTGCCGGTTCGGGCTGTGCGCGTGGATGACGAGCTTCTGCACGTCTTCCGGATTGAATTCGAAGACGCGAGCTTCGCGATGATCGAGCCAAACGACGGCGTGAAAATGGTGCATGGCAGATTTCCCTCGGTTTTCGTTTGCACTGTAGGCAGTTTCCGTGACCGGCCCCTTGATCTGGCTCAAGCGGGCAACAGCGCCTGTAACCCTTCGCGGTACGTCGGATAGGCGAGGCGCACGCCCAATTCCGTCTTGATTCGGCCGTTCTTCACGCGCTTCGATTCCGTGTAGAAGCTGAGCGCCATTTCGGACATCGAGCGGGCGGCTTCTTCGAACGTCTCGAGCGGCGGCGGCGGCATCTTCAGCAGGCCGGCGGCGTATTCGATCACTTCATGCGGCGGCGCCGGTTCGTCGTCGCAGACGTTATAGATCGCGCCCGCGTGCGGACGTTCGATCGAAGCTTCGAGGACGGCCGCGATGTCGTCGACGTGGATGCGCGAAAAGACTTGGCCGGGTTTGACGATGCGGCGCGCCGTGCCTTCGCGTAACGTGACGAGCTGGTTCTGTCCGGGGCCATAGATGCCGGCGAGGCGGAAGATGTGCACCGGCACGCCGACCGCCGCACCCCACGCAAGCCATGCGTGTTCGGCGGCGACGCGGCGTTTGGCGCGTTCGCTGGCGGGCGCGACCGGCGTCGTTTCGTCGACCCAGGCGCCTTGATGGTCGCCGTAGACGCCCGTCGTCGATAGATAGCCGACCCATCGCGGGCGCGGCGCCAACGCCGAGAGATCGTGAACGTGGCGGGCGAGAACCGGATCGCCTTCGACCGTCGGCGGCGCGCTGATCAACACGTGCGTCGCGTTCTTCAGCGCCGATGCGAAGTCGGCGAGCCGGCCGTCGAACTGAAACGACTCGTAGCCGTGCGCGGCGAGCGCCTTCACGCGTTCGCGCGTGCGCGCCGTGCCCGCGATGCGCCAGCCCTTTGGCCGCAGCCGCGCGGCCAGCGCTTCGGCGCAATAGCCCAGTCCGAAGCAGAACAGGCGGTTCATGCCACGCGCCTTACCGAGGTTTAAGCTTGAATTCGGCGCAAAGTCTGCGAAGTCTTGCCCATGGTCAAGCTCGCGTTCCTCAGCCTCGCCCTCTTCGCCGCCGACGCGTTGTCGGTTGACGAGTTTCCCTACGATCAGTGCTTGAAGAAAGCCGACCGGCGTCCCGAAGAAGCCGTCGAAATGGCTAGTGAAGCGTTGAAGAACGGCAGCGATCCGGCGGCGGAGCATTGCCTGGCCGTCGCACTCGTCACGCTCAAGCAATACGGCGAGGCGGCGCGCAGGCTCGACCTCTTGGCGCGCAAGCCGTCGGCCGGCGATGTCGAGGTGCGCACGCAGATCCTTGGCCAAGCCGGGAACGCGTGGTTGCTGGCCGGGCAGCCGGAGCTTGCGACCGCGTCGTTCACGGCGGCGCTCGCTTTGATGCCGGGCGAGGCGGAGTATTTGATCGACCGTTCGCGCGCGTCGGCAATGTTGAAGAAATGGGCGGCGGCGGAAGCGGATCTTTCCTCCGCGCTTGCGGCCGAGCCCGGCAACGTCACGGCGCTCGTGCTGCGGGCCAGTGCGCGGCGTGCGCAGAAGAACGTCAAAGGCGCCATGGGCGACGTGACGCAAGCGCTGTTGCTTGAAGCCGACAACGTCGAGGCGTTGGCGGAGCGCGGATTGCTGCGCGCGGCGCAGGGCGACAAAGCGGGCGCGCGTCAGGATTTCATGGCGGTTCTGGCCAAGGCGCCAAACAGCGAAGCGGCGGCCAGCGCGCGCATCGAGATCGAAAAGCTCGAAGTGAAGACCGGCGCCAAAGGCAAGACGAAGTAGTTCGCGCGTGATCAAATCGTAGGTGGTTCGCCTTCGCGAACCATGACATCTGCGGCCGTGAGTGCGTTCCACTCCTCCAGGACGGTTTCGTCGCGTTCGTTTCGTGCGTGCGCGGTGCGGAGGTTGCTCCAGACTTCGGTGGGCATGAGGCGGTTCAGCGCCCAGACGGCGGCACCGCGGACCAACGGTGACGCGTCGGCGAGGCGTGCTTGTGCTGCGGGACTAAGATTTGTGTCATCGGAATTGCCGATCGCGATCAAGACATTGCGTACGAAACGGTCGCGGCCGATGCGCTTGATGGGTGAGGCTTTGAACACTTCCCGGAAAGCCGCGTCGTCGAGCGCCGCCAGATGGGCGAGCAGCGGCGCCTTGAGTTCGACACGCGGGAAGAACGCGACTTCGCGGGCGGTTGCCGCGAATTTGTTCCACGGACATACCGCCAGGCAATCGTCGCAACCATAGATGCGGTTGCCCATGAGGGCGCGAAGGTCGTGCGGGATTGGGCCTTTGTGCTCGATCGTGAGGTAGGAGATGCAGCGGCGCGCATCGAGTTTGTAAGGCGCGGGGAACGCATTCGTCGGGCAGATGACGAGGCAGCGGCTGCACGAGCCACAATGATCTTCTTCCGGTGCGGCGTCTCCCAAATCGAGCGTCGTCAGGATGACGCCGAGGAAGAGCCACGAACCATGCGCGCGGCTGACGAGGTTCGTGTGCTTGCCCTGCCAACCGATGCCGGCGGCGTTCGCCAGCGGTTTTTCCATCACCGGCGCTGTGTCGACGAAGACCTTCACGTCGCCGCCGAAGCGTTCGACCGCGGCGCGCGCAATCGCCTTCAGGCGCTTTTTGATCACGTCGTGGTAGTCGGCGTTTTGCGCATAGACGCTGATCGTGCCGCGGTCGCGCCGTTCGAGTGCGGTGAGCGGGTCGTCAGCTGGCGCATAAGACAGCCCAACCACGATTGCACTTTTCGCCTGCGACCAAAGCGCTTGCGGATGCGCGCGTTCGTCGGCGCGGGCGGCGAGCCAACCCATGTCGCCGTGGTGGCCGGCAGCGAGATACTCGCGCAGGCCTTGCCCCGCGTGTGCAATCGCGTCCGCGGGCGCGAAGCCTACGGCGTCGAAACCCTGCGCAAGCGCAAGGTCGCGGATCGCGTCGCGCGCGGACGGCATCGAGACTTCACCACCTTCGTCCTAAAAAGTCGGGCACCTTAGAAATCGAGGTTGGCATAGTCGGGCGCAGGCGGGAAACCGGGCAAATGGTCCGCGAGCAGCGGGCGGAAACACGGCCGCGACTTCAGCCGCGCATACCATTCCTGGGCGCGCGGGTAATCGTCCCACGGTACGTCGCCGAAATAGTCGACGCAGGAGAAATGCGCGGCGGCGGTGAGGTCGGCGAGGCTGAGCGCGCCGGCCAGCCAGTCACGCTCTTCAGCGAGTTTGGCGATGAACTCGAGATGGACGCGCAGCGCCTCCAGGCTTGCGCGCAACGCCTGCGCGTTCGGTTCTGACGAGGCGCCCTTGCGGTAGCGCTTCAGCAACTTCTCACGCGTGACGACGGCGGAGACTTCGTTGAAGAACGTGCGGTCGAACCACGCGGCGACGCGGCGGACCTCCGCGCGCTCGGCCGGCCATTTCGGCATCAGCGGTGGAGCCGGGTGGAGTTCTTCGAGATATTCCGCGATCGCCTGCGCGTCGGCGAGCGCAAGGCCGTCATCCTCGATCAGTACCGGCAATTCGCCTGACGGGTCGAGCGGCACGAGATCGGCGCGTGGTTCCCACGGGCGCTCAAGCACGCTTTCGAAGGGGAGTTTCTTCTCTCCCAAAACCAGGCGGACTTTGCGGCAGAACGGCGAGAGCTGGAAGTTGTGAAGACGGCGCATCGAAACCTCCCGAAGGCGGCTGATTCGGCGGCTGAATCTCAGCTTAAGGCTTGGCGCAGCGGTCGTCGCGGTTCAAGTCGACGGAATTGGCGCGGGCGGCGATTGTGTAGCCGCGGCTGTTGACGTAGGGCCCGGGCGGGTTCGCGCGGTAGCGGTTCGGATTGGGCAGGATCGCGGCAAGCCGCGCGGCTTCGAGCGGGGTCAGTTTCGAGGCGGACTTGCCGAACCAGCGGCGGGCGGCGGCCTCGGCGCCGAACACGCCCGGTCCCCATTCGATGACGTTGAGATAGACCTCCATGATCCGGCGTTTCGGCCAGAACGTTTCGATCATCACAGTGAAGTAGACCTCGAAACCCTTGCGCAGATACGAGCGGCCGGGCCAGAGGAACACGTTCTTTGCCGTTTGCTGGCTGATCGTCGAAGCGCCGCGCATGCGGCCGCCGTTGCGCGACTCGTTCAAGGCATCTCGCAGCTCTTTGAAGTCGAAGCCCCAGTGACGGCAGAACTCGTTGTCCTCCGAGGCGATGACGGCGCGCACGAGGTTCGGCGAGATGCGTTCGAGCGGCACCCATTCGCGGTGGATGTCGCGGCCCTCGAACAGCGACTCGCCCACCATGAGCAGCGTGAACGGCACGGGCACGAAGCGATAGATCAGCGCGAAGAAGAACGAGGCGGCGAGCGCGATCAGCACGCCGCGAGTCGCGACGTACCAGACCGTCGGCCAGGATGGCAGCCAGGCGCGCCAATCGGCGGCACGCTCAGGTGCGCGTTCGTCGTCCGCGTAGATTGGTTCAGTAGGAGGCGCCGGCGGTGGTTCCGCGGGTGCCGGTGCGGGATCGGGATCGGGATCGGGTGCGCCGCTTGCCTTGATCAGACGATAGCCGGCGGCGTCGAGCGCCGCGTCGACGGCAAGGCCCAGTTCGGCCGGATCGCGCTCGGCGGCGGCGCTCACTACTGCCTCGGCGTGGTCGAGATCGACGATGACGTTCTCGACGCCCGGGACTTCGCGCAGCGCACGCTCGACGCGGGCGATGCATCCCTGCCCGCTCATCCCGCCGATGCGGAAGCGGTGGGTGCGCCTGGGCTCGGCCGCGGGCGATGACGGAGAATCCCCCATAAGGCGGGAGTTAGGAGGCTCGCTCGGCCACATGCAAGCGGCGAGGCTGCCGCCGGCCCCGAGCGCGGCGGAAATCCCATACCCCAGCGGTGCAGACACTCGCCCGAGTTGTTGATTACGCCCTTGCCGCCGCCGGTTCGTCGCTCAGCGGGTTTTTGAGGCGGGCCAGCATTTCCTTCGGGCATATCTGCCAGAAGCGGGCGCGTTCGAGGTCCCATTGTTGGAGGATGCGCTTGGCGTGGCGCGAGCCGGTTTCGGCGGCGTGCTCTTCGATCAGGCGCACCAGCAGGTCTTCCCAGTAGCGCGACTTTAGGCGGTCCCACACGACGCTGTCGGGGTTGACGCGGGTTGCGAAGTCGCCGCCAAGGTCGCGCACGAAGGCCATGCCGCCGGTCATGCCGGCTGCAAAGTTTTCACCGACCGGGCCTAAGATCACTGCGACGCCCCCCGTCATGTACTCAACGCCATTCGAGCCGCAACCTTCGACGACGGTGAGCGCGCCCGAGTTTCGCACGGCGAAGCGTTCGCCCGCCTGGCCCGCCGCGAACAATTTGCCCGCAGTCGCGCCGTAGAGCACCGTGTTGCCGATGATAACGTTTTGCTCGCTCTCAAGCGGGCTTGAGACCATGGGGCGTACCACGATCGTGGCGCCCGAGAGTCCCTTGCCGACATAGTCATTCGCGTCGCCGAACACTTTCAGCTTCAAACCCTGCACGGCAAAGGCGCCGAGCGATTGGCCGGCCGAGCCGCGCAGGTCGAGCGTGAGCTGACCTGGGTTCAAGCCCTTCATGCCGTATTTCTTGACGATGTGATGCGACGTGCGCGTGCCGATCGCGCGCATCGTGTTGCGGACCGTGTACATCAGCTGCATCTTCTCGCCGTCTTCGAGGAAGCGCGCCGCGTCGGCGACGACTTCCTTGTCGAGCGTGTCCGGCACTTCGTTGCGGCCTTGAATCGTGCAGTAGCGCGGGTTCGGTCCCGGGTCGGCCTGCACGAGCAGCGGGTTCAAGTCGAGGTCGTCGAGGTCGTGCGCGCCGCGGTTGACCTGGGTCAGCAAGTCTGTGCGGCCAATGACTTCTTTCAAAGAGCGGAAGCCGAGCGCCGCCAAGATCTCGCGCACCTCTTCGGCGAGGAAGCTCATCAGGTTCACGACCTTCTCGGCGGTGCCGGTGAACTTCTTGCGCAGGTCTTCGTTCTGCGTGCAGACGCCGACGGGGCACGTGTTCGAATGGCACTGGCGCACCATGATGCAGCCCATGGCGACGAGCGCCGCGGTGCCGATGCCGTATTCCTCCGCGCCCATCATCGCGGCCATGACGATGTCGCGGCCCGTGCGCAAGCCGCCGTCCGTTCTGAGCACAATGCGGTGGCGCAGATTGTTCAACGTGAGGAGCTGGTTCGCCTCGGTCAGGCCCATCTCCCACGGGACGCCCGCGTATTTTATCGAGGTGAGCGGGGATGCGCCCGTGCCGCCGACGTGGCCCGAAATCAGGATCACGTCTGCTTTGGCTTTCGCGACGCCGGCGGCGATCGTGCCGATGCCGGTGGAGGCGACCAGTTTCACGCAGACGCGCGCCGCCGGATTGATCTGCTTCAGGTCGTAGATCAGCTGCGCCAGGTCTTCGATCGAATAGATGTCGTGGTGCGGTGGCGGCGAGATCAGCATGACGCCCGGCGTCGCGTGGCGGAATTTTGCGATCATCTCCGTGACTTTGAAGCCGGGCAGTTGACCGCCTTCGCCGGGCTTGGCGCCTTGGGCGACTTTGATCTCGATCTCGCGGCACTGGTTCAGGTACTCCGCCGTCACGCCGAAGCGGCCGGAGGCGATCTGCTTGATCGCCGAGTTCGCGTTGTCGCCGTTCGGCTGTGGCTTGAATCGCGCGGGGTCTTCGCCGCCTTCGCCGGAGTCCGACTTTGCGCCGATGCGGTTCATCGCGACGTTCAGCGTACCGTGCGCCTCGGGCGAGAGCGCGCCCAATGACATGCCGGGGGTCACGAAGCGC
Organism: Alphaproteobacteria bacterium; assembly: GCA_016792785.1. Classification (GTDB taxonomy): domain Bacteria; phylum Pseudomonadota; class Alphaproteobacteria; order Micropepsales; family Micropepsaceae; genus SZUA-430. Next base: position 10,265 of record JAEUML010000084.1, read on the forward strand.
TTTCTGATTTCGGTGATCGATTCGACCTCTTCGATCGCGACCGGTGTACGGCTGCGCGGGCGGAAATCCATCAGATGGCGCAGGCTCGTCGGTGGGGCTTCGCGAATCGCTTCGGAATACCGGCGGAAGAGTTGGTAGCTCTCTTGCCCCACCGCGCTTTGCAGAAGGTGGATCGTCTGCGCGGAGTGCGCGTGCGTCTCGCCGCCCTTTCTGTAGCGATAGAGGCCGCCGATCGGCAGTGCCGTCACGTCGTCGGCGAAGGCGCGCGCGTGCTGGCGGTAGGCGCGTTTCTGGATGCCGCCGAGGCCGATGCCGGAGATACGCGAGGGCATGCCGGGGAAGTACTCCGCCACCATCGAGCGCGAGAGGCCGACGGCTTCGAAATTGTAGCCGCCGCGATAAGACGAGATCACCGAGATGCCCATCTTCGAGATGATCTTGAGTAGCCCAGCGCTCACGCTGTCGAGATAGCGCTTCACGCATTCGCCGAGGCCGCGCTTGCCGAACAGGCCGCGGGCGTGGCGGTCGGCGATGCACTCCTGCGCCAGATAGGCGTTCACCGTCGTGGCGCCCACGCCGATCAGGACCGCGAAGTAGTGCGTGTCCATGCACTCGGCCGAGCGGACGTTCAGCGAGGTGAACGTGCGCATGCGCGTCTTGACGAGATGCGAATGCACGGCGCCGGTCGCCAGGATCATCGGGATCGCGGCGACGTTCGGGCCGACCCGTTCGTCGGTCAGAATCAGATGCGAATAGCCGGAGGCTACAGCTTCCTCGGCCTGCTTGCAGATGCGATCGAGCGCCTCTTTCAGCGCGCCCTCTTGCTTGCTCACGTCGAAGACGCAGTCGATCTCGAAGAAGCGGCCGATGAGGTGGTCCTTCATGCGGATGTACATGCCGGTCGAGATGACCGGGCTTTCGAGCGTGAAGACCTCTGTCTGCGTCTTGTCTTGCGCCAGCACGTTGCCGAGGTTGCGGAAACGTGTGCGCAGGCTCATCACGCGATCTTCGCGCAATGAGTCGATCGGCGGGTTCGTGACCTGGCTGAAATTCTGGCGGAAGTAGTGCGAGAGCGGACGATAGACCTGCGACAGCACGGCGAGCGGTGTATCGTCACCCATCGAGCCCACAGGTTCCTTGCCGTCCTCGACCATCGGGTGGAGCACCATCTCGAGGTCTTCGAGCGAGATCGCGGCGGCGAGCTGACGGCGGCGCAGTTCGTCCTTCTCGAACATCAACGGTTCCGGGCCCGGGCCGATGATCGGCTCGAGGTCGACGATGTTCTTTGTCCACTCCTGATATGGATGCTCGGCGGCGAGTTCGTCCTTGATCGCGCGGTCATCGAAGAACATCCCGCGGGCGAGGTCGACACCTATCATTTGCCCCGGGCCGACGCGGCCTTTGCGTGTGATCTTCTGCTCGTTGAGCACGACCATGCCGGTTTCGGAGCCCACGAACAGCAGGCCGTCATCGGTGACCGTGAAGCGCAATGGTCTGAGGCCGTTGCGGTCGAGGCCCGCGATCACCCAGCGCCCGTCGGTGGCCGCGATCGCGGCCGGGCCGTCCCACGGTTCCATCACCGCGTTCGAGTACTGGTACATCGCCTTGTGCGCGTCGGGCGTCGTGCCCTTCTTCGACCAGGCTTCGGGAATGAGAAGCGTTTTCGCCATCGGCGCGGAGCGGCCGGCGCGGCAGAGCACTTCGAAGACCGCGTCCATCGCGGCGCTATCGGATGAGCCCGGCTGGACGATCGGCTTGATGTCTTCCTGGTACTCGCCGAACGCTTCGGAGGCCATGCGGATCTCATGGCTCTTCATCCAATTGACGTTGCCCTTGAGCGTGTTGATCTCACCGTTGTGGGCCAGCATGCGGAAGGGGTGGGCGAGGTACCAGGTCGGGAACGTGTTCGTCGAATAGCGCTGATGGAAGATCGCCATCGGCGAGACGAAGCGCGGATCGTTCAGGTCGGGGTAGAACGTCGAGAGCTGTTCGGCGAGAAACATGCCTTTGTAGATCAGCGAGCGGGTCGAGAGCGAGCAGACGTAGAAGTTCGGGATTGACGCCTTTCTCACCTGCGTTTCGATGCGGCGGCGGATGATGAAGAGGTCGCGCTCGATCGCTTCGACGTCGTTCTTGATGCCGGTGTCGAACATGATCTGTTCGATCTCAGGACGCGTCGCGTTCGCCTTTTCGCCGATGACGGAGATGTCGACCGGCACCTGGCGCCAGCCGTAGATGTAGTAGCCGAAGCGCAGGATCTCGGCCTCGACGATCGTGCGGCAGGTTTCCTGCGCGACGTAATCCGTGCGCGGCAGAAAGATCATGCCGATGCCGATGCGCCCGCCTTCAAGCTGATGGCCGGTCGCCTTCACCTCGTCGGCGAAGAAATCTTGCGGCACCTGGATGTGCAAACCCGCGCCGTCGCCGGTCTTGCCGTCCGCGTCGACGGCGCCGCGGTGCCAGACGCATTTCAGTGCATTGATCGCGTGGATGACGATCTCGCGCCGCGGCTTGCCGTCGATCGCGGCGACGAGACCGACGCCGCAAGCGTCGTGTTCCTGGTCGGGGGCGTAGGCGTGGGCGGATTCGAGCGCGTGGGCGTTGGCGAGATAGCGGGCGATTTCTGCTTCGCCGGCACTTCCCAAGCCTTCACTACGCTCGTCATGGCCGGGCTTGACCCGGCCACCCAGTGTCGCTGCGGATGCGGCATTCAAATGTGAGTGCGCGTGGCCCTGGGTGGCCGGGTCAAGCTCGGCCATGACGATCTTATATTGTTTGTTCTCGCTCATCGTCTTCACTCCGCCGCTTGGCGCAGGGCGTGCGCGGGTTTGGTTTCGAGGTGGCGGTGAATCGCTTCGGCGACGTCGCGGCCGTCGCGGATCGCCCAAACGACGAGCGAGGCGCCACGCACGATGTCGCCGGCGGCGAACACGCCCGGCAGCGAGGTCATCATCGTCTTGTGGTCGATCTTCAGCGTGCCCCATTTCGTGAGCGCGAGATCGCGCTCGCCGAACGCGGCGTGCAGGTCTTCCGGATCGAAGCCCAACGCCATGATCACGAGATCGGCGGGCAGCGTGAAGTCGCTGTCGGGCACTTCCTCCGGCACTTGGCGGCCGGTGACGTCGGCGGGGCCGAGCCGCATGCGCGAGGCGCGGACGGCCGTCACGCGCTTGTCGCCGAGGAACGCCTTTGGTACGCCGAGCCAGGAGAAGACGACGCCTTCTTCCTCCGCGTGCGTGACCTCGCGCAAGGACCCCGGCATGTTTTCGCGGTCGCGACGATAGAGACACGTGACCGACTTCGCACCTTGACGCACCGCCGTGCGCACGCAGTCCATCGCCGTGTCGCCGCCGCCGATGACGACCACGTTGCGGGCGTGTGCATTCAGCGCGCCGCTGTCGTAATCCTTCACGGTGTCGCCGAGGCAAACACGGTTCGACGCGGTCAGGTACTTCATCGCCGGCACGATGCCGGGCAAGCCGACGCCCGGCGCCTGCATGTCGCGCGCTTTGTAGACGCCGGTTGCGATCAGCACGGCATCGTGCGCCTTGCGCAATTTGGCGAGCGTCGTCGTCTTGCCGATTTCACTGCCCAGCTTGATCTCAATGCCGCCGTCGATCAGGCGCTCGGTCCTGCGGGTGACGACTTCCTTCTCGAGCTTGAAGTTCGGGATGCCGTAGATCAGCAGACCGCCGGCGCGGTCGTAGCGGTCGTAGATCGTGACGGCGTAGCCCTTCACGCGCAGCTGTTCGGCCGCGGCGAGGCCTGCGGGGCCGGCGCCTACGATGCCGACGGAGCGGCCAAGGTCGCGCAGCGGCTTGACCGGTTTCACCCAGCCCTTCGCCCACGCGGTGTCGGTGATGTATTTCTCCACCGCGCCGATCGTGACCGTGCCGTGCCCCGACTGCTCGATGACGCAGTTGCCCTCGCACAGGCGATCCTGCGGGCAGATGCGACCGCAGACCTCGGGCATGTTGTTCGTCGCCTGCGCGACCTCGTAGGCCTCTTCCAGGCGGCCTTCGGCGGTCAGCTTCAGCCAGTCGGGGATGTTGTTCTGCAGCGGGCAATGGACCTGGCAGAACGGTACGCCGCACTGCGAACAGCGGCCGGCCTGGTCCTCGGCCTTCTTGGCCACAAACTCACGGTAGATCTCGCCGAAATCCTGGGCGCGCGCCGTCACCGCCCGCTTTTCGGGCATTTCCCGGTTCAGGGAGACGAAGCGCAGCAACTTGTTCTCGGCCATCGGGAGCGCATCTCGAAAGAAACTGAGTGAGTTTGAGCCTTATAGGGATCAAAAGTTGCCGCACAATGGTTTTATGGCAGTAATTATGACCTAATCTTCGAAGATGGTCATATGCCGAAGAGCGTCGTGCCGAACACTCCGCCCATATGGTATCGTTTCGGTACTAATTCTGGCCTTTGTATGCCGCTGGCGGTCAGGTTAGGGTCCGCGCAGCAAGCCGCTGCGCCCCTCATCCCCGCCGTTTGCCCCCCTGTGGAGCTTCATGGAACTGCTTTGGAAAGTTGTGTCCGCGATCATTCTCGCGCTGGTTGAGGGCATCACGGAGTTTCTCCCCGTATCGTCTACGGGCCACATGATCCTGGTCCGGGAGTTGCTCAATCTCGATGTTCCGCCGGGGCATGTGTTCGAGATTTTTATTCAGTTCGGCGCAATCCTGTCGATCTGCGTCATCTACTCCAAACACCTGTGGGAAGTGGGGCGGGCGGTACCCCACAGCGAAAACGCTCAACGATTCGCGCTCGGGCTCTTCATTGCTTTTCTGCCGGCCGCAGCGCTTGGCGTTTTGCTCTCCGATTTCATCACGACGGTCTTGTTCTCGAAGTACGTGGTGGCGGTCGCGTTGGTGGTCGGCGGCGTGGCCATTATCCTGATCGAGAGGCTGGTCAAGATTCCCCAATACTACGGAGTCGAGGAGTTCCCGCTCAGCCTCTACATGAAAATCGGCCTGTGCCAGTGCTTGTCGTTGATTCCGGGTGTGTCGCGCTCGGGGGCGACGATCATGGGGTCGATGTTGCTGAAGGTGGAGCGCGGCGCGGCGGCAGAGTTCTCGTTCTTCCTCGCCATCCCTACGATGCTGGGTGCGGCCGCGTACTCGCTCTACAAATCTTGGAACAATCTGTTTGTTGAAGACCTGTTCGTCATCGCGATCGGTTTCGTGGTGGCCTTTGTGAGCGCTTACTGGGTGGCGAAGCGGTTCATCACGTTCGTTTCCAACCACGGCTTTGGCATATTCGGGTGGTACCGCATCGTCGTCGGTTCGTTCATGCTCGGTTACTTCCTGCTCAAGGACATCGCTGCGGCGAGCGCTTAGGCGCCGCGCGGTTCGGCGTATTGGCCTGCGGCGCGATAGGCGTAGAGGTAGGCCGGCACGATGGCCTCGACCGCCGTTGGTTGGACGCCGAGATCGGCGAGCGTGCCAATGCTTGCACCCGGCTTCACCACGTTGTCGATTCGCAGGAGGCGCGCCTGATCGAGCGTGATCGGCGCGAAGGGCAGCCAACCGGTCAGTGCCGCGCCCAAGTCGAGCAAGAAGAACGGCACGGGCACGTACATGCGCTTGCGTTCGGTCGTCTTGGCGATGAGGTCCAAGATTTCTCTCAGCGTGTAGACCGCGGGGCCACCGAGTTCGTATGTGCGGCCCGCGGTGCGCGCGTCGGCGAGTGCATTCACGACTGCCTCGGCGACGTCACCGACGAAGACGGGCTGGAACTTTGTGCCGCCACCGCCGAACAGCGGGAACGCAACACGGCTCGTGCGGATGAGTGCGGCGAAGCGGTTGAAGAACCCGTCGCCCTGGCCGAACACCACTGAGGGGCGCAGGATCGTCGCTTTCGGGAAGGCTTCGCGGACCGCGGCCTCGCCCTCGCCTTTCGAGCGCGCGTAGGCCGAGCGCGACTTCACGTCGGCGCCGATCGCGGAAACGTGGATCAACCGGGCGGCGCCCATCTTCGCGGCAAGACGCGCGACGGTGGCCGCGCCTTCGGCGTGGATCGCGTCGAACGAGCGGCCGCCGGAGGGTTTGAGGATGCCGACGAGATTGACGACGACGGCCGCGCCTTCGACCGCCTTGGCGATCTCGGCTTCGTTGCGGATGTCGGCCTTCACGAGCGCGATCTGGCCGACGGTGCCCAGGGGCAGCAGCGAGCCCGCGTGCGACGGCTTGCGAGTCGTCACGCGCAGGCGATAGCCCTCTTGCGCGAGGCGGCGCACGATCTGGCGGCCCAGAAAGCCCGCCCCCCCGATCACCGTCACCAACATGCTCTGTTTGTCGCGGCCCATGCGTCCTCGCCGGTTCTTCACCCGATTTGGTGCGTTGATAGCGAAATCGGGCCGCGGCTTGAAGCGGTCGTTTGCCGCCTTCTCGTTGACAGACGGCCCTGCCCACGGATACCACTCGCCCCCTTCGGCCGTGCCCAGATGGCGGAATTGGTAGACGCGCTAGTTTCAGGTACTAGTACCGCGAGGTGTGGAGGTTCGAGTCCTCTTCTGGGCACCACCCTTCGCTCTTCGAGCTTCGGGTGGCGCGGCCACCCAAGGGCAAGGCGAGCGAAGGCTTGAGATGAAAATCCACTTCCATGAAGGCGACTTGCCTTCGGGCGTCGACTTCGGGAAGTCCGTCGCAATCGATACCGAAACGCTTGGATTGAACCCGCACCGCGACGGTTTGTGCCTGGCGCAGTTGTCGGGCGGCGATGGGCATTGCCACATCGTGCGTTTCGACCGGAAGACGTACGCGGCGCCCAATGTCGTGCGGCTGCTTGCCGACCCTGAGGTCACGAAGATTTTCCACTACGCGCGGTTCGACGTGGCGGTGTTCCAGCGCTATCTGAAGGTCGATGCGTCGCCGATCTGGTGCACGAAGATCGCCTCCAAGCTCGTGCGCACATACACAGACAAGCATGGTCTCAAGGACCTCGTGAAAGAACTGCTCGATGTCGATCTGTCGAAGCAGCAGCAGAGTTCGGATTGGGGCGCTGCGAAGCTTTCCGACGCGCAACTCGCTTACGCCGCGTCCGACGTTCTGCATTTGCACAAGCTGAAAGCTACGCTCGACGCGATGTTGGCGCGCGAGGGGCGGCAGGAGACGGCCCTCAAGTGTTTCGCCTTTGTCGGCACGCGAGCGGCGCTCGACCTCGCGGGCTGGGGCGAAGAGGACATCTTCGCCCATTGAGATTCTGCGGATTCCTCCCCAACTGGGGTTAACTCCGGAGGGGCGGATTCCCTTGATTCTCGCCCTTCATGAGAACATACTCGCCAAGGTTGGCACGAATTTCGCGTGGCGCCCTTATTGCGCCGCACAATCATGATGGAAACGCCTCAGTTCGTGCCTGGCGTGCGAGTGTTTCCCTGAGATGACAGCCATTCCCGACTCACTTTCGCCGGCCGGCGCCGATCTTGAAGCCGCGCGACGCGTGCTTTCGATCGAAGGCGAGGCGTTGGGTGCGCTCGCCCGTTCGCTCGATCAGCGTTTTTCGCACGCGGTCGACTTGATCCTTGGCGCCGAAGGGCGGGTGATCGTGTCCGGCATGGGCAAGAGCGGGCACATCGCGAACAAGATCGCAGCGACGCTCGCCTCCACCGGCACGCCCGCGCAGTTCGTGCATCCGGGCGAGGCCAGTCACGGCGACCTTGGTTACATCACGCGCAAGGACGCAGCACTGCTGCTGTCGAATTCCGGCAAGACGCCCGAACTCAGCGACATCATCGACTTTTCGAAGCGCGCGGGCGTGCCGCTGATCGCGATCACGAGCGGCGCCGACTCGCCGCTTGCCCAGCATGCGGATGTGGCGCTGATCCTGCCGCCGGTGCGCGAGGCCTGTGCGATCGAGATGGCGCCGACGACGTCGACGACGATGCAGCTGGCGCTGGGCGACGCGCTTGCCGTCGCCTTGATGACGCGGCGCGGATTCACGGCGGACGACTATCGCGTGCTGCATCCGGGCGGGTCGTTGGGGCGCAAGCTCGTGCGCGTTGCCGACATCATGCACACGGGCGATGAACTGCCGTTGGTGCCCGGCGACGCGATCATGAGCGACGTGCTGATCGTGATGACGTCGAAGCGCTTCGGCTGCGTCGGCGTCGTGGACGCCGCGGGCGGGCTGCTGGGCGTGATCACGGACGGCGACTTGCGGCGGCACATGCAGGGCGACCTGTTGAAGCGGCGTGCGCAGGAGGTGATGACGGCGAAGCCGCGCCTGGTGCGTGCCGGCGCGCTCGGCGGCGAGGCGCTCAGGCTGATGAACCAGCACGCGGTGCCGGTGACCTGCCTCTTCGTCATCGACGACGACGCAGTCGCGACCGCGCAACCGAAACCCGTCGGCATCGTGCATGTGCACGACTGCTTGCGCGCGGGCGTCGCTTAGGAACGGCGGCGCGCGATGGCCCAGTTCATTCAGGATCCGCGCACGGGCCGGCTTGTTCCGGCGGGTGACGCAGCACGTGCCGGCGGTGTTCCCGCCGCGCCGCGTCAGCTCGACGGTTGGGGACGCGAGCGGCAGCGCGCCGAGGCGACCGTCGGCTACAGCCGCTTTGTGCGCATCATGAAAGTGATGCTGCCACTCGTCGCGTTTTCACTCATCGTGCTCGTCGTGCTTTATTCAGCGACGGGCGGCGACCGCAACAAGGTAGCGTTGACATTCGAGACGATGGATTCGGTCGACAAGGACCGTGCGCTCGTCAATCCGAAGCTGACCGGCACCGACGGGCGCGGGCAACCTTTCACCGTCACCGCCAAGGGCGCGACGCAGGAGAAGGGCAAGTCGCGACGTATGGTATTCGACGATGTCGTCGCGGACGTTTCGATGCAGGACAAGAGTTGGGTGCAGGTCGACGCGAAGACGGGCCTGCTCGACGGCGAGGCCAAGACGCTGGACCTGAGCGAGTCCATCAACATCTTCTCGGACAAGGGCTATGAGTGCCACACGACGTCGGCGCGCTATGATTTTGGGCTCGGTCTGCTCAAAGGCGAGAACCCGATCAACTGCCAGGGTCCGCTTGGTCTTATAAGCGCGAAGAAGTTCGAAGGTCTGCGCGAACCCGGGATCATGCGGTTCACCGGCGGCGTGTCGACGACCTATTTCCCGACGCCGCGCGAAGGCACCGCCAAGGACGCGGCCGAGACCAATCCCGAAGGCATCGCCGAGGTCGTGGCCGACGAGAACGCGCCCTACGATCCGAATGCCGCCGCCACCACGCCTACAACGCCATCACCCGCGCCCACTCAACCCAAGTCGAAACCGGCCCCAACGCCATGACGAGAACCGCTCTTATCGCTGCCTTTGCCTTCGTCTGCTCTTCGCCGATCGCCTTCGCACAAACGCCCAATCCGTTTTCCGGCATGGGCCGCGACAGCGACAAGCCGATTGCGATCGCCGCCGACACGACGACCGCCGATCTGCGCAGCGAGACGGCGACCTATGCCGGCAACGTGCGCGTCACGCAGGGCGATCTGAAACTCCGGTCCGATACGCTGTCGATCAAAGCGGCGAAGGGCACGATCTCGCGCATCGAAGCGAAGGGAAACGTCGTGCTCGCCTCGCCGCAAGGCCAGGCGACGGGCGCGACGGCGACCTACGACATCGCGCAGCGCGAAGTGCGCATGGGCGGCAAGGTGGTGCTCGCGCAGGGGCAGAACATCCTGCGCGGAACTTCACTCGTCATTAACCTGGCGACGGGGCGCGCGGCGTTGAGCGGACAGGGCGGCACGTCTGGCCGCGTCGAAGGCGTGTTCGTACCGTTGAAGAACCCAAAGATGCCAGCGATCGTGCCGAAACCGGCAGGCGAAGAAAAACCCGCCGAAACCAAACCGTCCCCGTAATCGCTTCACGCAACTTTAAGGCCAAGTGGGATTTTATGAGCGTGTTCAATGACTAACGGATATCAAGGCGATCAGCCGCCCATGGCCACTCACTCGGGGCACGACGCGCAGCAGTTCGGACGGCCCCGCTTGGTGGCCGAACAGACGGGCTTGGTCGTCGTGCAGGTCGGCAAGAGCTTCCGCCGCCGCCCAGTCGTGCGCAGCGTGTCGCTGCAGCTGCGGCGTGGTGAAGCCGTCGGCCTTCTCGGACCCAACGGCGCGGGCAAGACCACCTGCTTTTACATGATCACGGGTCTGATCCCGGCCGACACGGGCTCGATCTTCCTCGACGGGCACGACATCACCGCGCTGCCGATGTATCGCCGCGCCAGGCTCGGCATCGGCTATCTGCCGCAAGAAGCCTCGATCTTCCGTGGGCTGACGGTCGAGCAGAACATCATGTCGGTCGCCGAGCTCGTCGAACGCGACGCGCAAAAGCGCCGGCAACTGGTGGACGACCTTCTGGCGGAATTTGCGATCGAACATCTGCGCCGCGCGCCGGCGCTCGCGCTTTCCGGCGGCGAACGGCGCCGCGTCGAGATCGCGCGCGCGCTCGCCACGCAACCGTCGTTCATGCTGCTCGACGAACCGTTCGCAGGCATCGATCCGATCGCAATCGGCGAAATCCGCAAGCTCGTCCATCATCTGAAGGAACGTGGCATCGGCGTTCTGATCACCGACCACAATGTGCGCGAGACGCTGGACATCATCGATCGCGCCTACATCATTCACGACGGCGAAGTGATGACCGAAGGAACGCCGCGCGAGATCGTGTCGAACACCGACGTTCGGCGCGTGTATCTCGGCGAGAAGTTCTCGCTGTAACGGGGCGTACGGGGCATGGCACTCTCACAAAGATTGGAGATGCGCCAGGGACAAGCCCTGGTCATGACCCCGCAATTGCAGCAGGCGATCAAGCTGCTGCAGATGTCGAACCTGGAACTGCAGGCCTTCGTCGAGCAGGAACTCGAGCGCAATCCGCTGTTGGAGCGCGATGATAACGCGCCGGCGGCGAGCCGCGAGGACCCGGTTGAAGCCCCACCCGCGACCGCGCCGGACACCGCACTGACGCTGAAGGAGGACGCGCCGCCAGCGGACGCATCGTCCGATCTCGATACCGATTACGACAACGTCTACGGCGAGGACTCGGCCGCCGACCGCGCCGATGCTGCGGCCGGCGATAGCGGACCGTCGTCTTGGTCCGACATTCGCGGCGGCGGCGGACGATTCGATTCCGACGACGCGCAGTCGCTTGAAGCGACGCTCGCGCGCGCACCCAATCTGCACGAACATCTGGCCGAGCAGTTGCAGGTCGCCTGTACCGACGCGCGCGACCGGTTGATCGGCGCGTTCCTGATCGATGCGATCGACGAATGCGGATATCTGACCGTCGATGTCACGACCGCCGCGCAGCATCTGGCGGTGCCGGTGCCGGTCGTCGAGAACGTACTGAAGGCGATCCAGACGTTCGACCCGACGGGCGTCGGCGCGCGATCGCTTGCGGAGTGTCTGGCGTTGCAGCTCAAGGAGCGCAATAGGCTCGACCCCGCGATGCAGGCGCTGCTCGACAATCTGGAGCTTCTTGCCAAGCGCGATCTGCAGGGCCTGTTGCGGCTGACGCAGGTCTCTCAAGAAGACCTCGCCGACATGATCGCCGAGATCAAAGAGCTGAACCCGAAGCCGGGTTTGAAGTTCGGCAGCGAGACGATCCAACCGGTCGTGCCCGACATCTACGTCAAAGAGAATCCGAGCGGCGGCTTTGCGGTCGAGTTGAACAGCGACACCCTGCCCCGCGTTCTCGTCAACACGCGCTACTATGCGACGACGGCGAAGGACAAGGACGCCAAGACCTATCTGACCGATTGCCTGAACAACGCGAATTGGCTCGTGCGCAGCCTCGATCAGCGCGCGCGCACGATCCTGAAAGTGGCGACCGAAATCGTACGCCAGCAGGACGGGTTCTTCGTTGGCGGGGTCACGCAATTGCGGCCGTTGAACCTGCGTGCGATCGCCGAAGCGATCGGGATGCACGAGTCCACGGTCAGCCGCGTCACGGCGAACAAGTATCTTGCGACGCCGCGCGGCACGTTCGAACTCAAGTACTTCTTCACTTCGGCGATTGCGTCGTCGGCCGAAGGCGGCGAGGCGCACTCGGCCGAAGCCGTGCGCCACCACATCCGCGAGCTCATCGACAACGAGGCGCCGGCGAACGTTCTGTCGGACGACCGGATCGTCGAAATCCTGCGGAAAACAGGGATCGACATCGCACGGCGAACGGTCGCAAAGTACCGCGAAGCGATGCGCATTCCTTCCTCCGTGGAGCGTCGGCGAATGAAGCAAAGCATGTCCCTGGGCGAGGGCTTTCCCGCCCCTTAAGTCAATGCGTTGACAGGGGTCGGGCGCGCCGTTACACGTCCGCCGCCTTTCGCGGGACGCTCGCGCCCAGAATCGCTCGAATTCCAGGTTGGCGCGGGGCCAAGCAGTCTCTTTCTCCAAGGACGCGGAACGTGCAATGCAACTGACCATCACCGGCAAGCAAATCGACATCGGCAACGCTCTTCGGAGCTACGTGGAGACGCGCCTGACGCAGTCGGTCGGCAAGTATTTCGACCGGCCTGTCGACGGCGCCGTCACGTTTTCGCGCGACGGGCACGAATACCGCGCCGACTGCACCTTGCATCTGTCGTCGGGCATGTACTTGCAGGCGCAAGGCCGATCGACCGACATCTATGCGAGCTACGATCAGGCGGTCGAGCGCATGGAGAAACGCCTGCGCCGCTATAAGCGCCGTATCCGCGACCACCACAATGGCGCAGCGCGCACGGCCGTCGAGGGCACCGCGGCGCGCGAGAGCGTGATCGCAGCCGACGAAGGCGACAACGAACCGGAGAGCCTAAACCCCGTCGTCGTGTCCGAGAACACGACGCAGCTGCGCACGCTGACCGTCGGCGAGGCGGTGATGCAACTCGACCTCGGCGATGCGCCGGCGCTCGTCTTCCGGAACAGCGCGCACGGCGAGATCAACGTCGTCTATCGCCGCGGCGACGGAAATATCGGCTGGATCGAGACCCACGCCCAAGGCGCGAAGCGCTGAGGCCCGCGATGGAGATCGCCGACATCCTGGCGCCGCAGGCCGTGTTCGAACGGCTGAAGGCGCCCAACAAAAAGAAGCTGATCACGGATCTTGCGGCGTGCGCTGCGCAAGCCGCACACCTCGACGCGAACACGGTGTTCGAGACGCTGTGGGAACGCGAGAAGCTGTCGAGCACGGGCGTCGGCCACGGCATCGCGATCCCGCACGGGCGGGTGGCGAAACTCGAGAAGATCGTCGGCGTGTTCGCGCATCTCGACGAGGCGATCGACTATGAGTCCATCGATGAGGCACCGGTCGATCTGGTGTTCGCGCTACTCACACCGGCGGACGCAGGGGCTGATCATCTGAAGGCGCTTGCGCGTGTGTCGCGCCTCATGCGCAACGCCGCCTATTGCGAAAAGCTGCGCGCGGCGAACGACCGGGCGCAGCTCTATGCGCTTCTGACGGAACCCACTGCGGGCATTCAAGCGGCGTAGCGACTCTTCGCTTCAGTCAAAGCGCGTCAGTGCACGCTCACCGGCTCGAGTTCGTGTTCGCGCGCGGCGACGAACGCCAGGTCGCGGTTGTCGAGAACGGCGACGCGGCGGCCGTCAGCGGCGTGGAGCGCGAAGAACTTCTGCTTCGCTGGGATCGGCGCGTCGACCGGGATGACGCCAGCGCCCTTCAGCTCTTCGGCAGCGACTTCGCGCACGTAGACCGTGTTCGCACCGATTAAGCGGGCAACTTCGTCCGCGCTCAGTTCATGCGGGGGACCGCGGTGTTCGTTTGTCATGGGACCCTTACTCCTTCAGCTGTCGCTTTCAGCCCCGGCTTTCCGGCAACCAATGTAGCGACCCTTGGTGGCTATAATGTGGGCGTTAACCCCGCCGATTTGAATAGCTGTCCGATCTCACTGTGAAGTGATGGGAATCTGACGAATTTGGGGGTTCGCGCGCAATTTCCTGAGATCGATCCGGAGCAGACCGTTGTTTAACCGCGCGCCATCGACCTCCCACCCGTCGGCCAAGACGAACGTGCGCACGAAACCGCGGGCCGCGATTCCCTTGTGCAGATAGACGCGGGCGTCGCCGCCTGCAGGGCGCTCGCCCTTTACGGTCAGTTCGCGATCGGCGAGCGAAACCGTCAGGTGCTCGGGCGCGAAGCCTGCAACCGCCAACGTGACGCGGAGTTCGCCGTCGGCCGGTTCTTCGATGTTGATCGGCGGGTAAGCTTCGGGAGCGGCCTTGGCCATGCGTTCGAGAATGCGCTCAACGTCACCGAATCCCAGGCAATAGGGATTGCCGAACGGACCCGGTCGCGACATTGGCGTCTCCGCGCGCTATAGCTCTGCCAGCATGTGGGCCGGGACAAAGGCCCCGTCAAGTTCGCTGCCATGCACGCCCCGGAAAACGGCCCCTTTGCCCTCTTCGACGACGCCACCTGGCCCGACCGGCCGGCGCTGTTGCTGCATGCGCCGGAGGGCCTCATCGAGGCGCGGCGCGCGGACGAGGTGCCGGCGGCGCTGGCTGCAATCGATGCGGCGGCCTCGCGCGGGCTGTGGGCGGCTGGGTATTGCGCCTACGAGCTTGGCTATGTGTTCGAGCCGCGGCTTCTGCCGTTGTTGCCGGAGACGGGGCGGCCGTTGCTGCGCTTCCACTTGTTTGGCGCGGCACGGCGGTTGTCGCCCGGCGCGCGTTATCGCTGGCTTGCCGAGCGTACAATGGGGACCGCGATCTCGGGCGCGTTCGTGCCGTCGCTCGACGCGGCGGCGCATGGCGCGAAGGTCGCGCGCGTGCGGCAGCTAATCGCGGACGGCGACGTCTATCAGGTGAATCTGACGTTCAAACTGTCAGGGGCTGCAGCAGGCGATCCGTTCGCGACCTATGCGGCGTTGCGCACCAAGGCGCGGTCCGGGGCGTGCGCGTTCTTGCGCTTTGAAGATGAAGATGTGCTGTCGTTCTCGCCGGAGCTGTTCTTCCGCGTGAAGGGCGGGCGTATCAGCGCGCGGCCGATGAAGGGGACGCGCGGGCGCGCGGGCGGGATCGCGGAGGATGCGGCCGAGCGCGCGGCGCTTCTCGCCGACGAAAAGCAGCGTGCGGAGAATCTGATGATCGTCGACCTCTTGCGCAACGATCTCGCGCGGTTGTCGACGCCGGGCACCGTCACCGTCGACGATCTCTTCACG
>JAEUML010000098.1 GCA_016792785.1 Alphaproteobacteria bacterium
GAACCGGAACCCATCAACGCCTCGCCGGAAATCTTGAGCAATACCCGGCGGTAGATCGGCGCTGATGTCATCGGTTCCGGCCCTTGTGTTGATCCTCAGCTCTTCGCTGCGGCGGCGACTTCGGCGGCGAAGTCAGTTTCCACTTTCTGGATACCTTCGCCAAGGGCGTAACGCACAAACCCTTCGATTGAGATCGGCGCACCCACGTCCTTTTCGGCCGCTTTGACGACCGCTTCGACCGTCTTGTCCGGGTCCATGATGAAGGGCTGCATCGGCAGCACGACTTCCTCATAGAACTTGCGCATACGGCCATCGACCATCTTGGCGATGATGTTCTCGGGCTTACCCGACTGACGCGCCTGGTCCGCAAAGATCGACTTCTCGCGCTCGACGACCGCCGAATCGAGCTGTTCCGGCTTCATGGCGAGAGGCGGAAACGGCGTCCCGGCGACATGCATCGCAAGTTGACGGCCCAAGGCCGCGAGCTTTCCCGCATCGCCCGACGATTTCAGCGCCACCAGCACGCCGATCTTGCCCAGGTTCGGCGCGATCTGATTGTGCACGTAGGTCGTCACGACACCTGGCGACACGCTCAGCGAAGCGCCACGGCGCAACTCCAACTTCTCGCCGATCGAACCTGAGAGTTCCGTCACGGCGGCCGTGACCGACTGGCCCGTGCCGGGCACCGGCGCCGCACCGAGCTTCTCGACGTCTCCGCCCACTGTCAAAGCCAGTTCGGCGGTCTTAGCGACAAGCGCTTGAAACTGATCGTTGCGCGCGACGAAATCGGTTTGCGAATTCACTTCCACGACAGCGCCCACGCTACCCCGCGTGGCGACGGCGACAAGCCCTTCGGCCGCGACATTGCCCGCCTTCTTCGCGGCTTTCGACAAGCCCTTCTTGCGCAACCAATCGACCGACGCTTCCATGTCGCCGTTTGTTTCTGCGAGCGCCTTCTTGCAATCCATCATGCCCGCGCCGGTCTTCTCGCGCAGGTCTTTGACCATGGTGGCCGTAATCTCAGCCATGGGGAAACTCCTGATCTTCGTGTGTTGATCGCGGCGCCCAACGGCGCCGCGATTCGCTTCAGTTCGGCAGAGACTGCACCGGAACCTCGGCCGAGGCACCGATGTCGACGCCCTGCGACCCTTGGGCCACCGACAATCCGTCGATCACCGCGCGCGCGACCAGGTCGCAATAAAGCGCCAGCGCCCGCGACGCGTCGTCGTTGCCCGGAATCGGGAACGTGATGCCCTGCGGGTTCGAATTCGAATCGACGACCGCCACGACCGGAATGCCGAGTTTGTTCGCCTCTTGGATCGCGATCGCTTCCTTGTTCGTGTCGATCACGAACAGAAGGTCGGGCACGCCACCCATGTCCTTGATGCCGCCCAACGAGCGCTCAAGCTTCTCGCGCTCGCGCTGCAGGTTCAGCCCTTCCTTCTTCGTCAGACCCACCGCGCCGGCGTTCAGAATCTCGTCGATCGAGCGCAAGCGCTTGATCGAGTTCGAAATCGTCTGCCAGTTGGTTAGCGTGCCGCCGAGCCAACGGTGATTGACGTAGTATTGCGCGCAGCGCTTGGCCGCGTCCGCGATCGGTTCCGACGCCTGGCGCTTCGTGCCGACAAACAGCACGCGCCCGCCTTGCGCAACCACGTCGCGGATCGACTTTAGCGCCTGGTGCAGCAACGGCACCGTCTGCGTCAGGTCGATAATGTGAATCTTGTTGCGTGACCCGAACAGGAACGGGGCCATGCGCGGGTTCCAGCGGTGCGTCTGGTGCCCGAAATGCACGCCCGCTTCGAGTAGCTGGCGCATGGAATAGTCTGGCAGAGCCATCTGCGTATCGTCTCCTTGACCGGTTGAACCTCCGCGGGCCATCACCGGACCCCGAAGGGTCCAGCACCGGAGGGCGGCCCGCCGATTTGGCGGCCGGGCAACCCAAAGCCCGCGTGTGGAATGGGCGCCGATATAAGGCCTTGCGCCAGGCGAGGCAAGGGCGGCAGCCTGTCCCCAACGCGACAAAAGAGCCGTTTTGAGCCCATGACAGTCATCCGCCCCGCCATCCTGGCGCTCGAACGCAACGGTATCGGCGAAGTATCGATGCTGGGCCTCGGCCGAACCGACATCATCCCGCTCTGGTTCGGCGAAGGCGACATCGTCACCCCGGATTTCATCCGCGACGCCGCCAAGCGCGCGCTGGACCAGGGCAAGACCTTTTACACGTTCACCCGCGGCCTGACCGAATTGCGCGAGGCGATCGCCGCCTGGGCATCGCGCCAGTCCGGACGCACGATCAGCCTCGACCGTGTGACGGTGCCCGGCGCGGCAATGATGGGCGTTCAGATCGCGCTGCAATGCGTGTGCGAGCCCGGCGACAATGTACTCATCGTCTCACCGATGTGGCCGAACATCTTTCAGGCCGTGCGCGGCCTCGGCGCCGAGCCACGCTTCGTGCGCCTCTCAGGCGGCGCGAACGGCGAGCCCTGGACGCTCGATCTCGAACGCCTGTTCGCCGCCGCCGACCGCCGGACGAAAGCGGTATTCTTCGCATCGCCCTCGAACCCGACCGGCTGGATCATGAGCGAACGCGAGCAGCGCGCGATCCTCGACTTCGCCCGCAAGCGCGGCATCGCAGTGATCTCGGACGAGGTCTATACGCCCATCGTCTACGACACGCCCGCACCCTCGTTCGCCGCGATCGCCGACCCCGAAGACGACGTCTTCGTCGTCAACAGCTTCTCGAAGGCATGGGCGATGACCGGCTGGCGCGTCGGCTGGCTGCTTCATCCGCCGCGCCTCGGCACGCAGATGGCGGAAATGGCGGCGTACAACAACACCGGCTCAGCCGTGTTCGCGCAGTATGGCGCGCTCGAAGCGATCACGAAGGGCGACGCGTTCGTGAAATGGCAACTCGACCGCTGCCGCGAAGGCCTCGCGATCGTCGAGAAATTCGTCGCAAGTCAAAATCGGATCAGCTGGTCGAAGCCCGCCGGCGCGTTCTATGGATTCCTAGCAGTCGACGGCATGACGGACTCGACCGCCTTCGCCAAACGCCTGCTCGAAGAAGCAAAGGTCGGCGTCGCACCCGGCATCGCCTTTGGCCCGAAAGACGACAGAGAAAACGACCGCTTCATCCGCATCTGCTTCGCACAAGACCCGAAACGGCTCAGCGAAGCACTAGACCGTATCGCCAGGCACATTTGATCAACCCACTCTGCGGATCTCCTAGACCTCTTCGACCTCACGCACGCCGCCCACCACCTTGATGGCGCCTTTGAGGGCGGGCGTGACGGCGTAGCGACCTGGCAATTCCAGTTCGACCTCCCGCTCCCCGCGTTCGACGGGAAAAACGAGAGTCACGATCCCTTTGCCCGCCTTACCCTTGAGCTGTGTCGACAAGCTCGTCAGCGGCTTTGGATCGTCGATGAAGATGCGCAAGCCCGCTCCGGTTTGCGCTGCCGCCTCGTTCAAGCCTTGCACGCTCATTAGCTGCAGCTTCAACTCATCGCCATCCCACCGCGTCGCGACATCCAGCACCACTGCCGTGCCCGGTTCCAGCAAGCCGCCCGCTTGCGCCAACACCTCCGAAAACGCGACGGCCTCGTACATGCCCGAGGGATCGGAGAAGCCGATATGCGACATACGTTTGTCGTCGCGCGTGCGCCGGTCCTTGCGACTGATCACGCTTCCCGCGAGTTTCACCAGCCTATCCTCGTGCCGCTTGTCCGCGGCCAGATCCGCGTAACGCACGACCCGCAGCCGCGAAAGAATCTGCGCGAACTCATCCAGCGGATGCGCCGAGAGGTAATAACCTATGGCCGCGAATTCGCGCGACAGCCGTTCCGGCCCCGTCCACGCGTCGACCTGCGGCAGTACCGGATCGCGCTGCGCCTCAACCTCGCCGAACAGATTGACCTGCGTGCTCTCGCGCTCCCGGCTCGTAATCGTCGCCTCGCCCAGCATCGTCTCGATCGACGCATGCACCTGCGCCCGGTTCGAGTTCAAACTGTCGAACGCGCCCGCCGCAACCAGGTTCTCAAGGATACGCCGGTTGACGAACTTCGCATCCACCCGCCGCGCAAACTCGAACAGACTCCGGAACGGCCCACCTTGCCGGCGCACCTCGATAACGTGATCCATTGCTGCGCGCCCGACATTGCGGATCGCCGACAGCGCGTAGTGAATGACTTCCTTTCCGTCCGCGCGCTTGCCCGGCACGAACAGCGCGTCCGAAGCGTTGATGTCGGGCGGCGCAACCACAATCCCGAGACGTTCAGCCTCCTGCCGGAAGATCGACAGCCGTTCCGGCGAACCGATATCGAGCGTCATCGAGGCGCAGAAAAACTCGATTGGATAATTCGCCTTTAGCCACGCCGTCTGGTACGCGACCTGCGCATAAGCCGCCGCATGCGCCTTGTTGAAGCCGTAGCCCGCGAACTTCTCGGCCTGATCGAAGATCTGCTCGGCCGTGTCCGCGTCGATCCCCTTTTGCTTCGCCGCCCCCTCGATGAACTTCACGCGATGGGCCGCCATCTGCTCCTTGATTTTCTTGCCCATCGCGCGACGCAATTCGTCCGCCTGCCCCAGCGAATAGCCCCCGAGCTCGCGCGCGATCAGCATGACGTCTTCCTGGTACGTCATCACGCCATAAGTGCCCGACAAGATCGGCTCCAGCGCCGGATGCAAATAGAACGGCTTCTCGCGTCCGTGTTTGCACTCGATGTATTTCGGAATGTTGTCCATCGGGCCCGGGCGGTAGAGCGCGACGAGCGCGATCAGATCCTCGACCCGGTCTGGCTTCATCTTGCGCAACAGATCGCGCATGCCCGAAGATTCCAACTGGAAGATGCCGGTCGACGCGCCCTTGCCCAAGGCCTCAAAGGCCTTCTTGTCGTCGAACGCCACGTCTTCGGCTTTCACCTTCACGCCGTGTCGCGCGAGGATCAGCTTCTCGGTCTCCGCGATGACGGTCAGCGTCTTCAGCCCCAAGAAGTCGAACTTCACAAGACCGGCCTTCTCGTCGTTCTCGTAGTCGAACTGCGTCACCGGCATGTCCGAACTCGGATCGCGGTAGAGCGGCACGATCTCGTCAAGCGGCCGGTCGCCGATGACCACGCCCGCGGCATGCGTCGACGCATGGCGATAGAGACCTTCGAGCTGCCCCGCAATCTCGAACAGCCGCGCGACGGATTCCTCCTCATTCTCCATCTGCTGCAGCCGCGGTTCCTGGCTGATGGCCTGGCGCAGCGTGATCGACTGGCCCGGCTGCACCTTGATCATCTTCGCGATGCGATCGACCTGGCCTTGCGGCATCTGCAGCACGCGTCCGACGTCGCGGATCGCGGCCCGCGCCTGCAACGTGCCGAACGTGATAATCTGCGCCACCCGGTCGTGTCCGTATTTTTCCTGCACGTAGCGAATGACCTCGCCGCGCCGGTCCTGGCAGAAGTCGATGTCGAAGTCCGGCATCGAGATGCGTTCGGGATTCAAGAACCGCTCGAACACCAATCCAAAGCGCAACGGATCAAGCGCCGTAATCTGTAGCGCCCAAGCGACAATGGAACCCGCCCCCGACCCACGGACGCCGACCGGAATCCCGCGCCCGCGCGTCCACTTCATGAAGTCCGAGACGATGAGGAAGTAACCTGGAAACTTCATCCGGATGATGACGTCGAGCTCGTAGGCGAGCCGGTCCCAATAGTTCTTCTCGTCCATGAACGTGCCGCTGGCCGCGAGCCGAACTTTCAGGCCCGCCTCAGCCTGCGCCCGCAACTCCTCTTCCGGTGTCAGACCCGACGCAGGAACGAACGGCGGCAGGATCGGACTGCGTTTCGCCGGAATGTAGGCGCAGCGCCGTGCGATCTCGATCGTGTTTTCAATAGCTTCCGGCACGTCGGCGAACAGCGCCGTCATCTCGCCCGCGGATTTGAAATAGTGTTCCGCACTCTCGCGCCGCCGCTCATCCTGCATCACGAACGAACCACCCGCGATGCAAAGCAGCGCGTCGTGCGCAGCGAACATCTCTGGTTTGCCGAAATAGGGTTCGTTCGTCGCGACCAGGGGCAGCTCGTGCGCATGCGCAAGCGCCACCAATCCCGGCTCCGCGGTAATTTCCTCGGCAAGCCCGTGACGTTGCAACTCGATGTAAACCCGCGTGCCGAACGTCGCCTTGAGCCGCCGCGAGAGTTCGTCCGCCGCTTCATTCTGACCGTTAACAAGAAGCTTGTTCAACACGCCCTTCGGTCCGCCGGTGAGCACAATCAAATCGGCGTTGTAGCGTTCGAGTTGCGCCCACGTGATATGCGGCGCCTCGCCAGGCTGCACGTCGAGATGCGCCTGGCTCGCAAGCTTCATCAGGTTCGCGTAACCCGCCGCGCTCTGTACCAAGAGTGCGACCGCGCCCGACGGTCCGCGCGCCGCGCCGGTTCCGCCACGCCGCTCCGCGCCCTCAAGCTGCAGCGTCAACTGGCAACCCACGATCGGTTGAACGCCTGCTTTCGTCAACGCCTCGGCGATGTCGTACAGCCCGAACAGATTGTTCGTGTCCGTAACCGCGATCGCGGGCATGCGGTGCTTCTTGCACAGCTTCGCCAACTCGTCCGGCTGCATCGCGCCCTCGAGCAGCGAAAACGCCGAATGCACCCGCAAATGAACGAAATTCGCGTGACCGGACATGACCACCCTCCTTGGCGGCCGGATGGTTGTACGGGCGGCGCCAGAGATGCAACGCGCAACCGCCCCGTGAACGCGTTTTCCACACGTGCCGCTAGGCAGGCAGCATCCCGAGGTGTAGCCAGGACAGCATCCAAACGAACGCCATCAGACCATAGGTCACGCGGTCCATCAGCCCTTGGGTCGGACGCAGACCCAGATACCGCTCGACGATGACGATGAGGAAGCTTCCTTCCTCCGCGTTGCCGGGATCACGCCAGCGGCCGCTTGTCATCAGCGTCTCAAGGTTGTTCAGCGGACAGATTCCCTTGTTCGCGACCCACACGACGATGAGACCCGGGATAAAGACCAAGTGCGCGATTAGCCAAGGCGCGCTTGGGATCAACCAGCCGAACAAGCCGTAAAACACGAGCGCCATGTGCAGTCCATGGCAGAACACGCGAAGCGCCCCTGCGGCCTCGCCCGTCACCAGCGGCAGCCGCCACCTTGTCTCGTTCACGGCTTGATCTTGCCCGCGTCGATGAGCTTGCCGTCGTGCAGCAGCCAGGTGCGGTCCATCTTCACCGCCATCTGCAGATTGTGCGTGGCGATCAGCGCGGAAACGCCGCGCGCGCGGCAAAGCTCGACGAGCACCGCAAACACCATGTCGGCGGTCTTGGGATCGAGATTTCCCGTCGGCTCGTCGGCGAGGATCAGCCGCGGCTGGTTCGCGAGCGCGCGGGCGATTGCGACCCGCTGCTGCTCGCCGCCCGAGAGCCGCGCCGGCCGATGCGTCGCGCGCTGCGCGAGGCCAACCATCTGAAGCAGCCTGAGCGCCAGCGCCTCGGACTCGCGTCGCGTCTTGCCGCCGATCAGCTGCGGCATGACGACGTTTTCCAGCGCCGAGAACTCCGGCAGTAAATGATGAAACTGATAGACGAAGCCGAGTTCGTCGCGCCGCATCCGCGTCCGCTCGCCGTCGTCTAACTTCGCACAGTCGCGCCCGTTGATGAACACAGACCCCGACGTCGGAGGCTCGAGCAACCCACAGATATGCAGCAGCGACGACTTACCTGAGCCCGACGGCCCCACCAACGCCACGACCTCACCCGGCATGATCTGCCCGGTCACGCCCTTGAAAATCTCGAGTGTCTCGCCGCCGACCGTGAACGACCGTCCGACGTCGCGCAACGCCAGCGTCGGCATCGTCTGCGCACGCGGCGCAACGGTGTCTTGCGCACGCGCGTGCGGCTCATTCATAGCGCAGCGCCTCGACCGGATCGAGCCGCGCGGCACGCCACGCCGGATAGACCGTGGCCGCAATCGAAATCACGAGCCCCGCGACCACCACTGCCGCCACCTCTTCCGTCTCCATCTTTGCGGGCAGGCGGCTCAGGAAATATATCGCCTGAGGAAAGAGGTCCGCGCCCGTCATCCAGATTAGGAATTGGCGAATGGATTCGATGTTCCAGCAGAACAGCACGCCGAGCAGGAATCCTGCGAACGTACCGACCACCCCGATCGCCGACCCCGAGATCAGGAACACGCGCAGGATCGTACCCGACGTGGCGCCCATCGTGCGCAGGATGGCGATGTCACGCGTCTTGTCCTTCACCATCATGATCATGCCGGAGATGATGTTGAAGGCCGCGACCACAATGATGAGCGACAAGATCAGGAACATCACCGTGCGTTCGACCTGAAGTGCGCCGAAGAACGTCTCGTGGGCCTGGCGCCAGTCGATGACGCGCGCGCCTGGAATCGTCGTCTCGATCGCAGCCTTCGTCTCGTGCACACTGTCGGGTTTGACGACCATCACCTCGACGCCGGTGACCGATTTGCCGAGGTTGAAATAGGCCTGCGCCTCTTCCATCGGCATGAAAACGACGCTGCCGTCGTACTCCGACATGCCGACATTGAACGTTCCCGCGATCGCGTAACGCTTCGCGCGCGGCGTGACGCCGAACGGCGTGACGTTGCCGCGCGGAGCGACGAGCGTGATGTGCATTCCGGGGAAAAGCCCCATCGAATTCGCCAGCCGCTCGCCGACCAAGATAGACTCGTCGCCCTTAAAGTTCGCGATGGCTTCCGGCGTCAGCGACTTCGCGACAAGCGTCAGCGACGATAGATCCGCCGGCCGGATGCCTATGACTGCAACGCCGGCCGCCTGCCCCGCGGCCGAGGCCAGCGCCTGCCCCTTAACCACAGGCGTCGCGCGCGTCACGCCGGCAAGCTTTCGCACACGGTCCGTATCGCGCTGCCATGTCTCCAGCGTCGGTCCCGCACCGTAGACGGTCAAGTGACTGTTGAAGCCCAGGATTTTGCCCATGAGCTCCTCGCGGAACCCGTTCATCACCGCCATGACGATGATGAGGGTCGCGACGCCCAGCGCGATGCCCGAAAGCGAAAACCCCGCAATGACCGAGATGAAGCCTTCTTTACGCCGCGCGCGCAGATAGCGCCCCGCGAGCATCCATTCGAACGACGAAAACGGCGACGTGCCGCCGCCGTTGCGCCGCGCGCGCACCAGACGCCGAGGAGGCCGTTGGAAGTCGACTTTGTTCATCAATTCCCGCTGGTGAACTTGTTCAACGCGGCTTCGGGCGAGAGGTTCACGCGCTCACCCGACTTGCGGTTCTTGATCTCGACCTGAGCGTTCGCAAGGCCCCGCGGCCCCACGATCACCTGCCAGGGCAAACCGATCAGATCGCACGTCGAGAACTTCGCCCCGGCCCGTTCGTCGCTGTCATCATATAGGACTTCGACCCCGGCCTTGCCGAGTTTTTGGTAAAGATCCTCGCAAACTTGGCTCGTTTTTGGGTCATCCGGCTTGAGGCTGATCAGCCCAACGCGATAAGGCGCTACACTCTCCGGCCAGATGATGCCCGCCTCATCGTGGCTGGCCTCGATGATCGCCCCGACCAGACGCGACACACCGATGCCGTAGGACCCCATCTCGACCAGCACGTCCTCGCCCGCCGGCCCTGCGACCTTCGCGTTCAAGGGCTTCGA
>JAEUML010000120.1 GCA_016792785.1 Alphaproteobacteria bacterium
TTCACCGACGACGCGACAGTGCTTGCTACGGCGATCGCGGTCGCGGGGGCACATATCCGGCCCGAGCATCGCGCGAAGGCCAAGCGCGTGCTCTTGATCGAAACGCCTGCACGCTGAGCTCTACGCACTGAGGCCGTGGACGTTTGCGCGTTCCAGAATCCCAGCGAGTGTGCGATCGGACTTCACGGCGGCGAACTTCGCGCGCAACGCTTCAAGCGACTTCGCGTGGTATTTCTGCGGCTTCTGCCGCCAGATCTTGCCGCGCAGTGTTACCGTAAACTCTTCCTCGGGGCGTGCGAGCGCTTCGGCGTTGGCGAGCGTCCAGGGCATGAAGAGTTCGCCTGCCCAATCGTGGATGATCGGAAGGAGTGTCGGCTCCAACGTGCGCCACGCTTCGAACTCGCCTTCCGCTTTGGGCCAGGCCATGCGCTGAATCCACGCCAGCACGTTCTGCGCGCGCGCTTCGATGATCGCGCAGGGCGTCGGGTCGGTCCACATGTTGTAGATCTGACCCCACAGCGCGAAGTCGGCGAACGACGGTCTCGCGCCGAAGAGATAGGCGCGGCCCTTCAAATGTGCGTCGAGTTGGGCGAGGGCTGCGTGGAACGTCTCTTCGATGAAGGGCGCGGTCGCCTCACTTGAGCCGACGAACCAAACGCGGCCCACCATGCGTTGACGGATTTGTTCCGCGAAGGCCGTCTGCCCCGCCTCGTCCAGCGCGGGGTTCATTGCGAGGGCGAGACGCATCGCAGAGGCTTTTTGGTCGATCTCGCGCCGCCAGCGGTAGTGGAACATCCACTTGTTGCCCCACTCGTCGGCGAGCTCCTCGATAAGGGCCGAAAGGAAGTTCAGCGCCGGGTCCCTCGGATGGATCGAGGGCTCTGGATGGTCGCGTTCGAGCCGCTCGATGATCGGCGTCGAGTCCTGGATGGCTTCGCTGTCCGGCGTCACGACCAGCGGCACGATTTGAATCTTCGCGTGCTTCGCGTACTCGGCCGCATTCTCGCCGCCGCGATTCAGCCATTGATGCGGCAGACCTTTGTAGCGGGCGTAGGCGCGGACTTTGACCGAATAGGGCGACATCTCGGCGCCGAAGATGCGGTAGGGGACGGGCATGGGGATCGTCTCTCAATGATCGCGATGCCGATTCTCTAGACGCCCGCGACCCCGGCTGCCAAGCGGACGCTTGACATGCGTGGATTATTATATAATATTTTAGTTATATAACAACCTATTGAATCATGAGAAACCTCGACCACACCTTTGCTGCTCTCGCCGACCCGACGCGCCGGGCGATCCTGGCGCGGCTCGCGCTCGGCGAGACGACGGTGATGGAGCTCGCCCAACCGTTCGAAATGACCCAGCCCGCGATCTCGCGCCACCTCAAGGTGCTCGAAGACGCAGGCCTGATCTTGCGGCGGGTGGAGGGGACCAAGCGGCCGTGCCGGCTTGCACCCGATGCGACGCGCGAGGTCGACGCCTGGCTCGCCATGCTGCGCAAGGCGTTGAGCGCGAACTACGACAGATTGGACGGTGTGCTGGCGGCGATGGGGCCCGCCAAACACGCCAAGAAGAGAAAGGGCAGGCGATGACGAAACTCTCACTCAAGACCGAAGGCGACAGGTTCGTCGTCGTCACACGGCGGTTTGCGGCGGCGCCCGAAGCGGTCTACCGCGCTCATACCGATCCGAAGTTGATCCAGAAATGGATGTTGGGTCCGGACGGATGGACGATGCCGGTGTGCATCAACGAGGCACGGCCCGGCGGCAAGATCCGCTACGAATGGAGCGACGGCAACGGCGGCGGGTTCTATCTGACCGGCGAGTTCGTTGAGCTTGTCCCGTTCAGCCGCATCGTTCACGTCGAGCGCATGTACCTGCCCGATCCGACACCGGACAACCACGTCACAACGACCTTCGCGAAGGACGGAACCGGCACGCTGATGACGATGCGCATGAGCTTGCCCGACGCGGCGACGCGCACGGCGATGCTTCAGTCCGGGATGGAGCACGGCATGGAAGCGGGCTATGTGCGGCTTGAGGACATGCTGCAGCTGCGACCCTGAGCGCAACGTGAGGGATGATGATCGCCAAGAGACCCAAACCGATCAAACCCGCCGCAACTCCCGCGACCAGTGGCGCGGTCGTCAGGTCCGATCCAGAGGTCGTCGCCTTCTTGCGTGCGTGGGAGCATCCCCGAAAGGAAGAATACAGCTTGGTCCGATCGCTCATTCTGGACGCTGACACGCACATTGGCGAGGGCATCAAATGGAATGTGCCGAGTTTTCGAACCAAGAAGGATTGGTTTGCAACGTTCCACGTTCGGGCAAGTAAGGGCGTTCAAATCATTCTTCACCTGGGCGCCAAGTCCCGACCGCAACTTGGAGCATTTGTCATCCGCGATCCGAAAGGACTCATGAGATGGCTCGCCAAGGATCGCGCTCTCGTCACACTGGGTTTGAATTGCGACGTAAGCGACGATCTGGCGGCGTTCAAGGCGATTGTAAGATCCTGGATCAAGCAGGTTTGAGAATGAGGCCGCAATGACGATCAAGATCTACAACTTTCCGCGCGGTGCGCGCGGGCTTCGCGCGATGTGGGTGTGCGAGGAGATGAGCCTCGCCTATGACGTTGCGAAAGTGAGCTTTCCGACGGACGACGCCTATCGAAAGATGAACCCGATGGGCTCGGTGCCGTTTCTCGAGGATGGCGCTGTTGCGATCAACGAGTCGGTCGCGATCATGCTCTACCTCGCCGAACGCTACGGTCCGACACCGCTCTTGCCCGGGCGCGACGATCCCGCCTTCGCGCGCGTGCTGCAGATGTGCGTTTTCAGCGAAGCGACGCTTGGCGCCGGTTTGAACACGCTGATGGCCGCGCACTTTGTTGCGCCCGAGGCCGACAAGCGGAACTGGTCGGTGAGGGCGACGGAGGGGCGCGTCGATCAAGCGCTCGCCTATATCGAGCACTTGCTCGGCGACAATGCGTACGCGGCTGGGGCCGCGTTCTCGCTCGCGGACATTGCGATCACGACGGCGCTCGGCATGCGGCAAGGCGCGTTGGGCCAAGCGCCCTCGCCCAAGCTCGGCGCCTATCGTGATCGCATGATGACGCGCCCCGCATACGAACGCGCGAAGGCGCGCGCGGCGGGGTAGCGGTCGCAGCGCAATCGGCTGTAGGTTTGCGGCGAACCTCGAACCCGGAGTTGCGCCATGAAAGCCCTGTTTGGACTCATTGCGGCCACCGCTGTGGCGATCAGCATTGCCGCCTGCAGCGAAACGACGACCGCGGCCGGAAGCGTCACGCAGGTCGTGTCGACGACGTCGTTCGGGATGTGCGTCGGCTACTGCAAGACGCGGCTGGAGATTTCGCCCGGCAAGGCGGTGCTGGTGCGCGAGCCCGGAGGGCGGGGCGAGCCGACGTTGCCGGTCGAGCGCAAAGAGGAAATTCTCAGTCCGCAAGAGTGGGATGAGATCGCGCGGCTTGCGGGGGCCGCCAAGATCGACGGTCTGCCCGATGTCATCGGCTGTCCCGATTGCGCGGACGGCGGGGCAGAGTCGCTGACCATCGTGGGACCGGGACGCAACAAGACGATCACGTTCGACCACGGCGCCAAGATCGACGCGGCCGCACCGCTGATCGAACGCGTGCGTGCGTTGCGGACGAGGATGCTGCCGCCGCCGCAGTGACGC
>JAEUML010000159.1 GCA_016792785.1 Alphaproteobacteria bacterium
CGCCACGAAGTCGGCTTTGTCCAGCCCGCCGATCTCGCTGTCGGTCCAAGCAACCGGCGCGCCCTTGCCCAAATTCCAAACATAGGCGTCGCGCCCCGCCGTGCCGTTCAGCGAGAAGCCGAGGCGCCGGCTGTCCGCGCCGAAGCGCACGTTCTCGACCTCGCCGGGCGGCAGCTTCGGCCCCGCCGTCAGCTTGCCGCGCCGTGCATCCATCAGATAGAGCCGCGCCGTGCCGCCTTCATTCACCGTCACCGCAAGCAGCCGCCCGTTCGGCGCCATCTCGATCGTTTCGACGTCCCAAGCGAGCTTGTCGGTCAGCACGTCTTCCTCGTCCGTGCGCAGGTCATAGCGCACGACGCGGCGGAACTCGGAATCCTCATCCGAGATGTAATAAAGCGCGTTCCCGTCCGGCGAGAATTTCGGCGATCCTCGGAAGATCTTCACGGGCGACGGCTTGATCTGCTCCTTGCGCCCGTTCGTGAGATCGACAAGCCAAAGCTGCTGCTCGCTCACCGACACGTCGCGCGTGACCGCCAGCGTCTGGTTGTCGGGTGAGAAATCGGCCGAACTCCAACTGCCGTCCTCCTCCAACACTGCGCGGGCCGCCCTCGGATCGGAGGCGTCCGCGACCATGATGCGATAGCGCGCCGAGTTCGACGGCACGCTCGTCCAGGCCACCCACTTGCCGTCGCGCGAGAACACCGCGTCCGTATTGCGCGTCTTGCCGTCCGAAAGCCGCACGACGTCGCCGTTGCGGTCGTTCAAGAGGTAAAGCTGGAAGAGTTCGTCCCCGCCCGTGTCGCGGCTGAACATCAGCGTGCGCGCCGGCCACTTGCCCGGCCGGTAGAGCGCGACGTTGACCGGCTCGTCGTAGAAGCTGATTTGCCGGCGCATGCCCATCGGCGCCTCGACGCGGTGCAACTGGTTCGTCTCGCCGAAGCGCGTCTGAATGAGAATGCCCCGCCCATCCGGCGAAAAGTCCAGGAAGGACGCCCCCCGAACCGCCTGATAAAGCCGAAGCCGCTCGCGCACCGAGGGGGGCGTGTCGGGAATGTTTTCCAGCACCAGCGTCCCGCGCTCGACCCGCTGCACGTCGGCGGCAAACGCGGACAACGGACCAGCCGCAACGAGGGAAACCACAATCAAGAGACGAGCAAGCACCGGCACAAACCCCAAAGGCTGAACGCATCTCTTATACCGGCCCCCCATCAACCCGCTCCACCACCGAAGACGTGCGTTGCCTATTCTCGCTCCCTCTTGCGGGGTGCGGCAGGGGTGGGGGTTGCACGCCATCCCCGCGAATCCCGGCTCCGAGGGGGGCAGACAAACCGGCATTGCCGTCGTACCACTCGGGTCATGCCAGCCATTGAATCCCGCATCGACCTGAACACCGAAACCGCCCGCGCCAACCGCGAGGGTCACCTGAAACTCCTCGCCGAGGTTCGCGCGCTCGAGGCGAAGGTCCGCGCCAACTCCGCCAAGTCGGCCAAGAAGTTCGAGGAGCGCGGCCAGCTTCTGCCGCGCGACCGCGTCGACCTTCTGCTCGACCGCGGAACGCCGTTCCTCGAATTGTCGACGCTCTGCGGCTACAAAATGCACGACGACGACGGCGCGGAAAACGTCAGCGGCGGCGGCAACATCGTGGGCATCGGTACGGTCTCAGGTGCGCGCGTCATCGTCGGGGCGAGCGACTCCGGCATCAAAGGCGGCGCCGCGACGCCGATGGGCGTCGACAAGACGCTGCGCGCCCAGGCGATCGCGCTCGAAAACAAGCTCCCCTACGTGCAACTCGTCGAAAGCGCCGGCGCGAATCTGCTGCGCCAGGCCGAGATGTTCGTCCGCGGCGGCCGCTCGTTCGCGAATCTTGCGAAACTGTCGAAGGCGGGCATCCCCGTCGTCGCCGTGGTGCACGGTTCCTCGACCGCGGGCGGCGCCTACCAGCCGGGCCTCAGCGACTACGTCGTCGTGGTGCGCGGCCGCTCGAAGATCTTCTTGGCAGGCCCGCCGCTGCTCAAAGCCGCGACCGGCGAAATCGCCACCGACGAAGACCTCGGCGGCGCAGAGTTGCATTATCAAGTCTCCGGCCTCGCCGAATACATGGCCGAAGACGACCGCGACGGCATCCGCCTCGCCCGCGAGATTTTCTCAAAGATCGGCTGGGCAAAGCCGCAACCGAAGCGCACCTACAAGGAACCGCTCTACGACGCCGAAGAACTGCTCTCCGTCGTGCCGCTCGACTACCGCAAGCCTTACGACGTCCGCGAAGTGGTTGCCCGCATCGCAGACGCCAGCGAGTGGCTCGACTTCAAGCCCGACTACGGCCCGCACACGGTGTGCGGCCACGCAGCCATCGAGGGCCACACGGTCGGCATCATCGGCAACAACGGCCCGATCGACACGGCAGGCGCGGTGAAAGCAGCGCAATTTATCCAACTCTGCGATCAATCCGGCATCCCCCTCGTCTTCCTGCAAAACACGACGGGCTACATCGTGGGGACGGAGGCCGAGCGTGGCGGCATTGTCAAACACGGCTCGAAGATGATCCAAGCGGTCACGAACGCCGCAGTGCCGAAGCTCACGCTCCATATTGGCGCCTCATTCGGGGCGGGTAATTACGGCATGTGCGGACGCGCCTTCGACCCACGCTTCATCTTCGCCTGGCCGAACAACCGCATCGCGGTGATGGGCGGCGAACAAGCGGCAAAGGTCATGACGATCATCGCCGAAGACGGCGCCAGGCGCGCCGGCAGAGAGCCCGACACAAAGGCCCTATCCGCCGCGGCGAAACAAATCGTCGACACCTACGACGCCGAATCCACCGCCCTCTTCGCAACCGCAAGACTCTGGGACGACGGCATCATCGACCCAAGAGACACGCGCCGCGTCTTGGGCCTCTGCCTTGACGTCTGCAAAGAGGCGGCGGAACGCCAGCTGCGCCCCAATTCCTTCGGCGTGGCGAGGATGTGAAATGCCCCACTCGGTGTCATGGTCCGCGACTTGTCCGCCGAAGCCTTGGCGAAGGCGGAAGGCGGACCACGTACGATTCGGGAGTGGGGAGACGTTAAGGTTCTCCGTTTCCCGCAAAGACACAACGAGTGCCGGCTCATGAAGTAAGGAGAAGAGTAGTGGCCAACGTCTCCGACAGCTCCGGTTCACCAGCAGCCCTCGGTCGGCTTGCCGACAGATGGCTCATCTTCATAGCCGCGCTCGTCTATGCGGCAGGCGTCACCGTTTGCGTCGCCCTTTCAACGACAAGCGCGATGAGTGGCGGCGGAATCGCGCCGGGAGATGCGACTTACATGGTGTTTGCGTTCGCAGGGATCACGTTCTTCTGGATCGTCTGTTCGGCCGTCGGTTTCGTTCTGCTCGCAGGTCTACTGGACGTGTTGACCGAGCGGCGTCCGCAACCGCTTAGCGCGCTGAGTATCGCGCTCGCCGGGTTTGCCACATTTGAGGCGCTCGAATATCCCTTGCTCATGATAGCTATGCGCATTGGGTTGAGCCTCAGCAGTTGAAGGAGACGAATTGATGGAAAAAATCTTCGGCGGCGCGGTCGTGCCCACATTGTTCAAGCTTGCGATCCTCTCGTTCGTCGTGGGCCTCGTCTTTGCGATCTTCGGCATCGATCCCGTCGACCTGTGGAAAGAGTTCGGCTCGACGATCGAGCGCGCCTGGACGCTGGTCTTCGACGCGATCATCTGGGGCTGGAAGTACGCCGTCTTGGGCGCGATCGTCGTGCTCCCCGTCTGGATCATTTACCGCTTGTTCCTCGTCGTAAGCCGCCCGAAGAGCTGACCCTTGCAACTCACCGCCCAGCACGAAGAACTCCGCCGCTCGCTGATCCGCTTCATCGAGACGGAAATCAATCCGAACGTCGACAAGTGGGAAGAGAACCCGCCCTTTCCTGCCCACGACGTGTTCCGCAAAATGGGCAAGGCGGGCTTCCTCGGCATCACGAAGCCGGAGAAATTCGGCGGCCTCGGCCTCGATTACTCCTACGCCGCCGTCTATTGCGAAGCCTTGGGCCACATCAATTGCGGCGCGATCCCGATGGCGATCGCAGTGCAGACCGAAATGGCGACGCCCGCGCTCGCCCGCTTCGGTTCCGACGAGGTGCGCGAGCAATTCCTCCGCCCCTCGATCACGGGTGAGTTCGTCGCCTGCCTCGGCGTCTCCGAAGTCGGCGCGGGCTCCGACGTCGCATCGATCAAAACGAATGCCAGGCATGACGGCGCCGACTACGTCATCAACGGCGGCAAAATGTGGACGACGAACGGCGCGCAAGCCGATTGGATCTGCCTGCTGGCCAACACCGGCGACGGTCCGATGCACCGCAACAAGACGATGATCTGCGTGCCGATGAAGACGAAGGGCGTCACCGTCGC
>JAEUML010000257.1 GCA_016792785.1 Alphaproteobacteria bacterium
GGCTCTCAAGCTTAAGAGCAAATGCGCAGTTCGAATCGTCTTCGGTGGGTTCCGTCAACCATCTTTCTTTCAAACCCGTTAAGCGCGGCCGCGCCAGATTCCTCGTCCTACAGCCGGAATCCCCTTTCCAGCCAACCACTGGAGACAAAGCGATATAAGTTTTCTTCGACTTTTCGCCTGCGTCTGCGCGTTCTTCTTCTCCGTTTCGCCGAGCGCGGCCGAAGACTGGCGCATCGTTCAGTCTGCCGGCGCCGTCAAGGCAGGCGGTTCAGGGTTCATGCCGGCCGCTGTTCAGCCGAATCAGGCGCTTCCGGGTGATTCGTGGGTCGAGACGGGCCAAGGCGGCCGCGTCGTGCTCGTGCGCGGGTTGGAGACAATCGCGCTTGGGCCGAACAGCCGTGTGCAGTTGCCGGCCCAAGAGGTGAACGGCAACACGCAAGTGCTTCAGACACTGGGCAAGGCGCTTTATCAGGTCGGTAAGCAGAAGGCGCCCCACTTCCAGGTGGATACGCCCTATTTGGCGGCCGTCGTGAAGGGCACGACGTTCATCGTCTCGGTGAGCGAAGCAGGCTCATCAGTCGACGTCACGGAGGGGCTGGTTCTGGTGACGACGCCCGACGGTTCGGATGCGGAGTTCGTGAAACCGGGTTTCTCGGGGCTCGTGTCCAAGGACAGCGCCGGCAACGTCGAGGTCGTCGCGACCGCCGAGGCACCAGCCATGAAGCCCGCGAGCACGCCGGCATCGGATCGTGCGTCCGACACGGGTAAGGAACACAGCGCGAAGGAAGACGGCGCGAAGCACAGCGTCATTACTGCGGCCATCGGCGATGTTACGCTCGACATCAAAGCGGTGAGCGGCGGCCTTGCATCTTCGATCGATCCCCCTGCGAACGGGGTCGACAAGACCAATAGCGACAACACAAGCGTCGACAAAGGGACGAAGGACACGTCGGACGAGAGCGCCAAGGACGAGTCCAGCGTCGCCTCGGTCGATGCGAAGGCCGACAAGACGGTCAGCGTCGACACCTCGCCCGCAAGCGAACCGGCGATCATCGACGGCGGAAATCGCGGCGAGAGCGTCGTTGACACCGGCGGCCACGGCAATGACGACGGTATTGATCTGAGCGGAGGCAAAAATGGCGAACCTGGCGACAACAACATCGTCGATGTCGATCTCGGCGGCTCAACGGGCGGCGGTCCCGTCGGCGGTTCGACGGGCGGTGCCGTCGGTGGCGGCGGCGGCGGCGGTAACGGCAGTGTGGGCGACGGCACCGGCGGCAGCATCGACCTCGGCAACGGCAACGGGAACGGACCTTCCGTTGGCACTGGCGGCGGCAATAGCGACGGTAACGGCAATAGCGGCAATGGCGGCAATGGCGGCAACGGCGGCAACGGCGGCAATGGCGGCGCGAACGCCAACTCGGCGGGCGGCGGTCCGCGTAACGCCTCGTAGGAAAGAGCACCACTAGACGGCGGCACGTTTCGTGATCAAGGACACCGGCACCAAGACCTTCCGGGCGCTGCGCGAGTGGCGCCCGGAAGCCGTTATCTTGGCGACGGTCTTGGCCGCCGCCGCCGTCGGCCTGTTCACGAGCGTGCAAGCGAAGCTGAGTGACTTCGCGATGTCGACGGTCGACCGACCCGCCTCGGGCAGTATCGTGATCGTGCAAATCGACCCGAAGAGCCTCGCCGCCATTGACACCTGGCCCTGGCCGCGCGGCAGGCACGCAGACCTGATCGCGAAACTCACGGCGTCGGGCGCCGATATCGTCGCACTCGACATCGCATTCTCCTCGCCCTCCACGCCGGAAGAGGACGGCAAGCTCGCCGAGGTCATTCGAAGCGCGTCCGGCAAAGTGGTGCTTCCTTCGTTCATGCAGCATGACGTTTCGGGCGTGGGCGCGGAGCTGACCGAGACCCATCCGCTTCCCGTCCTTCGCGACGGCGCGATGATCGGCAACGCGAACGTGTTTGCGCCCGAAGGCGTCGCGCGCAACGCAAGCGTCGGCCTCTATCTGCCCGACGGACGCTATCGCCCGACATTCGCAGGGCTGGTCGGACAGCGCGGGCAATACGCCCTGAACGAATTCGCGATCGACTTCGGCATCGACCTGCGTTCGTTCAAGCGCCTGTCATATGTGGACGTGTTGAATGGTCGGTTCAATCCGAATGACGTCAAAGGCAAGCGCGTCATCGTCGGCGCGACCGCGATCGAACTCGGTGACCGTGTCCCTGTACCGATCTACGGCGTCATCGCAGGTGTCGAACTGCAGGCATTGATTGCCGAGAGCGTTTGGCAGGGGCGAACGCTGATCCCGACGGGATTGCCGGGCACACTGCTCCTCGTCGTGTGCGTCCTCGTCGCGCTCCGCCCCTCGCGCGCCGAGTGGACGACCCGAAGCATCGGTTTGCATGGCGGGGCGGCTGCGGCTGCCCTTTTCGTCGTGCCGCTTCTCGCACTTTCCTACACGCCCGTTCTCGTCGAAACGGCGCCCGCGCTGGCCGCGCTTTGCGCATCGGTGGTCTTCGCCGGCGCGCGCGAACTTGGGCGGCGCGCCAACGCGCTAATGCGCGAACGAAGCTCCGCGAACCTGCGGCGCGCAATGATTACGCTGATCGTCGAGGAAAGCTCCGACGGCGTGCTGGTCGCCGGTCTGAACGGGAAAGTCGAACTGATCAACGAGCGCGCCGCGCGGCTGCTCAACGCGACGCGCACCACGATGCTGGGGCGCAAACTGCCCGCCGACGTTCCGCGCTTCGACGAGATAACGCCGACGGACGCCGATGCCGCCACACGGCAAACCGAATTCGGCGTTGAGTGCGAGGGCGGCACAGCCATGCTCGACATCACGATACGCCGGCTGACGCTGCCCGCGGTGGAGGCCGGGGAACTCGCGCAGATCGACGTCTACACGCTTCACGACATCACGGCGCGTCGGCGCACGGAAGAAGCCGAAAAGCGGGCGCAGGAAGAGAAACTGATGGCCGAGAAGGCGAAGTCGAACTTCATCGCAAATATGAGCCACGAATTGCGCACACCGCTGAACGCGATCATCGGCTTCTCGGAAATGATGGCGGCCCAGGTCCTTGGCCCCGTCGGCAAAACCGAATACATCGAGTACGCCGACGTTGTAGCCAAGAGCGGCCATCATTTGCTCGCGTTGATCAACAACGTGCTGGAAATCTCGCGCATCGACCAGAACGCAGCGTCTGTCGTGACGGAGCTTTTGGATTTCCACGCGAGCGTGGAGACTTGCGTCGGCTTCGTCCGCGGTCTGCGCGACTATAAGTTGCAGAACATCTCAGTGCTTGCCGAGCCGGGGCTTGAGTTCGAGTCTGACCCGCGCCTGATCAAATACGTGCTTATCAATCTGCTCTCGAATGCGGTGAAGTTCTCAGAGGAAGGTTCGGACATCGCAATCCGCGGCAGGAACGTGGGCGGCGATCTGGTGCTTGAGATCAGCGACAAGGGCATCGGCATCGACGCCAACCTCATGCCGCATCTGACGGAACTCTTCTATCAGACCGACCGCAGCTTCACGCGCAAGCACGAGGGCATGGGCGTGGGGCTCTACCTCGTGAAGCGTCACGTCGACTTGCTCAAAGGCACTCTGCACATCGAAAGTGTGCGCGGCCAGGGCACGACGGTGCGCATCACGCTTCCCGGCGCCGCGAAGTCGAGCTCTGCTTTGGAGAGCGCCGCGGCTTAGTACTTCACGCTGCAGCCATAGGGATCGGTCGCCGTCTCGGCAATTTTCTGGCCGCTTGCGATCGCTGTAAGCGCTTCGCGCACGTAGTTACGGGCTCCATGGATCGTGGCCGCGTCAGTCGTCGGCTTGTCGTCGATCGCGCCCATGTAGCGAAGAACGCCGTCCTTATCGATGACGTACATGTGCGGCGTCGTTTGCGCTTCGTAGGCGCGGCCGACGTCGCCTTTCGGATCGAGCAGCACCGCCGCAGGTGCGGCACCCCGCGTGCGCGTCAACTCGTTTGCGCCCGCCGCCGTGACATAGCCCTGCTTGCCGGGGGCCGATGAGATGATCGAGAGCCAGACCGCGCCGCCCTTGGCCGCATCTTGCTGCAGCTTTTGCATGTTGCCGGCGCCGTAATGCTTCTTCACGTAGGGACAGCCGTCGTTCGTCCATTCAAGGACGACGGTCTTGCCCTTGAACTCTGAGAGCGTGCGCGTCTTGCCAGCCGTGTCGACGGCGGAGAATGCGGGCGCCGGGTCGCCGATCGCGGGCGCGGCGTGCACTGTGGCGGTAAGCGACAACGCGGCGACCGCACAAAGAAGCGACTTCATCATCGTGACACTCCCAACACTTCCAACATCAGCGATTCATTCAGGATCTGCGGCAGGATTCGCGGCTCGGACGCGCCGGGCGCGTAGTAGAGATAGAGCGGCACGCCTTCGCGTCCATGCTGTTTCAAGAGCGCGCTGATTTCGGGATTTCGGTTCGTCCAGTCGCCGATCAGATAGATCGTTCCGCTGGCCTTGAACGCTTCGGCCGTAATGTTCGACGACAACGCAACGCGTTCGTTGTAGAGGCAGCTCACGCACCAGGCCGCCGTCAGGTTGACGAACACCGGCTTTCCCTCGGCGCGAAGTGCTGCGAGACGCGCGGCCGTGTAGGGTTCGGCGGGGATCGCGGCGTCGACGGCGGCCGGCTGTCCATCGGCCGTTCGTGGCGCGAACGGCAGCGCGATGAGCGCGATCGAAGCGCCGAGCGACGCCAAGAAGACGAAGCCGGACAACAGGATGCGTTCGGAGCGGGCGGCACGCGACTGCGCCACACCGAAGGCCCAGGCGGCGAGCGCGAGCAACACCAAGCCCAGCATGACGCGGAACAGTCCCTCGGGCGTCACCTGCTGCGAGACGACCCAGACGAGCCAAACGACCGCGGCGTACATCGGGAAGGCGAGGAACTGCTTGAACCGTTCCATCCACGCGCCGGGGCGCGGCAACAAGCGAACGAGCGCGGGGCTCAGCGTGACGACGACCCAGGGCAACGCCAAGCCGAAGCCCAAGGCCAAGAACACCGCAATCGTGATCGCCGACGGCTGCGTGAACGCGTAGCCCATGGCTGCGCCCATGAACGGGGCGGTGCATGGCGCGGCCACGATCACGGCGAGGACGCCCGTGAAAAACGTGCCGATCAGGCCTCCGCGTTGCGCAAGCCCCTGCCCCATGCCCTGCACGGAGCCGCCGACGTTGAACACGCCGGAGAGATTGAGCCCGACGAGCGTCAGCACGTAGGCGAGTGCGGCCACGGACAGAGGCGACTGAAGCTGAAAGCCCCAACCGACATCCTCTCCCATCGCGCGCAGCCACAGCAACGCGCCGCCGAGCGCCGCAAACGTCGCCATCACGCCGAGCATGTAGGCAAGGCCGTCCGCCCATGGACGCTCGGCGTGCCCGGCTTGGACCAGCGCGAGCGCCTTCATCGAGAGGATCGGGAAGACGCACGGCATGAGATTCAGGATCAGACCGCCCAGTACGGCGAACAGAATCGCTTGCAGCAACGGCAGGTCGGCGGCGGCGATCTGTGGGGTTGCGGCCGGCACCTCGCCACGGCTTAGCGAGACTTCATATGCCTCTACACGATCCGGCTCACCAACCGCCGTGTCTATCGCTCGCATGACGAGGACACCTTCGATCGCTTCCGTCTCCTTTCGCCGCTCGGCATCGCGCAAACGCCAACCGGCCGGAACGGTAATGGTGAAGCCCTTTTCTACCGGCACTGCGACTTGCGGCGCAGACGCCTTGATCAAGCCCTTGGTGTAAGGAAAGAATTGAGCGCCCTTGCCGAAGTCCTTCGGCGTATGAGGCTCCTGAGTGCCCGTCGCGACATGTGCGGTTAGCGCCGGAAAGTACAGCGTGACGTCTTTGTCGGTGGCCGCGAACTCCGTGAAGATGACTGGCTGCGATTCCTTCTTCGGCTCCTTGGCGCGCGCTGCGGCAAACGTCTCCTTCCAGGCATCGTTCTTTGGCGGCGCACCATCCACGACAGGCAGAGTCAAGTCCAACGTTGCGCTTTCGGGAATGCAAACGTCCTTGCAGACGAGCCAGTTCGCTTCGGTCTTGAACGTTATGGTGCTGCCCGGCTTCAGACCCTCGGGCACCGCGATTTCGACTCGGAGTAGAACTTCGTTCGAGTAGCCGTAATTCGCGAGATCGCCGAACGGGATGCGCTCTGGGTACGGCCACTTGATGGCGCTCGCCGCGAATCCTTCGGGCAGCGTCCAGGCGAGCGTCGTCGGTTCGCCCGATTCGCCCGGGTTGATCCAATAGGTGTGCCAGCCCTCCTGCATCTTCTGATGCAGCGCGAGCGAGATCGTGCCGCCTGCAGCGGGGACACCGGTTACTTCGGCGACGAGGCGCGCCTCGACGCGCGGCGTCGTCGCCAGGTCGGCGGCCTGCGCCGATGCTACGACCACCATGAGAAGTGCGAGAAGGGCCGAGACAAAACGCATTGAACTTGTGCCGACGGCTCTCCCCACGCGCAGGTGATTTCGGGCTATATAGCGGAGGATCGGCGGCGGAAGCGAGGGCGGGCAGAGCCTTAACGGCGGCGGCTCGCGCGCATGTGAACGTCTAAGGAACACCAGGAGACAAGGACCGATGCGGAATTCGAACCGGCAGTGGCGGCTGAAGCGGCGACCCGTGGGCGACGTGAAGGCGGGCGACCTGGAACTTGTGGATGCGCCGAAGCCGGTGCCGGGCAAGGGCGAGATGCTGGTGCGCAACGTCTATCTCTCGCTCGATCCGACGAACCGCATCTGGATGAGCGACATGGAGCAATACATGCCGCCGGTCGCGATCGGCGACGTGATGCGGGGCGGGACTTTGGGCGTCGTCGAGCAGTCGAACGCGGACGGTTTCGCTGTCGGCGACATCGTCATTCCGGGCATGGGCGGGTGGCAGGACTATTCGATCGGATCGGCGAGCGGACCGTTTCCGGCGCAAAAGCTGCCCAAGATTCCGGGCGTGCCGCTGTCGACGTTCATGAGCGCGCTTGGGTTCACGGGCGCAACCGCCTATTTCGGCTTGCTCGATCTCGGCAAGCCGCAGGCGGGCGAGACGGTCGTCGTGTCCGCAGCGGCTGGCGCGGTCGGGCAGATCGTCGGGCAGATCGCAAAGATCAAAGGCTGCCGCGTCGTGGGTCTCGCCGGATCGGACGACAAGTGCCGCTATGTGGTGAAGGAGCTTGGGTTCGATGCTTGCATCAACTACAGACAGGGCGACTTGGTTTCAGCGCTGAAGCGCGAGTGCCCGAAGGGAATCGACGTCGACTTCGAGAATGCGGGCGGCGAGATTTTGGACGCGGTGCTCGCCAACATCAATTTGAAGGCGCGTATTGTCGTGTGCGGGCTGATCTCGCAGTACAACGCGACAGGGCCGGTGCCCGGCCCCTACAACTTTGCGAACATACTTATGAAGCGGGCGCGCGTCGAAGGGTTCATCATCATCGACTACGTGCCGCGCTTCGGCGAGTTCGCGATGCAGATGGCGCAGTGGGTCATGGAGGGCAAGGTCAAGGACCGCGTCGACATTCACGACGGGCTCGAGAACGCGGTCACGACGCTGGCCAATCTCTTCACGGGCGGGAACACCGGCAAACTGCTCGTGCGCGTCAGCGCGGAGCCTTGAGCATTGGCATCGTTCGCGGCCGCGATCGGGCTTCGCTTTCCAGACGGCCCTACGGAAGAGAAGTTCCGCGGCGACTTTTCGCGCTCGGTCCTACCTATCCAGCGCGCGGGGCTGACGCTCGGCCTGATCGTGATGGCGCTGTTCACGATCCGCGACGTGCAATTGATCCTCGCCGTCGGCTCCGAACCGCTGATGTTTCGCCTGTTCGTGCTCATCCCCTATCTGGCGTTCGGACTCGGGCTGACGTACTCGCCGTGGATGAAGCGGTTTCACCAGGGGACGTTCTTCGTCTTCTGCCTCGGCCTGATCGTGCTCGTGCACATTCTCTATACCTTCGCACCGCCGACCGGGATCACCGATCCGCGTTACGGGTTCCGCGCAATGAGTTCTATGCTGCTGATCGTGGGCGTCGTCGCGATGTCGGGATTGCGGTTCGAGTACGCGATGGTATGCGCCGTTGCGACAGTGGTCGGGTGGTTTTGGCTCGCAGTCGGAGACAGCGCGCACATGTCGCTGTGGCCGCCGACGCTGGTGCAGCTTGCTGCGATCACGGTGCTGGCGGGCGGCGTATGCTATTGGATCGAGCGATCGCACCGCCTACAATTCGCGGCGCGGCTCGCGCTCGATCAGGAGCGCGCGTATACGGAGCGCCTGCTCTCCTACTCGCTGCCGCCGCGCGCGATCGCACGCCTAAAGCGCGGGGACCAGGACATCGCCGATGCCTTCCTGGAGGCGGCCGTGTTGTTCGTCGACCTTGCCGGGTTCACCGATCTCTCGAAGCGTATCGGACCGCGCGAGACGGTGCGCGTGATCGACCGCATATTTTCCTCCTTCGACGATGTCGTAGCGCGCCACGGGCTCGAGCGGCTCAAGACCGTCGGCGACGGTTACATTGCGATCGGCGGCACGAACGACCAAGGACATGACGCACTCGCAGCTTCCGCGCGGGCAGCGCACGAGATGATCGACACGGTGAAGAGCGCCGCGGAAGCATTCAACCTGCCCCTCGCACTGCGCGTGGGGCTGCATGTGGGGCCGGTGATCGGCGGCGTGATCGGGCGGGAGCGGCCGACCTACGATTACTGGGGCGACACGTTGAACATCGCGAGCCGCCTGGAGACGACCGGCGAGCCGGGCCGCGTCCATTGCAGCGAGGCGGTGTATTGGCGGCTGCGCGGCGAGTGGCCTTTCGAGGAGCGGGGGCCGATGGAACTGAAAGGCTACGCGACGGTCGAGACATACAATTTGCGTCAGCCGGAGTGAGTTGTTTCCGCCGATGCCCTTCGGCATAAATGCCCCTCAAACTGGACGGATTACTTGAACAAGCAACTTGCGGCGATGGGGCTTCGCTTCGCCGACCCCGTGCAGGAACAGAACTTCCGGGCCGCGTATGCCGCGGAGGTGCTCGTGCGGCAGCGCGTGCTGGCCGGCTTCGGGCTTGTGGTCTTTCTTGTCTTCGCTCTGCGCGATATCGCGATCGGTCCCGTGTTCGGGTGGGAGCCGTTCTATTGGCGGATCTTCGTCATTCTTCCGCTGCTCGCGTTCGCGTTCGTATCGTCGTTCACGGAAAGCCTGCAGCCGCAGTTTCCACGCATCTTTGCGGCGCTGTTGATTGCGGTGATCGCCGCGACCGGAACGCTCTCCCTGCTCTACCCGCCCTACGGGCCGAACGATCCGGCACAGATGACGCGTACATTGTCGACGATGATGATGCTCGTCGCGACGATGTGCGTGGCGGGGTTGCGCTTCGAGCATGCGGTTGTCGTGGGCGGCATCGCCGCGGCCTTTTGGATGCTAGGCTCGATCGCGCGCCCGCTTCCGCCGCCGCTCTACCCGTCGATGATCTTGAACATCGTGACGACGTTCCTCATTTGCGCGGCCGTCGCGTATTGGTTGGAACGGGCGGCACGCGATGCGTTCGCGGCGCGCCTTGCAGCGAAGGCCGAGATCGAGAAGCGGCAGGACGCGCTCGTTGCAACGTTGCCGAAGCACGTGGCTGAACGACTGGTCAGGAACGAGCGACCGATCGCCGAAGCGTTCGTTGAGGCGTTCGTGGTGCTTGCCGACCTTGCGGGGTTCTCGACTTTGCTCAAGCGCATCGGGCCGAAGCGAGCGGTTCAGATGCTCGACGATCTTTTCACCGAGTTCGACGTGTTGACGGAGAAGCACCGGCTTCAGCGGCTGCGCACCGTCGGCGACAGCTACGTCGCGGTCGGCGGCACGTTCGACAGCCAGGGCGGAGCGGCCGAGGCCGCGCAAATGGCGCTCGACATGCTCGAGGCGGTGGCGCGGGTCGCGACGCGCTACGACCTGCCGCTACGGGTGCGCATCGGCGTCCACGTCGGGCCGCTGATCGGCGGCGTCGTCGGGCGCACGGCGCCGATCTACGACTTCTGGGGCGATGCGTTCGATGTGGCGGCCGGCTTGCAATCGGCGGCTGACGCCGGGCAGATCCTGTGCTCGGAGAATTTCTATTGGCGAGCCGGGCGCACGTGGGCGTTCGAGGGGTCGGGGGCGCGGGAGTTCGCGGGCGTCGGAACACTGCAGACGTTCCGGCTCATTGGTCCAGCGCGGGCGGCACAAGCCGCCGATTGAGGAGAGAGACGATGTGGCGGACATTCTTCGTCGTGGCGGCGGTGTTCAATTTCGCGGCGGGGCTTCCGCTCTTGCTTGCACCCGAAATGATGCTGTCGACGCTCGGGATGGCGGCGCCCGGCGATCTCTTGTTTCACCGCATGACGGGTTTGCTCGTCGTGTGCTTCGGCGTCGTCTACTACTTCGTGTCGCAAGACTTGGCGCGCTATCAGCCACTCGTGTGGCTTGGCGTGGCGGGCAAGACAGGCGTGGTCGTGCTGTTCGCACAGGCGTTCGCGGCGGGCTTGGTGCCGGCGCCGGCATTCGCGGTCGCGATCGGCGATCTTCTGTTCGCGGTCGGGTTCCTGGTCTTCGTGCTCAGCTATAATGGAGAGCGGGCGTGAGCGGACTTGTTATCGAGGTCGAAGCGCCGCCCTTGAAGGAAACGCTCGCCGTTCTCGACAACGGGCTCGACGTCTACAATGCGCGCTTCTCGCCCGAGCATTTCGAGGAGTTCGTAACCGCGCTGAAGACACCGGAGGGAACCGTCAAGGGCGGCATCTTCGCGCTTTCGTGGGCGGGGATGCTGTTTATCAAGTGGCTTTGGATCGATGAGGCGCATCGCCGGCACGGCCATGGGCGGGCGCTGATGGCTGCAGCCGAGGCCGAGGGCGTGAAGCGCGGCTGCAAAGCGGTGTGGCTGGACACGTTCGAATTTCAGGCGCGACCGTTCTACGAAAAGCTCGGCTATGAGCTCTTCGGAACGCTCGACTATCCGCACGGGTTCAAGCGGTTCTTCCTGCAGAAGCGCCTGGGTTAGTGGGTTTCGAACTTCGGTTCTTTCGGAAGCGGGAAGTACTCGATCGCTTCGATCAGTTTGCCCCCCTTCGCCGTCCAGAACGAGACCGCCCAGAGGATGCGGTCGCCCTTGTCGATGAGGACGCGGGTGAAGGCCCACTCCTCCACGCCTGAGGCTTCGAGCAAGATGCACTTCGCGCCGGCAAGAAGTTCGCGGTTGACCTCTATGTAGCGGTCGGCGCTCAAGACCTCTTCCTCGGTCTGCGGCCAGTCGGCGTGGAAGCCGTCTGCGAGGAGCGCGCGCGCGTCGAACCATTTGCCCTCGTCGACGTAGGACCAAAAGCGGCCGGCGAGGACGACGGCGGCTGTCATGCGGCGAGCGGGCGGATCATGAAGAGACGCCGTGTCATATCGAGCCCATTCTCCGCTTGGCGGCGCCAACTCTCTTCATGCTGAGGCCCCGCCTCGCTTCGCGGCAGTTCGGTAAAGCCCAGCTTCGCATAGTAAGGCGCGTTCCACGGCACGTCGCGGAACGTCGCCAGCGTCAGCGCGGCGAAGCGATCGCGAACGTCGTCGCGGAGCCGATCGATCAAGCGTGACGCCAACCGGTGGCCGGCGTGTTCCGGGTGCACGGAGACTTCCTCGATGTAGGCCCGCCCATCTTTCGGGGACCAGATCAAAAAACCGGCGACCGTCGCCGCCTCGCCCAACGCGACGTAGAGGCGGCCGCCTTGCGCGCGATCTTCAAGAATGTCCGCAGGCGTCGGGTCGCCTTCGGCGATGTCGTCCATGCCGATCGTGCGAAAGCGCGCGCCGGCGGCGCGCTCGATCTCGCGCAGTCTTGCCACGTGGCTTTCGGCACCGCGTTCGATGCGGTAGCCGGTCATTTGCCCGGGCGCGTGACCATGCGGTGGATCCACCACTCGCCGTCCGGCCCGCGGATCCACGTGGCCTCGAAGCGGCCTTGCGCGGCCACGACCTTGCCGTCGGGCAGGCGGGCGCTTTGGATGAACTCGCCGGATTGGATGACGGTCGGTCCGTTGTAGGACATCGACGACGTCGTCATCGTGTTCGAAAGCACGC
This sequence comes from Alphaproteobacteria bacterium, assembly GCA_016792785.1. Classification (GTDB taxonomy): domain Bacteria; phylum Pseudomonadota; class Alphaproteobacteria; order Micropepsales; family Micropepsaceae; genus SZUA-430. The sequence goes on from JAEUML010000257.1 coordinate 12,107, forward strand.
GCGCCGGCAGCGAGGCAACCGCGTTGCGGATCGCATCGCGGCCTTGGATCATGCCGGCCTGGCGCTCCCACACGCCGTCCGGCGCGTACATGGAGGCGACGCCTGCCGCATCCATGGTGGCGATCATCGCGCTGTAGCGCTGCAGCGCCTTTTCGACTTGGCGCTCCGTCGCCGCGCCGTAGGGGATCGGCGGCGGCGGGCCCGGAGGCTCCATCAGCTGCGGGATGCACCCGGCCGCCGTCATCGCCATGACAACGACCGCCACGAGACGCGCAATCTGCTTCATCAGTGAACCACCTCGAACAATCCGGCCGCGCCCATGCCGCCGCCGATGCACATTGTCACGACCACGTGTTTCGCCTTGCGGCGACGGCCTTCAAGAAGCGCGTGACCGGTGAGGCGCGCGCCCGTCATGCCGTAGGGATGGCCGACCGAGATCGAACCACCGTTGACGTTCAGCTTTTCGTGCGGAATGTCGAGGCGGTCCATGCAGTAGATCACTTGGCTGGCGAACGCTTCGTTCAGCTCCCAAAGATCGATGTCATTGACCTTGAGGCCATGGCGCTGCAACAGGCGCGGCACGGCAAAGACGGGACCGATACCCATTTCATCGGGTTCGCAACCCGCGACCGCGAAGCCCTTGAAGATGCCAAGCGGTTTCAAATTGCGCTTCGCCGCTTCCTTGCCTTCCATCACGACGCAGGCGGAGGCGCCGTCGGATAGCTGGCTGGCGTTGCCGGCGGTGACGAACTTGTCGGGACCCTTGACCGGTTTCAGCGACGCGAGGCCTTCGTAGGTCGTGTCGGGGCGGTTGCACTCGTCCTTCGTGACCGTGTAGGCGACGTTCTTCGTTTCGCCGGTGTCCTTGTTCACCGTCGTCATCACGGTTTCCATCGGCACAATTTCGTCGGCGAATTTGTTCGCCTGCTGAGCCGCGGCTGTGCGCTTCTGGCTCTCGAGCGAGAAGCGGTCTTGGCGTTCGCGTCCGATGTTGTAGCGCGCGGCGACGATGTCGGCGGTGTCGATCATCGGCATCCACAACGCCGGATAGGTCTGCATCAGTTTTTCTTCGGTGATGCGGTTCGTGTTCAACGAACCTTGGACCAGCGAGATCGACTCCACGCCCGCGCCGATCGCGATCGGCACACCTTCGTTCAAGACGCGACCAGCGGCGACTGCGATCGCCTGCAAGCCCGACGAACAGAAGCGGTTGATCGTTGTGCCCGATGTGGTGACCGGACAGCCCGCCCAAATCGCGGCGAGACGTCCGACGTTTTGACCCGTCGCGCCTTCGGGCAGGCCGCAGCCCATGATCACGTCTTCGACTTCCTTCGGTTCGATCTTCGCGCGCTCGATCGCGTGCCTCACAGCGTGGCCCGCCATCGCCGCGCCGTGCGTGTTGTTGAACCCGCCGCGATACGATTTCGCCAATCCCGTCCGTGCCGTCGACACGATCACCGCTTCACGCATTGTCAGAGAGGCCTCCCAGAGCCGTCGATTGAATACCCAGTGGGCCGCACGTTATCGCTTTCGCGGCGCGCTTGGCGAGAGGGTTTCCATCACGACTTGCTCCGCGTGCGGCGGCCACGCCAAAGTGCGTTCGCCCTTGACAGACAAGGAACGTCCCATGATCGAAGCGCTGCGCACGCCAGACGACAGATTCCAACATCTGCCGGGTTATGCGTTCCGTCCGCACTACATCGACGATCTCAAGGGCTACGAGGGGTTGCGTCTGCACTATGTGGACGAGCGGCCCGCGCGGCCGGCCGGCGCGTTGCAGACGTTCCTGTGCCTGCACGGCGAGCCGACCTGGGCTTATCTGTACCGCAAGATGATCCCGGTGTTCGTGGGCGCCGGGCACCGGGTGGTTGCGCCCGACTTCTTCGGCTTCGGGCGGTCGGACAAGCCGGTCGACGACGCGGTCTACACGTTCTCGTTTCACCGCAACATGCTGCTTCGGTTTGTCGAGCGCCTCGACCTCTCGAACATCACGCTCGTCGTGCAGGATTGGGGCGGGCTCTTGGGCCTGACGTTGCCGATGGAGATGACCGCACGGTTTGCACGGCTGCTCGTGATGAACACGACGCTTGCCGTCGGGCAATCGCCGGGCGCGGGCTTCGACGGGTGGAAGGCCTATGCCAAGGCCAATCCAGATCTCGGTGTCGGCGCGCTGATGAAGCGTGGCACGCCGGTATTGAGCGAGACGGAAGCCGCCGCCTATGACGCGCCTTTTCCAGATGTGCGTTACAAAGCGGGTGTGCGGAGGTTTCCGGAACTCGTCATGGTGTCGCCGGAAATGGAAGGCGCCGACATTTCGCGCCGGGCGGCGGTATGGTGGTCGAACGAATGGCACGGGCAGAGTTTTATGGCGGTCGGTATGAAGGATCCGGTTCTCGGCCCGCCGGTGATGGCGGCCTTGCGCAAGACGATCCGGGGTTGTCCTGCGCCGCTCGAAGTTCCCGACGGCGGGCATTTCGTGCAGGAGTGGGGTGAAGAGATCGCGCGGGCGGCGGTGAAGGCGTTCGGCGAACTTCGACCCTTGTAAGAAACCCTCAGACCGTTCGTCTACCTAGGATATGAGCAGGGATCGGGACGCCCTCTATTCGGAGGCGGCGCGGGAGTGGGGCGCGGCGTTGCAGCGCCTTGCGCGCGCGCACGAGGCCGATCCGGAGCGGCGACGCGACCTTCTGCAAGAAATGCATGTCACACTGTGGAAGAGCCTCGGCGTGTTCGACGGGCGGTGTTCGATGCGCACATGGGTCTATCGAGTTGCGAGCAATGTGGCGGCGACGCATGTGGCCCGCGAACGGCGCGCGCGCCACCCGCTGGTGACGCTTGATGGCCTTGAACATCTACCGGCCGACGGCCTGGCGCACGAGAGAGTCGAGACTGAGGCCGCTCTCAGCCGGCTCTACGCGCTCATCCATCGGTTGAAGGCGCCCGACCGACAGGTGATGACACTCTATCTCGAAGGCTTGAGTGCGGAAGCGATCGGCGAGGTGACGGCGCTGACACCCGGCGCGATCGCGACGCGGATTTCGCGGTTGAAGGCGCTGCTCGCGCGCGAATTTCATGAGACTGGCCATGACTGAGCGCGATCCGATTCAAGCCCTTTGGACAAGTCAACACATCGAGAGCTTCACGATGAGTGTTGAGGAGATTCGCGTGCGCGCATCACAACTTCAGACGAGCGTGCAGCGGCGAAACTTTGGAGAGTATGCCGTCGGCGGCGTCTTGATCGTGGCCTTCTCGACGGCGGCGTTTTTTGCGGGAAGCACACTCGGCAAGATCGGATGCGCGCTGATCGCTGTGGGGGTCGCGGTCGTGATGTGGCGTTTGGCCGTCGTCGCCCGGGCCGCAAGCGCGCACGATGTCTTAGCGGCCGAGAGCTGGGTTATGTTCTACCGGAGCGAGTTGGTGCGTCAGCGCGATGCGCTTTCGAGCATCTGGAAATGGTATCTGGGTCCGCTCATTCCGGGAATGATGGTCTATTGGCTGTCGATCGCGCTCAAGCCTGGGGCGGACCTTTCGGAGGGCGTGATCGCGACGGCGGGTCTTGGCGTCACCGCGATCGTGTTTGCGGCGGTGGCATCGGCAAACAAGCGCGCGGCGGCGGACCTGCAAGCGGAGATCGACATGCTCGATCGGACCAACAAGTCTTGATAAGGGGATGAGAACATGCTGACACGCAGACCGTTCTTGGCGATGGGCGCGGCGCTTGCGTTCGGCGCAACTGCCGCCCGAGGAGCAATGATGATGGGATTTCTCGGCGAGTGGTTCGGCGCGCTCGATCTCGGATCGCGGCGGTTGCGTCTCAAGCTCGTGGTGAGTGAGGGGCCGCGATCGGTGCTCTACAGTATCGATCAGGGCAACGCCGCGATTCCCGCCTCTCAGACCAAGATCGACGGCGATAAGATCTTCATTACCTGGCCGAGCATCACCGCGAGCTACGCGGGGCAACTTGTGGGCGGCGTGATCACCGGGCAGTTCACGCAGGGCGGCATGCTGCCGCTGACGTTTTCGCGCACACAGGATGCGCAAGCGAAACCCACGCCGCTAACGCAAGCGGGGCTTGCGAGGCTCAGGACAGATGCGGGCGCGCCCGCAATCGCGGCGATGGCCATGAAACTCAACGGGCGGCGCGTTGCGTTCGTCGACGGCGTGCGCGCTGTCGGTCAACCTGCCGCCGCGACAGTCAGAGACAAGTGGCATATCGGCTCGTGCGGCAAGTCGATCACCGCGACGCTGGTGGCGCGTGCGGCGGAAGCGGGCCTTATCGGTTGGAACGATACGATCGGGCAGACGCTGGGCGCTCTCGTGCCCGGCATGCGCGCCGAGTATCGGGATGTCACCTATCGTCATCTGCTCAGCCACCAATCGGGGCTTGCCGCAAACATCGACCTCGTCGAGCTCATCAAATATCCGCGCTCAAGTGCGGATGCGCGAGGTGATAGGCTCTCCTATGCGCGGGCAGAGTTGGCGCGCGCGCCGGTAGGGCGCAAGGAAGCGCATTTCGAGTATTCGAACTCCGGCTATGTCGTTGTGGGTGCGATGCTGGAGGCGCGGCTTGGCGCGCCGTGGGAGACGCTCGTTCAGGGTCACGTGTTTGCGCCGCTGAAGATGACGAGCGCGGGGTTCGGGGCGCCGGGTGCGCCGGGCGCGTTCGATCAGCCGGTGGGCCATGCACCAAACGCGGCCGGCACCCTGGAGCCCTACCTGCCCGGCGCGCCCGTCAACGACAATCCGGCGGTCCTGGGACCGGCGGGCCGCGTGCATGTCGCGTTCGATGACTTGCTCACCTATCTGAGCGCGCATTGTTCGCGGTCGGCGTTCTTGCGGGCTGAGAGTTGGCAGACGTTGCATACACCTCCGTTCGGCGGAGGCTATGCGATGGGCTGGGAGCGCCGCGGCGACATCATATGGCACAACGGGTCCAACACGCTGTGGTACTGCGAGATGCAGGCCGACTTGGCGCGCGGGATCGTCGCGGCCGCGGCGACGAACGACGGACGCGTCGATGTGGTGACCGTCGCCGTGGGCCAGGCGCTTGCTGGCGTGACTGAGGCTGTTGCCTGACGGACTACTCGGCGGCGTGGCCGCGGATCGACCACATGAAGTCGAGGCCGTGGGTTTCGATGTGTTCGGCGGCGTGGATATAGCCGGCCTCGACCGCCTGATCGAATGACTTCCATGAGCGCAAGCCGATGCCAGGCAGCGGCGGGTCGAGCAGTATGTCGGCTTGCTCGCGCGCTTGGCGGCGCTGCGTTTCGTTGCCGACGGTGCCGGAGCGCATGAGGATCGAAACGATCGACGGCGCGCCGTGCAGCTGTTGGCGGAAGAGTTTTGACCACGGTTGGTCGCTGTAGTCTTCGCGCTCGGCGGTGAGCGCTTCGTCGCCCGCGACGTCGACGCCGATGATCGGGCCGGACGTGTAGGTGCCCATCACATCGACCGGGAAGTTGTTCATGAGGCCACCGTCGGCGAGCAGATTCTTCTCGTGCACCATCGGCGGGAGCAGGCCTGGGATCGCGACCGTCGCACGCAGCGCGCGCCAGAGCGGGCCTTCGCGGTGCACGAACTCCCGGCCCAGGGTCAGGTTCGAGGAGACGCAGAAGTACGTTCGGTCGAGGTCTTCGATGTTGCGCTCGCCGAAATGGTCTTGCAGCAGCTTCGTCACCTTCTTGCCGCGCAGCACGGCGACGAGCGGTAGCGTGAAGTCCGAGAGCGGTTTCGCGTCGACGAAGGCCTGACGCATGCGGCGCGAAAGTTCGAGGTGGTCCCAGCCCATCGCGACGCCGGCCGCGACGATACCGCCCATGCTGGTGCCGCCGATGAAGTCGAACGGCACGCCCGCCTCACGCAATGCGCGCACGGCGCCGATATGCGCGTAGCCGCGGGCGCCGCCACCTGCGAGGACAAGGCCTACGGCGCGGCCGCTCAAGATGCGGGCGAAGCGTGCAATGTCGCCTTTGTCGCCCTCGCGAAGATAGTGGTGGTGGCTGAACGGGCCGTTCGCGCCAATCGCCGTGCCGCTCAAGCCCGGGCCGCCCGGTTGGCGGAGGAGTACGAGGTCGGGCATCTGGCGGCGCAAGCGGCCACGGGCTTCGGCGTTGTAGAAGTGGCGCGGAATCTGTTCTCCTGCGCGCGCGATCAACAGAATGCGGTCGGCTTGGCGCAGGCAGAGATTCGTCCACGCGCTCTCGGGCGCGTCGCCCAGATAGAGGATCGCGTCGTGATCGGTTTCGTAGCGCGCGAACCAGTCGCTGGCGCGGCCCAAGGCCTCGCGGCCTGCGGTGCCCGCCTTCAGCGTCATGCCGGCGAAGGCGCGCGCGAGTTCGGCGCCGAGTGAGGCCGTGTCGATGCCGTCGTGCAGCGGGATCAGCGCGATCGTGCGCGCGCGCTGACTGCCGACCGAGCGCCTCGTCGTGTTGCGCAGGCGGCGGACCAGCAGGCGCATCAGGTTCAGCGAAAGGCGCGGATGACGGGCGATCAGGCGTTCGAATTCTTCCTTGCCGATGCGCAGGAGTTCGCTGTCGCGCAGGGCCACAAGTTTTGCGGCGTGTGCGTCGCCTGCAATGACCGACATTTCGCCGACCGTCTCACCTGCGGGGACGTTCGCGACGAAATGATCTTCGCCGAGATCGTCCTGTGTGAAGACGCCGAGGCCGCCTGCAACCACGATGAAGACCGCCTGGTCGTTGTCGCCTTCACGCGTAAGCACGACGCCGCCGGGGAGCGAGAACCACTGCGCGTGCGCGAGCAGCGCGTTCAGTGCGCGGTCGCCGATCTCGCGCGTGATCGGAAACGACGCCAGCCGTTCGCGCAATTCGGCAGGATAGAAGTTCAGCGGATCGGCGCCTGGGCGCCAGCGGTTCATCAGGCGCGTCGCGCCTTCGCTGGCCGCTGCGATCGCGGGTTTTGGGAACCAGCGTTTGAAGTAGTCGAAGCGGCTGTCGCGCATGTTACCAGGCGGTCCAACCGCCATCGACCGGGACTACGGCGCCGGTGACATAGCTCGCCGCGTCTGAGGCGAGGAAGACGGCGGCCCCCGCGATCTCGCTTGCGTGGCCGATGCGGCCAAGCGGGTTCTTGGCAGAGAGGCGTTGGACGAATGCCGGGTGTTCGCGCTGGAACTCTTCGCGCGGAAACGGACCCGGTGCGATCGCGTTGACGCGAATGCCTTTCTGCCCCCAATGGCAAGCCATGTAGCGCGTGAGTTGAAGCAGCGCGGCCTTGGCGGGGCCGTAGTGTGGCGGCGAGTTCAAGCCGGTGTCGCCGTAGATTGAAGGATCGGGGCTGACCGTGCCGTACATCGAGGCGATGTTGACGACCGCGGCGTGACCTGTGGCGTTAACGGCTTTGGCGAGCGCGGGCTCGGCGATGCGCATGGCGGCGAACGGTGCGCGCACGCCGCTGTCGTAAGCGGTTGCGAACTGGTCGGGTGTTGCGCTCGCGATCGTGCCCATTTCGACCGTGATTGCGTTGTTGACGAGCACGTCGAGGCGCGGAAGCGTCGCCAAGCAGCGGGCGAGCGCCTCTTCGTCGCGCATGTCGAAGGCGCAGACGGCGACCGCGTCGGGGTCGTAGTTTTCTTGCCGCAGCTTCGCGCGCAATGTATCCAGGCGCTGCGTGTTGCGGCCGTTGATGATCACGCGAGCGCCGGCACCCAAGAAGCCGCGCACCATTGCCTGGCCAAGATGGCCGGCTGCGCCCGAGACGAACGCTGTGCGTCCGTCGAGGCGGAACATGCGGTCGAAGGCGATCGCAGGGGCGGCGCTCATGCAGCCTTCGCCCATAGCGCCGGATTGAGCAGACTTTCGGAGGCGTGCGGTAACGCTTTGTCGACGGCGGCGATTTCATCCGCCGTCAACGCCGGGCGCTTGAACAGTGCGAGGTTCAGCGCGAGCTGGCTCAAGCTCTCCATGCCGACGACGACGCCGTCGATCCAGGTTTGGGCGCGAACGTAGGCGAGGCAGAGGTCGGCGGGGCTGTCGCGTCCGAGATCGCGGGCGAGGCGGCGGAGGCGTGCTTTGAGTTCGGCCGGATCGATACCTTCGACGCGCGGCCAGTTCGCTTCGCCGCCGGCGAGCAGTCCTTGCAGCAATGCGCTGCGGGCATGGACGGTGACGCCGGGGCGTCGCGCCAGCGCTTCGAGAACGCCGCTTTCGCGCCAGCGCCAGTCCAGCGCGTTGAACGGCAGTTGGATGTGGCGCACGTCGCGGTCGGCGAGTGCCGTCAGCGCTTCATTCGGCGAATAGACGGATACGCCGAGATCGTAGAGCACGCCTTCGTCGCGCAGCTGCTTGACCGCGTTCCAAACCGCGCCGCGGTGCGCGGTCATATGGTGGGCGCGGTGCAGGAGCAGACATTCGATGCGATCGAGGCCGAGGCGCGCGCAGGAGCGGCGGACACTCTCCATCACCGCGGTGCGCAACGTGCCTGCGTCGGTCTCTTCCGAGTATTCATCAAGCGTTGCGAGTTTGGTCACGATGCGCACGCCTTTGGCGGACAGCAGTGCCGCGCCGATGCGTTGCTCGGCCGTGCCGTAGGCGGCGGCGGTGTCGATCCACTTCACGCCGGCCGACACGGCTGAGCGCAGAATCAGTTCTGCATCGCGCGCCGATGGCTGGCCGGTGCGGTTCGCCGCGCCGTACGCCATGCCGAGCTGCGCGGTGCCCAGAACCAGTTCCGCCGATGTGTGCGATGTGCCCATCGAGGGAGCATCGCAGCAGAACTTTAACCACACCCTACGCACGGAGGTGTCGCCACGCAGTGGAGGCTTAACGCTTCGGTAACCGACTCAGGACTTCGGCCAGATTCGCCAAACGGCTGTCGCGGTGAAGACGATGCGGTCGGAAACTTTGAAGTCGGCGCGCATGAAGATGATCTCTCGCGTCTTGCGTACGACTTCAGGGCGGCAGGTGACGAGATCGCCGACGTTCGCGGCGGCGAGGAACGTCGTCTGCTGGCCGACCGTGACGCAAGGGCTGCGGTCCGTCGCCTCCCAGATCGCGTAGCCCAGGGCCGCGTCGGCGAACGTCATCAGCGCGCCGCCGTGGGTAACGCCGGCCGCGTTCGTGTGGCGGTCGTCGACGATGAACGCAAATTCGCGCACGCCGTCGTGCACGCGGTCGAAGTACGGGCCGAGATAGGCTTCGAACGGGTCGAACTGCTCGGCATGCCGCCAGCCCGCTGGCGCCGGGATGTCACGCGCAGGCTTCTGGACGACCGAGTAGTACTCGTCAGTCACGCCTGTGTCCCCACGATCTTCCAGAGGCCGGTCGCGGTGAGGATCGGTTTGCCGTCGACCGTTAGTTCTGAGGAGATAAAGACGATTGAGCGGGTCTTGCGCGTAATCGTTGCCGAGCCGCGGATACGGTCGCCGAGCCGCGCGGGGCCGATGAGGTCACAGTTCAGCGAGATCGTCATCGCCGTCTGGCCGTCGAGCGCGTCGCGCACGCTGCGGCCCATCACGATGTCGGCCAGCGCCATCGCCATGCCGCCGTGCAGTGTGTGGCCGCCGTTCAGGTGGATGTCGCGGACATCGAACAGAAATTCCTTGCCGTCCGGCGATTGCCAAACCGGGCCGACATATTTGTTGAAGCCCGTGTCGCCGAATACGGCGGTGTAGCCCGCGGGCGCGGGCTTTGGCGTCGTGGTCATCGGCTGATTGCTACATCGCTTTCCGCAGCGGCAGCAGATCGTCGTAGACGGGGGCGCGTTTTTCCTGCTTCGCCTTGAAGCTCTCCATCATGTCGGCCGTCGGGTTGAACATGCCCGCCTGCCAGGTCGCGATGTAGTCGAGGCCGTCGGCGATCGAGTGGTCGCGCGCGTAGTTGATCATCACCTTCGAGCCGTGCACGGCGAGCGGCGACTTCGTCGCGATCTCGCCCGCAAGTTCGAGGACGTGGTTCAGCATCTGCTCCTGGCTGTCGAACAGTTCGTTCACGAAGCCGAGGTCGTAGGCCTTCTTCGCCGAGAGCCTGCGCCCGGCATAGGCGAGTTCGCGCACGAGGCCTTGCGGCAGCAAATGGCAGAGGCGCGGGAACGTGCCGACGTCGGCCGTCATGGCGAGGTTGATCTCTTGGATGACGAAGAACGCGTCTTTCGTCGCGTAGCGCATATCGGCGCAAGTCGACATGTCGACGGCGCCACCGATGCAGCCGCCCTGCACCGCCATCAACACGGGCATGCGTGCTTCGTCGAGGCAGGAGAACGTCTTCTGCAGGCGATGCACTTCGCTGCGCAGATTCGCGCGCACGCGGCCGGTTTCACCGCCGCCGCCCGCCACGCCCTGCCCGTCCGTGAATACCGACAGGTCCATGCCGGCCGAGAAGTGCTTGCCGGTCGAGGAGATGACGATCGCGCGGGCCGAACCCTCGTCGTTGATCTTGTTCACGATCGCCGGCAGTTCGCTCCAGAACGCACGGTTCATCGTGTTGAAGGCGTCGCCGCGCTTCAATTGAATGTGGGCGACCTTGTCCTTCGTTTCGACGTTGAAGCAGGTGTAGGCGGTCATGGGTTCAGTCCTTCAAGCGTTTTGAGTGGCGATAGCGCTACATAACACGCACTTTGGACGCGACCCAATTGCCGCAGATTTCCGCCGCTGGACAGGCCGAAAGCTATTCCCTATAACCCCGGGCCTTCGCGCCGGTCGGCTTGATCCGGCGATGGTCAGCCTGGGTAGCTCAGTTGGTAGAGCAGCGGACTGAAAATCCGCGTGTCGCTGGTTCGATTCCGGCCCCAGGCACCACCCTACACCTTCGGCTTCGGGTGGCTTACGCCACTATCCTTCCTTCTCGCTCAGCCAGTTAACTCCGAGGAAACCGCGCTCATAGGCGATGCGGTGAACCCAGCCGCGCGCGTCCTGGTGGGAGCTGTGGTGCATGGACTCCGGACTCTCGGACCGTGAGCCCAGTCTCGCAAAGCAGCTTGAAATAAAAACGTCTCCACTTCGTTCAACGCGAGCGAAGAACGCAGCGCCATCTTGCGCGCGAAACAGTCGAGGCGGAGGACCAACCATGATGCATCCTATCGCGTCGCGCGTTCGCTGACCAACCGGCGCGTGATGAAGACCGAGTGTCGATTGCGAGCTCTTAGGTCGCGGCATCGATGGGTTGGCGGCCGCGCACAGCCAAGACTCCAACGCCGACGAACGCGACCGCCGCGCCCAGGGTGATGCGCCAGGTCATCGGTTCACCGAGGATCCAGATGCCGAAGACGACACCCAAGATCGGCGAGAGCAGCGTGAGCGGGGCGATCAGCGAGACTTCGTAGCGCTGCAGCAGATAGTAGTAGCCGTTGTGGCCGATGAGACTGGCGCCGAAGGCGATGAAGACGAGCGCGCCCCAGGCGAGGGCGTCGGCGTTTGCGATCGCCGCCATTTGGTTCGCTTCGAAGATGAGGCTTGAAAACAAGAGCAGCGGCGCGGTGACAGTTGCGGTCCACGCCTGGAGTTGGAAGACGCCGACGTTCGTCAGGCGGCGCATGTAGATCGCGGCGATCGCACCCGAGAGCGCGGCGGCGGCGGAGAACAAGACGCCGGTCAGCGAATCGAACACATGCGGGTCGAAGCTTACGATCGTGACGCCCACCACCGTCATCGCGATGCCCACCCAGCGGCGCCAACGCACGACCTCGCCCAGGAAGACGATCGAGAGCACGGTGGCGAACGGCACGTTCAATTGGACCACGACGGCCACGACCGAGGCTGCCGTCAACGAGACGCCGATGAACATCAGGCCGAAGTGGATCGCGCCGTTGAAGAGCGCGATGACGGCGACGTCGCGCATGCGGCCCGGCGCCCACTTCAAGAACGGAATCAGCACCACGCTCAAGATCGCGAAGCGCAGGCCCGTGAACAGCAGCGGCGGCAGCTGATTCACGCCCACCTTGGCGGCGACAAAATTGAAGCCCCAGATCGTGCAGATCAGGAGCATTAGAATCAGGTGTTGCGGGGCCATCTCGAGGGTCAGTTTGAGCGGATCGGAGGCGGGCGCACCAGCGTCGGGGCGCGCAACGCTACCATGCATGGCTTGCGGGCCGGGGGCGTGTTAAGCATCGCGCAACTTCGAAGGAACGGCGCGTCATGAGGGTTCAGTTGATTCGTGTGCGGCTCAGCGATCAGACAACGCTGGAGATGCCGGAGAACGAGTTGGTGCAGGTGGTGACCGCCGGGCCCGGCGATGCGCCGAAGGAAGGCTGGCACCGGTTGAGCGACAAAGACCCTGCGCTCTTCGGTGCTACGAGCAAGGTGCGCGCGGCCGCGCTTGCCGCGGGGCAGCACATCGTGACGTTTCGCGGCGTGTTGCAGGTCGAAGGCGCGCGCAGGGTCTAGGCGTTCACGACGTCGTGGCTGTAAAGCCAGTCTTGGCGCGTGTGGACGATCTGCGGCGCTAGGCGGGCTGCGAGCCACATCGGACCGTAGGTCGCAAGTTGCCGCGCTGCGCCGCGCTGGTGATAGAGGCCCATTTGCGCGCGGGCGCCGCGCTGTACCCTTGTCGTGCGCGGTTTGCGCTCGGTTTCGTAGGCGGCGAGCGCTGAGGGAATATCGGTCGCGGCTTTCAGTTTGCGCGAGAGGACCCAGGCGTCCTCGATCGCCATCACCGCGCCTTGCGCGAGGAACGGCAGCATCGGGTGACATGCGTCGCCCAGGAGCGCAATGCGGCCGTCGCGCCACTTCGTCAGCGGATCGCGATCGAACAGCGCCCAACGGTAGCATTCGCCCGCCTGGTCGATGACGCGCGCGATCGGTTTCGCCCAGCCTTGGAAGTCACCGATCAAATCCGCTTTGTCGCCGCGTTCGGTCCAGCTTTCACTTTGCCAATCCTTGCGCTCGACGACGCCGACGAAGTTCACGAGTTCGCCGCGGCGCAAATAGTAGGTCACCGCGTGGCGGCCAGGCCCAACCCAGACACAAGCGGTCGGCGGCACGAGGTCGCGGACCTCAGCTGCCGGGATGACAACCCGCCAGGCGGTGTTGCCGGTGAAGCGCGCCGGCGTGTCGCCCAGCATCGCGGCGCGCACGCGCGAGTGAATGCCGTCGGCGCCGATCAGCACGTCGCCGACCGCACGCGTGCCGTCGGTGAACGTGACGGTCACGCCGGTAGCGGTTTGCGCGTAGCTTTGAACTTCTCTGTTGAGGTGTATGGCGTTCGTTGAGCGCGCGCGCAGCGCTTGCGCCAGCAGCTTCAACAGATCGACGCGGTGGACGTGGTAGTAGGGCGCGCCGTAGCGGCGCACGGCCTCTTCGCGCATGGGGATCGAGAAGATGCGCGTGCCGGTCGTGCCGATGCGCATTTCTAGTGCTTCGGGGCGGAAGGCAACCGCGTCGATCATATCGCGCAAGCCCAAGCGGTCGAGAACCTTCACGCCGTTCGGGCTGATCTGGATGCCGGCACCGATTTCACTCAGCGTGCCGTTGCGTTCGTAGAGTTCGACGTCAAGGCCGGCGTCGATGAGCGCGAGCGCCGCGGTGACGCCGCCGATGCCCGCGCCGACGATGAGTGCCTTCATTCAGCCGCCGCCACGCGGACCGGGGGTTCGGGAACGCTGAAGCGCTTCGTTACCTCTTCGTCAGGCATCGCGAGCAAAACCTCATACATTTCCGCAGGGTAGGCCTGGTGCGGCTTCGACGGATCCATCGCGGGCTGCTTCAGTTTGCCGCCCTCACCCTTGTAGGCGGCGGGGCGCTTGTAGCGCGCGAGTTCGTCGGCGTTGATGCCGGCGAGCTTCACGACCTCCGGGTCGATCCACGCGCGGGCGTCGATCGCGGCCGACGATGTCGCGACTTCGAGCGACAGATTTTCAAGGCCCGCGAAGTAGATCGACTTGCACATGCCGTGGTCGAGCGGGCCGATGACGTTGATCCCGCGCGAGCGGATGCGGTCGCGCATGTTTAGCAGCTCCGCGTCGCTGTCAACGTTGAAGGCGACGTGCTGCATGGTGCCGGGCGCGGAGGGGAGCGCCGGGCTGCCCGCGTGGCTGACACCCATGTTCGGCTTCGTCGCCACGATCTGATCGTTTTGCACGAAGGCGATCGAGGCCGTGCCGTTCAGGCGCAGGAAACCGTGCCAGGTGCCTTCGACCCCGTGCATCCAGTAGAGCGCCACGAGTTCCATGCCGAGAACGTCGGAGAAAAACTCGATCTGCGCCTTCATGTTGCCGGTCGAGATCGCGAGATGATGGAGTCCGTTTGCGCGGGCCATGGAGCGCTCCTTCAGATGTGTTTGCGTACGAAGTCGTGAACCGCGGACGAGAATGGCGCGGTATGAAATAGCATCAACTGGTGGCTTGCGCCTTCGAAAATCTTCAACTCGACGGGTCCTGCGACGGACTTCGCCGCCATGGTCATGACGGGGGGCGGAAAGCTCGGGTCCTTTTCGCCGGCGGCGATGAAGATCGGCTTTTTGTTGTCGGCGGCTTTGATCTTGGGCTCGAATTGGAAGAGGCTTGCCCAACTGGCCAGGTCGTAGGTCCACGTGTTCCAGGGGTCGAGACGCTTTTGCTCCAAGGCCCCGTTGTAGCCGTAGTCTTCGTCGAAGTTGAATAACGTGCCGATATCGAGGCGACCGGCGCGGCCCAGTTGCGTCAGCAACTCCCTACCTGCCTCCGAGCGCCAGGGGCCGGCCCGCATTTCCACAATCGCGCCCGTCGGGATCGCCGGCGAGCCCATCAGGATTGCGCCGGTGATCGCGTTGCTATGCAGCGCGGAGAATGCCGCGGCGACGCCAAGGCTTGAGCCCATCGTGAAGACGGGCAAACCCGTCTTTGCTTTTACGTGTTCGGCGTAGGCGACCGAGGCGTCCGCCCACTCGCTCATCGTCCATTGACCGCGCGGGCGCGTCGTCGTCGATTTGCCATGACCGGGTGCAGAGTAGGACCAGATGTCGACGCCTTTCGCGGCGTGGTGGGTGCAGAAGACATCGTAAATGCCGCCGTGTCCGCCGATGCCGTGCGAAACGACGAGCGCGTATTTGGGATTGTCCGCGCGATAGCGATAGGCGTGCAGTTCGCCGAGCAAGTGTTCTTCGCGTTGCATGGTGCGTGTCCTTCAGGCGTAGCCGAATTCCTTGCGATAGCGTGGGATGAAGAGCTGCTTGCCCTTGATCGCGGCAGTGAGGAACGGGCCTACAACCATGCCCTTCTTCGTGACCGGCAGGACGCTGGCGCCTTTCTTAGCGCCGAGCGGGATCAAGATCGGCGGCGCAGGCCATGGCGCGTAGCGCGGCAGCGATTCCAGCTTCTTGCCGGCAAGCAGCGCTTTGATTGTCTTGGCAAGCCATGGTTCCTGGCGAGCAATCGCAACCACCGTCATCGCATCGCCGGCGGCAGCGGCATCGCCAAGGGCGAACAGCGTGGAGCTTGCGGCCGGACGGAGCCACGCGTCGACCTTGGCGCGGCCGAGCGCGTCGCGTGTGACGCCCGGTACCGCCGCCAAGAGATCGGCCACCGGCTTGGCGCCGATCACAGGGAAGATCATATCGGCGTCGATCGGATCGCCCGCGGTCATGTCGAGGCGGCCGGCGAACGGTGCGTCGGTTTGCTTCAACGCACGAGCGGACGTGCCGAGACGGAGGGTCACGCCCATGGCGGTGAGTTGCGCTGCAAGTTTGCGGCCGAGGTTTTCGGGATAGCCGGGAAACAGCGTCGGCGTCGCAGAGATCAGCGTGACCTTCTTGTCCCGAAGTCCGGTTGCGATTTCGCCGGCGAGTTCGGTGCCAACCGCTCCGGCGCCCACGATTGCGACAGATTTCGCCTGGCGCAGTTGCTCGTGGGTGGCGCGGCTCTCGGCGAGGAGGGCTTCGACCGAGTCGGCTTGCGGTTTGAATGGGCGAGCGTAGCGCGAGCCCGTCGCCGCGACCACGATGTCGCCGTCAATGACGTCGCCGTTCGAGAGTTTCATCGTCCGATCCGTAAGCGCCACGGCGCGGCCGCGCACGACCCTGCCCTTCTTCAAGAGCCGATCGTAGGGGAGCGCGATCCGCTCCAGCAGCGCCGGTTCGACGATGCCGCGAATGCCCGCGACGTTGTGGAAGAATCTCTCCCGCGCTTCGACGAGGACGACCTCCGCCGCCGTGTCGAGCGTGCGGGCAAGGGCGGTGCCGGCATAGCCGCCGCCGACGATCACGACGCGTTTCATATCTGGACCCTGCTACTTTCCATTTGGAAAGCGTAGACTTTCCAGATGGAAAGTCAATAGAATGCGAATCGGGAGGGCCTAAGCGGCATGGCGGCGAAGGCGCAGGTGCATGATCTGGCGGATGGGCGGCGGCGGATATTGGACGCGGCGCTCGAAGAGTTCGCGACGTTCGGCGTCGACGGCACCACGTTGCGCCGGATCGCAGAACGGGCAAGCACGCAGCATCAGCTGATCGTCTATCACTTCAAGTCGAAGGATGCGTTGTGGAAAGCGGTTGTTGCGGAGATCTGCTCCAACGTCCGCTCAGGTTTGCTTGCGCTTGAGCGGGAAGCAGATGCGCTGGGGCCGGCAAGAGCGTTGCGTCAATTGGTCCGCGACTTTGTGGAGCTAACCGCCGCGCGGCCGCAGCTTCACCGTATGTTGACGTTCGAGGGGCGCAGCAACAACGAGCGGCTCAGCTGGTGGATTTCCGAATACGTGCGGGACTTCTACGCTCTGTCGACACGGCTCATCCGCGAAGCGCAGAAAGCGGGCGTCGCCCGCGCGGGCCATCCCGGTCGGCTGCATTACGCGATGATCGGGCTCGTCACGACGAGCTTCGTGTTCGAGCCGGAGTACCGGGCGATGACCAAGATCGACCCGTTCGGTGCGCGCGAGATCGAGGCGGTCATCGAAATGGCGTGCGATTTCTTGGGCGTGGGCGGCAAATCGTTACGCGTCAGCCGCGCCTGAGGCCGAGGTAGACCGCGAGAGCAGCTGGCACCGCCGCGGCTGCGCCCATCGCAACACCGAAGAGGACGCCGGTGAGAAATACCAACGCGGCTGCGGCGATGAGCAGCAACGTCAGCCGCAATGCGCGGCTCCAGCTTGCCGGCGCGAGCCAGACGAGA
>JAEUML010000266.1 GCA_016792785.1 Alphaproteobacteria bacterium
GCCGACATCATGATCCTTGCGCTGACGTTTTCGCGCGTCGGCACGATGGTGATGGTGCTGCCGGCAATCGGCGAAGCGACGATCCCGCCCAGGGCGCGGCTTGCCTTCGCGCTGGCGCTGACGCTCGTGATGGCGCCGGTCGTCGGGCATCTTTATCCGCAGGTGTCGACGGTCAATGTCGCGCTGCTCACCGGACTTCTTTTGACCGAGGTGATCATCGGGCTTGCGGTGGGGCTCATCGTGCGAATGATGCTGAGCGCGGTGCAGGTCGCGGGCAATGTCATCGCCACGCAGACGGGCCTTGCCTTTTCGCAGACGTTCGACGCGAGCCAAGGCACGCAGAGCGCGCTGCTGTCGATGTTTCTGTCGCTGCTCGCGGTCACGCTGATCTTCGCGACCGAGCTGCACCATGTGCTGATCGCCGGGATCGAGCATTCGTTTGCGCTGTTTCCGCCGGGCAAGATGCCGTCGACCGCGGACTTCATGAAGCTGGCCGTCGAGACCGTGTCCGGTCTGTTCACGACGGGGCTGCAGATGTCGGCGCCGTTCGTCGTGTTCGGGATCATTCTTTATGCGGCGGCCGGCGTGATCTCGCGCATGATGCCGCAGCTTCAGGTGTTCTTCATCGCGATGCCGCTGAACATTCTGGCGGGCTTCGTGATCTTGGGTTTGTCGCTGTCGACGATGATGCTGTGGTTCTTGGAGGCGTTCCAGACCCAAGCCCAGCTCTTCGTTCCGCACTGAGGCGCCGCGCGCCCCATGTCCGACGATCGCGACGACTCACAGAAAACCGAACAACCTACCCAAAAGCGGCTGCAGGACGCCGAAGAGAAGGGCGACGTTGCGCAATCGGCCGACATTGCGGCGTGGCTGGTGCTCGCGGCGGCGACCGGCTTCATCGCGTTTTGGGGCTCGGCGACGGCGACCAGCTTGCGGCAGATGATGACCGGGTTTCTGGCGCAACCGCACACGCTGCGGCTCGACCAGACCACCGCGGGCGGGTTGATGGAGGGGCTCGGCTATCAGCTGCTCACTATCCTCGCCGTGCCGTTCGGGTTGCTGTTCGTGGTCGGCGTCGGCTCGCACTTGGTGCAGCACAAGCTCGTCTTCTCGCTCGAAAAGCTCAAGCCGGATTTCGCGCGGCTGAGCCCGATCAAGGGGCTCGACAAATTGTTCGGGCGCATGGCGCTGATGAACTTCGCCAAGGGCCTGTTGAAGACCGGCCTTGCGGCGGCGGCGGTGTGGGCCGTGTTGTGGCCGGCGCGCGAGCAGCTGGTCACGCTCATCACGATGCCGGTTGCGGCGCTTCTGCCGCTGATGCTGAACCTGACCGTTCAGATCCTGATCGCGGCGCTCGCGGTGCTCGCCGTCATCGCGCTCGCCGATTTCGGCTGGCAGTATTTTGAGCGCATGCGCCGCCTTCGGATGTCACGTCAAGAGGTGCGCGACGAGTTCAAACAAAGCGAAGGCGACCCGATCCTCAAGGCGCGCCTCAAACAGATCCGTTCGGAACGTTCGCGCAAGCGCATGATGGCGAACGTGCCCAAGGCCGCCGTCATCATCACGAACCCGACCCACTATGCGGTCGCGCTCGGGTACGAGCAGGGCAAGATGAGCGCGCCCATCGTTCTAGCGAAGGGCGTCGACCACATTGCGTTGAAAATTCGCGAAATCGGCAAGGAACACAACGTTCCCATCGTCGAGAACCCGCCGCTCGCCCGCGCGCTCTACGCCTCCGTCGACGTGGACGAGACCATCAAGGCCGAGCACTACACGGCGGTGGCGCAGGTCATCGGCTTCGTGATGCGGTTGAAGGCCAAGGCGTCGGGGCGGCCTGAGCGGCGGAGGTAGGCGGAGCGTCTATCTGTCGCCACTTCCCTCTGCGCTCTGCGTCGAGATCGTTGTACCGTGACCTTAGCAAGGGGCGGCCCCTAATGCCACGTAGAGTACTTGACGAGTTCCTTGATAGGATTGTCCGCACGATTGCCGGCCGGTCCGAGTCGATCGGGTATGAGCGTCGCCGATTGATGTTGAAGAAAACTCAGCATGGGAATGCAGCAATCATCGAGTTCCAACGAAGCCAAACTAGCACGAGCGAGACAGTAACCTTCACGGTGAACCTGGCCGTGGTGTGCGGCGCGTTGCTGGACCCGGAGATGCTTAGCATCGATGAGGCAAAATCCATCGATGGTCACCTTAGGGTGAGGATTGGTACCATCATGCCGCAACTGCAGGATATGTGGTGGACTATTTCATCAGGGTCAGATTTTGGCCGAATTGAAGCGGACGTCGTCGGCGCCGTGTGCAACTTCGGAATTCCTTATGTTGAGCAGCACCTCTCTGATGCCGCGCTGATACAACTCTGGGATAGCGGCAAGGCACCCGGCTTGACGGAAGTGCAGCGCACTAGAAATCTGCGCGAACTTCGAAGATCGGCTCAGAGGACTTCGTGAGTTTGGTTGGTTTGTGGGTAGTGCCGTAGTGAAATACGGGGACATGATCGATGTTCCCCGCGGAGCGAGCGTGGGTTCGAGAAGCTGGGGTTCTCTAATCGCAGCTGACGTGTCAACTCCATCCTGAGCGTTGTCGCGGCCGGGTCCATGGTTCTCTTCGTGATCGGAGCCTCATCCGTCACATCATGGCGTTCGGTTGACGAGGGGCGGATCAATGTCAGAGACGCTGTGGCGGTCAACTTTCGCTGACCGAAGCAACCCCAATTGCGACCTCACCCTGACGCCACCGTCCCGGCAGGGACAGCTCTTGCTCGCACGTTAGCGCCAAGCGCCGGTGCGAGATGTCTTCATTCCAAAGCCTCTTTCTTCCTTTCTTTTCTCAAGCGGCCGGTTT
>JAEUML010000301.1 GCA_016792785.1 Alphaproteobacteria bacterium
TATTCGGCCGAGCAGTAGCAGTTGATTTCCATCGCGGCCGAGATTTCGCGGACCTTCGGTTTGCGCCAGCTCTTCATGGGATCACCTTTCGAAATGGGTCGGCGTCTAATGTGGGGCATCGACCCCTTTGGGCGCAAGGGGGCTCACGGCCTCGTTAGGCCCTGGACCGCCTGGGTCAGCACGGCTTCGGCGCGCTGCCAGACCATTTCTTTCCAGTCGTCCTTGTCGGGATAGAAGGCGCAGCGGATGTCGGTCTTGATCGCCTTGGCCTCAGGTCCCAACGGGTTGCCCATCGCATGGAGCCAGTTGTCCGCACGCAGCGCCTGGAAAATTTCGCGCGTCGAGTAAGTGCCGTATTCCAACGCCGCCATCGTGACTTGAGCGCGGGGCAGAAGGCCGGGCACGCTGGAATCGACGCTGCCAAGGACTTGGGCGGAGACGGAGTCCCCCGCCTGGGTCGAGCGGACCGTGTCGCCCCACCAGGCGCGCGCGCGGAGGTAGGCCGGGGCGTCGGCCGCATCTTCGCTGATCAGTTCGCCATAGCCATAGGGCCCAAGGCCGGTGTGGAAATCGACGACGCCGACGCGGCCCGCGCGCGACAGCTCGCGGCGCACGATGAAACGGAACAGGCCTGCCGACCATTGCTCGCGCGCGCCGCCGAAATACATGCCGCCGGGGTGCGCATACTGGCCCTTGCTGATCGCTTCCTGCAGGGCGAAGGCGCCGTGCTTTTTGCTGTAAGCGCGGAGCGTGTCGTCAGCAGCCTTCAAGGTTTCGGGCTTCAGGTCCGCGGGCGCGATCGCGTGTTTCAGTTCCTCGTAACCCGGATTGTCCGGATAGTCGCCGCTGCCGTGATCGACGAAGTTGCGGTTCAGATCGACATTGTCTTCGGTGACGCGGCGGTTCCAGGCAAAGCCGTAGGGGTTCAGCGCGTGGATCACTACGATCTTCACGTCGCGGGGCCAGGTATCGCTGCGCTCGCTTCTGAGCCAACCGATTTGCGCGCCGGAGCCCGCGTAGCCTTCAACGCCGTGGGTCCCTGAGATCATCAGCAGCGCCGCTGCCGCGTCGTCCGGCCCTATGACCGCGACGTCGGTGAACAGCGCTTCGCCGGCGGGGCCCTTGGCATAGGGGTTCAGGTGAGAGGTGGTCGCGCAGCCGCGTGCTGCGGCAGCAGACAGAAATTTTTCGCGGGCTTCGAAGTAGTCGGCTGAGAACAGCGGGATCGGATCAGTCATGCGGCGAACGAACTCATTTTTCTTTCGCTGCCCAGGCGCCGTCCCAGTTCGCGGGCGGCGGCTCGAGCTCGTAATGCGCGATGCGATCTTCGTAGAGCTCGAAAATCTCGGCCGGCGCGCCGGGGATTGTGCGGCCTTTGGCGATCGCCTCTTTCGCGGCAGCCCAGTTCTGCGCGCGGAAGGCGGTGAACAGCGTTTGCAGCGCGTCGTTCAACACCTGGAACGTCTTCGTCTCGCGCACATGGGCGTGGCCCATCAGCGCGTAGATATGGGTCGGCGTCGCGCGGCCTTTGACGGCGATGTAGTCGAGTTCGAGGAAGGCGAACTTCTCGGACACGATCGTCTCGGTGTCTTCGCCGATGGCGATCGGGAAGCCGTAGTTGCCGGCGAAGGATTGGATGCGCGCCGAGACGTTCACAGCGTCGCCCAGCGCCGAGTAGTCGAAGCGCAGGTCGGAGCCCATGTTGCCGACGACGCAGACGCCCGTGTTTAGGCCGATCGAGACGGCGATCTGATTGACCTTGTGCGACTGATAGAAGCCTTCGGCGGTCAATTCCTGGTTCAGCGCGACGAGCGCGTCCAACATGCCGAGCGCGCAGTCGCAGGCGTGCGTCGCGTGCTCCGCATCGTCGATCGGCGCATTCCAGAACGCCATCACGCAGTCGCCGATATATTTGTCGATCGTGCCGCGGTGGTTCAGCACCTCGCGCGAGAGGGGGGTGAGCGCGCGGTTGATAAGTTTCGTCAGGCCTTGCGGGTCAGAGCGGAAGCTCTCGGCGATCGGCGTGAAACCGCGAATGTCGCAGAACATGATCGTCAGCTCGCGCGTGTCGCCGCCGAGCTTCAGCTGCGAGGGGTCGTTGGCGATGCTCTCGACGACGTCGGGCGGCAAATACTGCGCAAACGCCGAACGCACGGTGCGGCGCTCGGCCTCTGTGCGCATGAATTTGACGAGGCTCGCCGCGGCGAAAACGAGCGCGATGTTAATGGAGGTTGCAACCGGATCGAGCAGCCAGCGATGTTCGGTGAACGCCCACCACGACGTTCCGGCCGCCACAATCGCTGCCCCCAGCGCAACGCCGGCGATCCAGTAGACAGGCACGCGCGCAATCGCGATGAGCACGAAGAGGCCCATGAGCGTTGCAAAACCAAGCTCTACTGCGGGTGACCAGTCCGGTCGCTCAAGGAAATGCCGCAGAAGCATTTGCTCGAACGCTTCGATGTGCACTTCGACGCCTGGTTGATTGAGCTTCACAGGGGTCGAGCGAAGATCAAGCAAACCGTCGGCACTCGTGCCGATGAAAACGGCCGCGCCCTGCAACTCTGATAGGTCGGTGGACGGATCGAGGACCTTCCACGCGGGAATGCTGCGCTTTGCTTTACCGTCTGTGTAGTGGACCCACATCTGTCCGTCCTTGGTCGACGGAACTTCGACTTCACCCACTTTCACGCCGACGATCCGGTCCGGATCAATGCCGGCTGCGTACTCGTCCGAGGCGCCTGCCGTCTTTATGAGATAGGACGGTGCCTTTCCGTTCTCGTCGGTTTGCGCAATTCTTAACGCCTCCAGCGCAAGGCCCGGATAGATCTTTTCCTTATAAGCGACGAACAGCGGTACGCGGCGAACGATGCCATCCGCGTCGAACACGGTATTGAACGATCCCGAACCGGGCGCTGCCTTCTGCAAGACATCAAGCGAGACGGTCGCGCCGCCGTACTGCGGGACGGACTTTGCGGGATTTCCATCGCCGACCACGGCCATGCCGGCTTTTTGTGCGGGTAGTCGGCCTGTATCGCGGTCGCCCATGATGAAGCCGAGCACCGCTGGGGTCTGACCCAATGTCGCCGCGAAGGCTTCATCGTTGTTTGGTAGCCCGGCAAGTTGCGCGCGTGTTGCCTCCCATTCGGGGCTTGGCGGCAACGCTCGTGACAGAAGGTCGGGCGACGTGCGGTCGGGCTCAGGGAAGACCATATCGAACGCGATGACGGCGGTGCCTGCATCTCGAAGGCGCTGCGTAAGGCGCGCCATGGTCGTGCGGGGCCACGGCCATTGACCGATGCGCTTCAGACTCTCTTCGTCAATGTCGATGTAGCGCGTAGCCGTGTCTTGATAGGCGCGCGGATAGGCGCGCTGATAAGAGTCGAAGACGCTGTTTCGTAATCCCTCCAGTATTCGGCCGGGATCGTAGGCCTGAAACGCCGTCATAAGCGCCAATACCGCCCACGGGACGAGGCCGAGCCAGCGCAGGAGGCCTGCGATGCCGGCCATGGCGAGCGCGTTGTCGCGAGAGGTGGCGTCGCGTTGCGACATGTCCCCGAATTCCCCTTTAGGCGGCGGCGCTGGCGCG
>JAEUML010000313.1 GCA_016792785.1 Alphaproteobacteria bacterium
ACGACGCGCTGCTTGTTGCCCTTGCCCGTGATGACGATCGCCTCGGGCAACGGCAGCGCGCCGCGGTTCAACCCCAGCGCCTCCGAAATGCGCAAACCCGCGCCGTAGAGCAGCGTCAGCACAGCAACGTTGCGCGCCGCGATCCAAGGCTCGGCACCCAAGAGCTCCGCCTCGTCGATCAGCATCTGCGCACCGTCCACGGACACGGGCTTCGGCACGCCGGGCGGCAGCTTCGGCGGCCGCACGCGCCGGACCGCGATGTTCTCGACCAAGCCTTGCTTCTGCAAAAACATGAAAAACGTGCGCAGCGCCGACACCGCCCGCGCCACACCGCGCGGCCCCAAGCCGTCCTCGCGCCGCGTGGCCAGCCACCCGCGCACATCGCCCGCCGACACGTCTTTCAGCGCCGCAAGATCGACCGTCTCCCCGCGATGCTGCGCGAGGAAGCCCAAAAAACCGCCGACGTCATGCGTATACGCCTCGACGGTCTTCGGCGACAGCCGGCGCACATGCACCATCTGCTCCCGCCAAGCCTGAAACGCCTGCGCGCCGTCCATGAAGACGTTTCACGCCAAGACGCGAAGACGCAAAGAAGAAAGGAATTGAACCACCAAGGGCACCAAGAACACCAAGATGCTCAGTCCAACAGGATGAGCCCCCGCGCGCGCAGCGCGCAGTGCTGGCGCTTCGCGCCGAACCAACGTCACCGCGGTGCGCAGAGCGTCTTGGTGTTCTTGGTGCCCTTGGTGGCTCAAATTTCCTTCTCTCTTCTTCGCGTCTTGGCGTCTTGGCGTGAATCCCTTCCTACTTCCGCGGCACCGTTTGCCCCGTCTTCGCCCAATCGGCCAAAAACGCAGCCAGCCCCTTCTCCGTCAGCGGATGCTCGATCAACTGCTTGAACACGTTCGGCGGCAGCGTCGCCACGTCCGCGCCCGCTTTCGCCGCCTCCGTCACATGCATCGGATGGCGGATCGAGGCCGCCAAGATCTCCGTCTCAAGCCCCATGTAATTGTCATAGATCGCGCGGATGTCGCGGATCAGCGCCATCCCGTCCTCGCCCACATCGTCGAGCCGCCCGATGAACGGTGAGATGAACGTCGCCCCCGCCTTCGCCGCGAGCAGCGCCTGGTTTGCCGAGAAGCACAAGGTCACGTTCACCATCGTGTCCTCTTCGGTCAGCGTCTTGCACGCGCGCAAGCCCGCCCACGTCAGCGGCACCTTCACCGCCACGTTCTCCGCGATCTTGGCGAGCGCGCGGCCCTCCGCGATCATCCCTTCGACGTCGGTCGCAGTGACTTCCGCGCTCACCGGCCCGTCGACCAGGTCGCAGATTTCCGCAATCGCGTCCGTGAACTTTCGCCCCGACTTCGCGATCAGCGAGGGATTCGTCGTCACCCCGTCGATCAGCCCCGTCGCCGCCCAGGTTTTGATCTCGCCCACATCGGCCGAATCGATGAAGAATTTCATGCGTCCCTTGACCTTCTCGCCACAATCGGGCGGACCATAGCGCATGGCGCTCGAAGCCGAAGCGGAAAGTGGTGCAAGGCCTGTGGAAGGCGACGTCGTCGGCGTCGTCGTGCCGCGGCCGTTGAAAGGCGCGCTCGACTACCGCGTGCCGGACGGCGTGCGCCTCGCGCGCGGCGATATTGTGGAAGTGCCGCTCGGCCGCGGCGGCGACGCGACGCTGGGCATCGTGTGGGGAAAAGGCGAGGGCGGTTTCGACCGCGCGCGCCTCAAACAAATCGCCCGCCGCTTCGACGTACCGCCGCTGAAGGAAGAACTGCTGCAGTTCGCAACCTGGGTCGCGAACTATGTCGTGGCGCCGGTGGGCGACGTGATCGGCCTGCTGCTCCGCGCCCCCGACGCGCTCGAACCGGAGAAGGACCGCAAAGCGCTCCGCTTGGGCGCGCACAAACCGGAAAAGCTGACCGACGCGCGCACCCGCGTGCTCGCCGTGGCCAGCGACGGCCTCGCGCGCCGCTTGTCCGAACTTAGCGAAGCCGCAGGCGTGACCAGCGCCGTGGTGACCGGTCTCGTCAAACTCCGCGCGCTCGAAGAGGTGACGCTGCCGCCCTATCGCGCCGGCCCTGCGCCCGATCCGGCGTTCGCAGGTCCCATGCTCTCGACCGCGCAGGCGAAAGCCGCCGCCCACATGATCAAGGCGGTGAACGCGCACCGCTTCGAGGCGATGCTGCTCGACGGCGTCACGGGCTCCGGCAAAACCGAAACCTATTTCGAAGCCGTCGCCGCCGCGGTGAAAGCGCAACGGCAGGCGCTGATCCTGCTCCCCGAAATCGCGCTCACCGTCCAATTCCTCGACCGCTTCGCGAAACGCTTCGGCGTGAAGCCGACCGAATGGCACTCCGACCTCACGCAGGCGCAGCGCCGCCGCAACTGGCGCGCCGTGATGCTGGGCGACGCCCGCGTCGTCGTCGGCGCGCGCTCGGCGCTGTTCCTCCCGTTCAGGGAATTGGGCCTCATCGTCGTCGACGAGGAACACGACACCGCGTTCAAGCAGGAGGAAGGCCTCATCTATCACGCGCGCGACATGGCGGTCGTCCGTGCACGGATGGAAAACTGCCCGATCGCGCTCGCCTCCGCGACGCCCTCGCTCGAAACCTGGGTCAACGCGGAAAGCGGCCGCTACGCCCATTTGCGTCTGCCCGAACGCCACGGCAAAGCCACGCTGCCGCAAGCGGCCCTCATCGACATGCGCCGCGAAGAAACGCCGAAAGGCGAATTCCTCTCGCCGACGCTGACGCGCGCGGTCGAAGACACGCTGGCGCAAGGCGAACAGGCAATGCTGTTCCTCAACCGCCGCGGCTTCGCGCCGCTCACGCTGTGCAAGGCCTGCGGCCACAAGATGGGTTGCCCGCGCTGCACGTCGTGGCTCGTCGAGCACCGCTACAAGCGCAAGCTCGTCTGCCATCATTGCGGCTACGACCGCAACGTGCCGCCCGCCTGCCCCGAATGCAAAACCGCGGGCGCCTTCATCGCCTGCGGCCCCGGCGTCGAACGCGTCGCCGAAGAGGTGGCGCAAAAATTCCCGAACGCGCGCACGAACATCGCCTCGTCCGACACGATGGGCGGCCCGCGCCAAGTGCAGCTCGCCATCGAAGCGATCGCCAACCACGAAGTCGACATTCTCATCGGCACGCAGATCGTGGCCAAGGGCCACAACTTCCCGATGCTGACGCTCGTCGGCGTCGTCGACGGCGATCTCGGATTGGAAGGCGCCGACCCGCGCGCCCGCGAACGCACGTTCCAACTCTTGCATCAGGTCTCAGGGAGAGCCGGCCGCGCCGACCGCAAAGGC
>JAEUML010000371.1 GCA_016792785.1 Alphaproteobacteria bacterium
GCAACCTCACAGCGGGTTGCCCATGTACACCAACTCATACGTCTTCCCCTTCGCCTGAATCTCATACCCGTCATCCGACTCGTTTGGTCCGACGAACCCCTCGTTCACGCGGTCGTTCGAGCGCCACCCCTCTCGGCGGAACACTGGCTCGGGCACCGCATCGCCGAACGGGCCGTTGAAGATCAGCAGCTCCTGCGGCCCCTCTTTGCCCTTCAGCCCCACCATGATCGCGATGTCCTTGTGGCCGTCGCGGTTGTAGTCGCGACTCTCCGTGTACGGATAATCGCCGCGCGTGCTCACGTACCCGGGCTCCGGGCACACCGGCTCCGGCAAGTCGAGGCAACCACAATAGTCGCGCGTCACGAACTCGTACTGCGGATGCGCCGCGAGCCAGCGCATCATCGCGATGCGCGGCACGACGTCGAGTTCGCCGAGCGGATCGGCATTCAAAAGCGCAGGCTCTTTCGGTTCCCGAAGATCCAACGCCTCCGGTGCAACGGCCTCCTCCTGCCACGGCATCCGCGGCGCCCACACCATGGCCGCCGATGTGGCGAAAACGCCGGCGACAAAGCCCACGGCAGCCGCCGCAATTCTGTTCATGTCGATCCCCCTCTGCGCACCGACGAAAGCTGAACCCAAATCATGGTGCGATCTTGACAAAGTTCACATTTTGTTCTATTTCGTCGCATGACGACACACACCCATTTGCCTCGTCCCGTGCCGTGCCACGGTGCCGGCCCGGCTTCCTTCCGCCAACCGGGCGAGCGCCACGCAAGCGCCGCTGAAACGCCGCCCGAACCCTGGGCCCTCGTCCTTCGCGCCCGCGCGCTCATTGCGCGCCACCTCGCAGCAGCGCCGGCCGCGATCGACACGCTGATCTTCTGGTGTTTGCACACCCACGCGCATCACAATTTCGAAGTGTCCCCGCGCCTGATCCTGCACGGACGTGATGCCCGCGCCGATCATGCGCGGACGCTGCGCGTGCTTGGTTGGCTCACGCCCAACCCGCGCCTCATCGCGCGCGCGACGTCGTTTGGCGTGCTCGATCTGCTCGCGCATGAGCGCGCGACGCTGCTCTTCGACGACGCGGCGAACGCGATCCTTGCACGGCGCGACCTGCGCGCGCTGATCGCCGCGGGCGCGCGCCGCGACGCCATGTTCTTGAGGCCGCGGGCGGGCGGAAAGCAGTCGCCGTTTCGCGCCTGCGCCGCGCCGCTTGCACTCGCGACCTGCCGCACGCCGCCCGACGACATCCTCGCGCACGCGATCGTCGTGCCGCTGACGCCGGCACTGTTGCGCGACGATGCCGAGCGCGCCGCAATCACTGATCCGCCGCACGAGGCGCGGGCCTTGCGGGCGGAATTCCAAGCGTTCACCGACCGCCTCGCGAACAAGCAGCTCGCGCCGGCGGCGCCGCTGCCCACGTTCCTGTCTTCCGCCGCGCGCGAGACCTGGGCGCCGCTCTTCGCCTTCGCCCAAGCGATGGGAACCGAGGCGGAAGCGGCGATGCGCGCCGCGGCAAGCCAATTCGCCTCGCCCGAGCATCTTGAACCGCCGACATCGCCGCGCGCGCTGCTGCGCGACATTCGCCGCCTCGTTGGCGTCGACGAGCAGCCGGTGTCGAGCACGGCTCTGGTCGAGGAACTGACGCGCGATCCCGACAGCCCGTGGGTCGCGTGCGACCGGGGCAACCGCCTCACGCCGCGCGGTCTCGCCCAACGCCTCGCGCACTTCGACGTTAGGCCACAGGTGATCTTCCCGGCGAACGCACCGGCGTTCCGCGGCTACAAGGCCGAAGCGCTGCTCACCGCGTTTGCGCGCTATCTCGACGACCCGGTCGCGCTCGCCGTCCTGCAGCACGGGCAGGGCTAAACGCATGGGAAACGGATTCCAAACGCATTCTAAACGGCAAAACCCGCGGAACGCCGCCGCGCAAACGCATCTAACGGATTCCTGCATCTCACTCTCAGCAGCCCGACCTTTCCGCCGCACGCCGCCCCCTTGCGGCCGAAAAATCACACCCCACATGGGCATGAAGACACACAGTTTTCCGTCATGGCCGGGCTTGACCCGGCCACCCAGTGCGCGCACGCCCGTGCGCGCGAGAGACTCGAGCGGGGGCCGCGATTCGTCGCGGAGCGCACGGTCTTTCGGACGCGCTCACGCGCGCTTCCTGGGTGGCCGGTTCAAGCCTGGCCATGACGATGAGAGAGATGACCCGGATGGACCTCGAAAAATTCACCGAACGCGCCAGAGCCTTCCTGCAAAACGCGCAAGGGCTTGCCCAACGCGCCGGCCATCAGCGCCTGACGCCCGAACACCTTCTGAAAGTTCTGCTCGACGACGAGGAAGGCCTGGCCGCCGGCCTGATCAAACGCGCGGGCGGCGATCCGGGCCGCGCGTTGCAGGCGACCGAAGCCGCGCTGAAGAAATTGCCCAGCGTCGAAGGTGCAGGCGCTGGCCAACTCTACATGGCCCCCGAAACGGCGCGCGTGCTCGACGAGGCCGAACAGGTCGCGAAAAAAGCCGGCGACACGTTCGTCACCGTCGAACGCATCCTGCTGGCGCTGAGCATCGGCACCGCGCCCGACAGTGCAAAGATACTGAAAGACGCAGGCGTCACGCCGCAAAAACTGAACGAGGCGATCAACGACCTGCGCAAGGGCCGCACCGCCGACACCGCCTCCGCCGAACAAGGCTACGAGGCGTTGAAGAAATATGCCCGCGACCTGACCGAAGCCGCGCGCGCGGGAAAACTCGACCCCGTGATCGGGCGCGACGAAGAAATCCGCCGCGCGATTCAGGTCCTCTCGCGCCGCACAAAGAACAACCCAGTGCTGATCGGCGAACCAGGCGTCGGCAAGACCGCGATCGTCGAGGGCCTGGCGTTGCGCATCGTCAACGGCGACGTGCCGGAATCGCTCAAAGAGAAAAAGCTCATGTCGCTCGACATGGGCGCATTGATCGCCGGCGCAAAATACCGCGGCGAATTCGAAGAGCGGCTGAAGTCGGTCCTGACCGAAATGACCGCGGCCGCGGGCTCGATCATCCTCTTCATCGACGAAATGCACACGCTCGTCGGCGCCGGCAAGGCCGAAGGCGCGATGGATGCCTCGAACCTGCTGAAACCCGCGCTCGCCCGCGGCGAACTCCACTGCGTGGGCGCAACGACGCTCGACGAATATCGCAAGCACGTGGAAAAGGACGCGGCGCTCGCCCGCCGCTTCCAACCCGTCTTCGTCAGCGAACCGACGGTTGAAGACACGATCTCGATCCTGCGTGGCCTGAAAGAGAAATACGAACTGCACCACGGCGTGCGCATCACCGACAGCGCGATCGTGGCCGCAGCGCAGCTCTCGAACCGCTACATCACCGACCGCTTCCTGCCCGACAAGGCGATCGACCTCGTCGATGAATCGGCGAGCCGCCTGCGCATGCAAGTGGATTCGAAACCCGAGGAACTCGACGAACTCGACCGCCGCGCGATGCAGCTGAAGATCGAGCGCGAGGCATTGAAAAAGGAAACCGACAAGGCCTCGAAAGAGCGCCTCGTCAAACTCGAAAAGGAAATCGCCGACCTCGAGGAGAAATCCTCAAGCCTCACGCAACGCTGGAAACAGGAAAAGGCGAAGCTCGGCCAGGCCCAAGCGATCAAGGAAAAGCTCGACAAGGCGCGCCACGACCTCGAACTTGCGCAGCGCAAAGGCGACCTCGCGAAGGCGGGCGAAATCGCCTACGGCGTCATCCCGGGCCTCGAGAAGGATCTGAAGAAGATCGAAGAGCAACAGGCGACGCAGCTCGTCACCGAAGCGGTGACGGAAGAACACATCGCCCAGGTCGTCTCGCGCTGGACCGGCATTCCCGTCGACAAGATGCTGGCGGGTGAGCGCGAAAAACTGCTCGGCATGGAAAAGACGATTGGCGGGCGCGTCGTCGGCCAAGAGGAAGCCGTCCACGCGGTCGCTGCCGCGGTGCGCCGCGCGCGCGCCGGCCTGCAAGACCCGAACCGCCCGATCGGCTCGTTCCTATTTCTAGGCCCGACCGGCGTCGGCAAGACCGAACTGACGAAGGCGCTCGCCTCGTTCCTGTTCGACGACGACACCGCGATGGTGCGCATCGACATGTCGGAATACATGGAGAAGCACTCGGTCGCCCGCCTGATCGGCGCGCCGCCGGGCTACGTCGGCTATGAGGAAGGCGGCGCGCTGACCGAAGCCGTGCGCCGGCGCCCCTATCAAGTGATCCTGTTCGACGAAATCGAAAAGGCGCACAATGACGTATTCAACGTGCTGCTACAGGTTCTCGACGACGGGCGCCTGACGGACGGGCAGGGGCGCACCGTCGACTTCAAAAACACGGTCATCATCCTGACCTCGAACCTCGGCGGCGATTTGCTCGCAGCCCAAGCCGAAGGTGAGGACACCTCGATCGTGCGCGAAGGCGTCATGGAGATCGTGCGCGGAAAATTCCGTCCCGAATTCCTGAACCGCCTCGACGAAATCATCCTGTTCCGCCGCCTCGGCCGCGACCAGATGGACAAGATCGTCGATATCCAGGTCGCGCGCCTGATCAAACTCTTGAGCGACCGCAAGATCGCAATCGCGCTCGACAAGCCCGCGAAGGAATGGCTCGCGAACGCGGGCTACGATCCCGTCTATGGCGCAAGGCCGTTGAAGCGCGCGATCCAACGCCACCTCCAAGACCCGCTCGCCGAGCAAATCCTCGAAGGCAAGATCAAAGACGGGGACACGGTGAAAGTCTCAGCCGACGAAGGCGGCCTCTTGATCAACCAAAAACGAAAGGGGGCGACGCTTCACTGATCCGTGTACTTGAACGGACAGGCGCTCATGACCTCGTCGATCGCAAACCGTGCGCCGGCAAGCGGAAACGTGAAGTCGGCGCTGCCCCGGCTGACCGACACGCTCTCGCTGTCCTTGAACAAGCCCGCGACGAACGCGGCCTCCGAGCCCTTGATCTCGTAGGTCGCAATGCCGTCCGTGATCGGCGCCCGCTTCGCCGCCGTGTCGTACTTGCCCTCGGCGAACGTGAAGCGCACGTCCTCGAATTCGGGCGCCGCGCGCGAGAACGCCGCCCCTGCATACTGCATCTCGCCGAGATTGAACTGCAGTTCGACGCCGACGATGCCGCCGCAGGAGTACTTGAGATGCACGAACGGCCGCGCCGCGTCGGGCGCGATCGAGGCGACATAGACCGGCTGACCCAACGGGTCGCTCGCGGTCTGGAACTGCCACAGGAGCGCGGCGGTGAAGAAGAGGATCATGGGGGCCGAGGCTAACCCGCCCGCGTGGGCCCGCTCAAGGCGCGGAAGGCTCGCTCGCCTGCAGCGGCCCGCCCTGCGCGACGAGCGAAGGCTCAGCCGGGATCTGCGCCAGCACCTGTTGCACGCGCGCGATCTCCGCCTGGAACGCCGCCATGTCGCGCCCGGTGAGGTTGCGGCCCGTCGGCAGCTTCACGCCCATCGGGTTGATCTGCTTGGCCCGGACCATGACCTCGTAGTGCAGGTGCGGCCCGGTCGAGCGTCCCGTGGAACCCACATAGCCCACGAGCTGCCCCTGACGCACGCGAACCCCCGGCCTGATTCCGCGCGCAAAGCGGCTCAAATGCGCATAGGCGGTCGAATAGGAATTGGCGTGGCGGACCCGCACATACCGCCCATAGCCGCCGTACCATTCGGCCTTCTCGATGACGCCGTGGCCCGCCGCCATCACGGGCGTGCCCGTCGGCGCGCCGAAGTCGACGCCCTTGTGCATCTTCGTGTAGCCGAGGATCGGATGGCGCCTGGCGCCGAACCCCGAGGTCAGCCGCGCCCCGTCGACCGGCGTGCGCATGAGCAGGCGCTTGCCCGACCAGCCCTTGGGCGTGAAATAGTCCGTCGTCTGATCGTCGCTCGTCGTGAAGCGGTAGAGCGGCTTCTTCTCCCCGCGAAGCGTCAGCTCCGCAAACGCGATCGCCCCGCCTTTGATCGCCTCGCCGGTCTCGTCGACATAGTTCGTGTACAGAATGTCGAACCTGTCGCCCGAACGAACCTCGCGCTGAAAGTCGACGTCGTGGGAGAAAATGCGGATCAGATCGACGATCACCGCCTCGGGCACGCCCTTGGCCTTCGCCGAGAGATAGAGGCTTCCGTCGATCACGCCGCCCGCGCGCGTGTCGCGTGCCGTCAACTGCTTGACGTTTTCTTCCGCGGCGAACGCGCCGTCCGCGCCGCGCACGACCGCCACGTCGCGCTCGACGCTGGGCTTGAAGGCAACCGACATGAGCTGCGTTGATGCCGGCGCGAAGGTCAACGTCACCGTCTGCCCTGCGCGCAGGTCCGACGGATCGAACACGTCGCCAAGTGCGCCGACCGCAGCCCGCGCTTCGCTGGCCTCGACGCCCGCATCGACCAGAATCTCGGTCAGCGTGTCCCCGCGTTCGACCTCGACCTGCCGGATCTCCGGCTCCGGCGGCGCGGCCTCCTCGACGACCGCAACGGGCTCGACCGGCGGCGGTGTCGTTTTGAACCAGGCAAATGTCGTGGCCGGATCGCGGGCGTTCGAATAGGCAATGCAGGCGATCGCCAGGAACGCGGCGGTGAGCGCGAATCCCATCGTGGCGGCGGCCGCCATCCACGGGTGCCCCGCCCCGGATTCCTCCGTCGAACGCCGGAAATCCACCACTCTGTCACCCACCAAGCGCAACTGATTCGATTGCTGGCTTGTG
>JAEUML010000379.1 GCA_016792785.1 Alphaproteobacteria bacterium
TGTCGAGCGCCTGCAGCACCTTCAGCCGCCGGTCGGCCGTGTCGGTCAGCGTACGGTCGGCGGGCCCGGTGAAATAGGCATAGGCGCGCGCCTTCGACCGCCCGATGCGCCCGCGCAGCTGATAGAGCTGCGCCAGGCCAAAAATGTTCGCGCGCTGCACGATCAGCGTGTTCGCGGTTGGGATGTCGAGCCCGCTTTCCACGATCGGCGTCGACAGCAGCACGTCGAACTTGCCGTCGTAGAACGCGGACATGATGTCCTCAAGCCGCGTCGGCGCCATCTGCCCGTGCGCGATGCCGACCTTCACCTCCGGCACAGAGGCCTTCAGGAATTCCTCGGCCTCGGGCAGATCGGCAATACGGGGACAGACATAAAAACTCTGCCCGCCGCGATAATGCTCGCGCAACAAGGCCTCGCGGATCGTCACCGGATCGAACGGCGTGACCGACGTGCGCACGGCCAGCCGGTCAATCGGCGGCGTCGCGATGATCGACATTTCTTTGACGCCCGAAAGCGCCAGCTGCAGCGTGCGCGGGATCGGCGTCGCGGTCAGCGTCAGCACGTGCACTTCCGCGCGCAGCTGCTTCAGCCGCTCCTTATGCGCGACGCCGAAATGCTGCTCCTCGTCGACGACGATCATGCCCAGGTCGCGAAACTCGATCGACTTCGCGAGCAACGCATGCGTGCCGACAACGATGTCGACTTGGCCCGAGGCGATCGCGGCGCGCGTTTCCGCCGCCTCTTTCGCGGTCACCATGCGCGACAGCTGGCGCACTTTGACCGGAAAACCCGCAAAGCGCGTCGTAAAGTTCTTGTAGTGCTGGCGCGCAAGCAGCGTCGTCGGCACCACGACCGCGACCTGCCGCCCCGTCATCGCAACCACGAACGCCGCGCGCAGCGCCACCTCCGTCTTGCCGAAGCCGACGTCGCCGCAGATCAGCCGATCCATCGGCCGCCCGCGCGCGAGGTCCTCCATCACGTCGGCGATCGCCTTTTCCTGGTCCTCGGTCTCGCCATAGGGGAAACGCGCACAGAATTCTTCATAGACGCCATGCGGCGCGTCGATCACCGGCCCGTCGCGCAACTGCCGCGCCGCCGCGACCTTGATCAGCTGCTCTGCCATGTCGCGGATGCGGTTCTTGAGCTTGGCCTTACGCGTCTGCCAGCCCGCGCCGCCCAACCGGTCGAGTACCGCGCCCTCGTCGTCCGCGCCGTAGCGCGACAGCAGCTCGATGTTCTCGACGGGCAGGAACAACTTGCCGCCGTCATATTGCAGCTCAAGGCAATCGTGCGGCGCGCCCGTAACCTCGATCGTCTTCAGGCCGAGATACCGCCCGATCCCATGATCGACATGCACGACGAGATCGTTCGTGTTGAGCGCCGCCGCCTCGACGATGAAGTTCGCCACCCGCTTCTGCCGCCCGCGGGCGCGCACGAGGCGGTCGCCCAGAATGTCCTGCTCGGAAATGATCGCGAGCTTTTCGGTCTCGAACCCGTTCTCAAGCCCCAGCACGACGATGCCGACGGCCTGCGGATGCAGGTCGATACGCTGCCCCCAATTGTCGAGCATCCGAATTGCGGTAACACCGTGATCGGCGAGCACGCCACCCATGCGGTCCGCCGACCCCGCCGTCCAGCACGCGATGAACACACGCTTCTTCTGCCCCTGCAGCGCGGCGATCGCGGCGGCGACGCTGTCGAACACGTTCTTCGACGCCGCGATGCGCTCCGGCGCGAAGTCACGCCCCTTCGCGGCGCCCGCATCGATCTGCCCCGACATCTCGACCGGCTTGAACGGCGAGAACTGCTTCGCGTCATGCGCGCCGAGCAGCCGCGTCCAGTCGCCTTCGGTCAGATAAAGCGTCTCAGGCTTTAGCGGCTTGTAGGGCGGCGCCATGCCCTTCATCGCGGCCTTCGCCTCGCCCCGGGCCACCACGCGCGCGTCGTAGTAGTCTGCAATGAGCGTCAACCGCGCTGCGTGCGACTCCTCGACCTGGTGGTCCAGCGTCACCGCCACATCGCCCGCGTAGTCGAACAGCGTCTCCAGCCGCTCGTGAAACAGCGGCAGCCAATGCTCCATCCCCGCGTGCTTGCGCCCCGCGCTCACCGCCTCATAGAGCGGATCGTCGTTTAGCACCGCCCCGAACGTCGCCAGGTACCCCGCGCGAAACCGCTGGATCGACGCCGCGTCCAGTGGCACTTCGCTGACCGGCGTCAGCACGACGCGCTCGATCTCGCCGACGGATTTCTGGCTCTCCGCCTCGAACGTGCGGATCGATTCCAGCGTGTCACCGAAGAGGTCGAGCCTGAGCGGGTTTGCCTCGCCCGGCGGATAGATGTCGACGATGCCGCCGCGCACCGCGAAGTCGCCCGGCTCGACCACCGAACTCGCCCGCGAAAACCCGTTGCGCTCCAGGAACTTCAACAGATCGTCGAGCCGAACCGTCTCACCCTTCGCGGCGCGGAAACTCGCGCTTTCGACCGCGGCGCGCGGCGGCACGCGCTGCAGCGCCGCGCTCACCGTCGTCACGATCACCCGCGGCCCCTTCGACTTGCCGGCAAGTGCGGCGAGCACCGTCATGCGCTGCGCCGCGATCTCGGGCTTCGGCGACACGCGGTCATAGGGCAGGCAGTCCCACCCCGGGAACATCAACACGCTCAAACCTGGATCGAAGAAGCCGAGCGCCTCAGCGAGCGCCGCCGCGCGCGGCTCGTCCCGCGCGATGTGAAGGTGCGTGCCGCCGTTCTTCCGGACCGCCTCGGCGATCAGAAGGGCGTCATACCCCTCGGGCGCGCCGGCTAAAATCGTATACTTGCTCATAGAGTTTCGTGCGATGGCGCTCGGGCGGGTTGGTGCGATCGCACAACCAGTCATAGAGGTCGTTGTCGGGGACAGTCAGCAACTGTTCGAACGCATCGAGCCCCGGTTCGTCAAGCGCGGCAACATGCGCATCGGCAAACGGCCCCAAGATGAGGTCCAGCTCCTTCATTCCCCGGTGCCAGGCGCGGAAAGCAAGGCGTTTTCTGCGAACGTCCATGCCGCCCCTATAGGCTAACCTTGAAACCGGCGCCAGCTTGCGTAAACGCGCACCGCCCCCACATAAATCACCCATGAACATGAACGCGCCGATCGCTCTCTCGCGCCCTAAGCCCGACGGCGCCCTCGCCCGCACGATGCAGACTGCGAAGCTGTCCAGCGGGCGAAAGCTCGGCTTCGCGCAGTTTGGGGCGAAGGGCGCCCTGCCCGTCTTCTATTTCCACGGCTGGCCGGGCTCGCGGCTCGAGGCCGGCTTCTTCGAAATCCCGGGCGTGCAGATGATCGGCGTCGACCGTCCGGGCTACGGCTTGTCCGACCCCGATCAGAAGCGCCGCCTCGCCGACTGGCCGCGCGACATCGCGGAGCTCGCCGATCACCTCGGCTTCGACAAGTTCGCAATCGTCGGCATGTCGGGCGGCGGCCCTTATGCCGCCGCGTGCGCGCATTACCTAAAAGACCGTGTGCTCAAGACCGCAATCATCGCGGGGCTTGGACCGCCCGACGCGCCGGGCATGGGTGCCGCCCGCGTTGGCTTCCTGCTCGACGTGGGCCAGCGCCCGATGACCTCCGCGGTGCTCGCAAACGTCATGCGCTCGCTGATCCGCAACCCCGCGGCCGAGAAACACTTCCATGCCATCCGCGCACGCCTGCCCCGCGCCTCGCGTGACGCCGAGGCGATGACGCCCGAATTCATGCAGATGTTGCTGACGAGCTTCCGCGAGGGGCTGCGCAACTCGGCAAAAGGATCGACGTCCGACGCCCGCGTCTACGGCGAACCCTGGCCGTTCGCCCTCGCCGACATCCGCACGCCGGTCAGCGTCTGGCACGGCACCCACGACGCGCAAGTCCCCGTCTCGATCGGCCGCCATTACGCGAAGTTCATCCCCACCGCCCGCGGCACCTTCCCCAACAGCGAAGGCCACGTCTCGATCGTGACGAACTACATCGAAGCGATCATCGGCGACCTCAGAGCGCCTTAGGCCCTCATCCGTCTCGCGGCTTCGCCGCGATCCACCTTCTCCCGCAAGCGGGAGAAGGGCAAAGGCTGGGTTGTAGCCCTTCTCCCTCCGGGAGAAGGTGGATCGCCGCCAAAGGCGGCGAGACGGATGAGGGGACGCCGCACCAGGGCATTTCACCGCGCCCCATTTCCGCGTAAACCGCGCATCGATGCGCCCGCAGATTCTGTTTCCCCTCTTCGCCGACGTCGCGACGCTTCCCGGGATCGGGCCGCGCTTTGCGAAGCTGTTGGCGAAGGTCGCGGGACCCAGGCTTGTCGATTTGCTCTGGCATGTGCCGGTGTCGCTCATCGACTGGCGCAGGCGTTCGACGATCGCGGAGGCCCCGCCCGGCGAACTCGTGACGCTGAAACTCAGCATCACCGACCACACGCCTTCGCGCGTCGCCAGCCGCCCGTACAAAGTGCGCGCGAGCGACGACACCGGCTTCATCGACCTCGTCTTCTTCCGCGCCCACCGCGAGTACCTGGCGAAGGCGCTGCCCGTCGGCGAGACCCGCTATGTCAGCGGCAAAGTCGAACGCTTCCAAGATCGCCCGCAGATCACACACCCGGACCGCATCTTAACCGAAGCGCAATTTGCAGCCGCATCGCCGATCGAGCCGGTCTATGGCAGCACGGAGGGCATGCCGCAAAAGACGCTGACACGCGCCGTCGCTGCCGCCGTCGAAAAGGCGCCGCCTTTGGCCGAGTGGCAGGACGAAGCGTGGCTCAAGAAACAGGGCTGGCCAGACTGGTTCACCGCGATCAAAGCGCTGCATACGCCCGGTAGCGCTGCTGATCTCGACCCCACGCGCCCAGAACGCCGCCGCCTCGCCTACGACGAGTTCCTCGCGACGCAGCTTGCGCTCTCGCTCGCCCGCGCCCGCATGCGGCGTACGAAAGGGCGCGTGCTGAAAGGAGACGGCCGCCTGCGCGCGAAGGCGCTCGCCGCGCTTCACTTTACACTCACAACATCACAACAGGACGCGCTCAAAGAAATCGATGCCGACATGGCCGCGCCACATCGCATGCTGCGCTTGCTGCAAGGCGACGTCGGCGCCGGCAAGACGCTGGTCGCGTTCTTCGCGATGCTCACCGCGATCGAAGCAGGCGCCCAAGCCGCGCTGATGGCGCCGACGGAAGTCCTCGCGCGTCAGCACGCCGCCACGCTCGCGCCCCTCGCCGAAGCCGCGGGCGTCTCGCTCGCCCTGCTGACGGGCCGCGAACGCGGCAAGGAACGCGACGCGATCCTCGAGAACTTGAAATCCGGCGATCTGAAAATCCTGATCGGCACGCATGCGCTCATCACCGAGACTGTGGTCTTCGCCGATCTCGGCCTCGTCGTCGTTGACGAACAGCATCGCTTCGGCGTGCACCAGCGCCTGGCGCTCTCCGGCAAAGGCAACGTCCCCGCCGACATCCTCGTGATGACGGCAACCCCGATCCCCCGCACGCTCGCGCTCACCGCCTACGGCGACATGGACATGTCGCGCTTGACCGAGAAACCCGCGGGCCGCAAACCGATCACCACGCGCGCTGTTCCGTTGACGCGCCTCGACGAGGTGACGGATGCCGTCGAACGCGCGGTCGGCCGCGGCGAGCGCATCTTCTGGGTCTGTCCGCTGGTCGAGGAAAACGAAAACCTCGACATGACGGCGGCGGAGGAGCGCTTCGACGTCCTCAAGGCCTCGTTCGGCGACCGCGTGCGCCTCATCCACGGCCGCATGAAACCCGCCGAAAAGGACGCCGCGATCGCAGCCTTCCGCGAAGGCCGCGCGAACATCCTGGTGGCGACGACGGTCATCGAAGTCGGTGTCGATGTCCCCGACGCGACCGTGATCGTGATCGAACACGCCGAGCGCTTTGGCCTCGCCCAACTGCACCAACTGCGCGGCCGTGTCGGCCGTGGCGCGAAACCCTCGACCTGCCTCTTGCTGTATCAGTCACCACTTGGCGAAACGGCGCGTGCCCGTCTCGACTGCCTGCGCAACACGGACGACGGATTCCTGATAGCCGAGGAAGACCTGCGCCTGCGTGGCGCCGGCGAACTCCTGGGCGAGCGCCAATCCGGCCTCCCCGGCTTCCGCATCGCGGATCTGGAGGTGCACAGCGACCTCGTCCCCGCCGCCCGCGACGACGCCAAACTCATTCTGACCCGCGACCCCGATTTGCAGACGCCACGCGGCGAAGCACTGCGCGTCCTGCTCTACCTTTTCGAACAAGACGATGCGGTGAAGACGATTAAGTCGGGTTGAGGCGTAGTTCGGTGCGCCGGCCAAGCGGCACGGCAGGGCGGCGCTCCGTCCGGCCATTCGGCCAGCGGACCTCAACGCCGACAACCGCTTCACCGGTGGGCACCCCGTACAAAAACGCGTTGGCGCTCATGCTGCGAAACCCCGTTTGCGCACTCGCTTCGCGCAGCTGCCGCCGTTCACCACCGTCGCGCCGGCGTGTCACCAGTGTCACCCGCGCACCGGGCGGATTGGGCGCACCTCGCGCGTCGCGCAGAACGATCTCGGCCCACCCGCCGCAGGACGTGCCCTTATTCACGACCAATGTCGCAAACTCGCCCGGCGGCTTCTCGCCCCACGCACCCACAACGGCATCCGGCTTGCCGTCGCCGTTCAAGTCTCCCGTGGCAACCGACCAATGCGACCCAACACGTGCGCTCAACAACGCGTCCGCAACGGGTGCGAACCCGCCCCGCCCGTCACCGGCATAGATCGCGAGCGCGCCGCCGCTGCTTGCTGTAATCAGGTCGAGATGTCCATCCAAGTTGAAGTCGGCAAAGGCACTGCCCGTAACCGACTGCGTGTGCTCGGGAAGCACGAAGTTCTTTGCCTCCAAGAAGCGACCTCGCCCGTCATTCAGGAACAAGCGATCCCGCTTGATGTCCGCGCTGTCCTCGAACACCGGCAGAAACACATCGAGGTCTCCATCGTTGTCGACATCACCAGTGGCCGCCGTGATCGTAGGAAACACAGTCTGATCGAAACCGGCATCGGCCGCGCGCGAGAACGCCCACGCCCCTTCATTGCGGTAGAGCTGCGTGCTCTCAAAGGCTGCCGGCGGCAGGTTGTTCTTTCGCGCAATGTCACTGTTTGTCACCAGAACGTCCTGGTCGCCGTCATTGTCGAAATCCGCCGCCAGCACCGCGCCCGGATTGCTCACCCCGTTCTCCAGTACCGTTCCACTCACGCGAACGAACTTGCCGCTTTCATTGCGATGAACGAGCGTCGTCGTGGGAAGCTCCAACGCCGGTCCGCCGACAAAGAGATCGAGATCACCGTCACCGTCGAGATCGACGAACGTCGACGTGAAGTTCGACCCTTTGGTCGTCGTCGCCTCACCCAGTTCCTCCCGCGCGAACCGCGCCTGTCCCTGGTTTCGGTAGAAGAGATCCGGCCGTCCGAGCTGGGTCGAAACAAACGCGTCCAAATCGCCGTCGCCATCGATATCGGCCCAGGTGCTTCCCGAGGCGGGCGCCGCCGTCGTGGTGATGTCGCTGTCAGGCGCGCGCGAGAACCGCGCCTTGCCGTCATTGAGAAACAACGCCGACGCCCGCGCGCTCAGCTTCGGCAACGTGGTGTCGTAACCTTGCGTGGCATACACATCGACATCGCCGTCCCCGTCTGCGTCGACGAGACTGATGCCCCCGGGATATCCACGATCGGACTCGTCCGGCGTGGTACGAAAATCTCCGACCGTGAACGCCGGCGCGCGACACTCTGCGGCCTGCGCAGCGGAACCAAGAACCGCGAGCGCGGCTGAAGCCACGAACACAAGGAAAGGAAGCCGGACTTGGCGAGACTCAGGCGTCATTTCGTTCCCAACCCAAAAAGCTGGGCCCGACAGGACACCGCGCGTACCGGGCCGTCGAGTCGCGATCACGTGAGCCCCGCTCACGTGTGTGTGCTCAACGGACGGCCAGTTGAAGGCGCGCCGCACCAAACGTCAGGCGTAGCGGAACTCCTTCCCGTCGAGATCGATCGCCGGAATCTCGCCTTTCTCGCGCCAGTAGTCTTGCGTGTGCTGCCACTCCGGCTTGTCGCCGCGCTTGGGCAGCAAGTGCATTGAGCGCATGAGATAGCCGGGGTTGAAATTCTCCGGGTCCATCCACGGCAAGAGCGGCATGTTCTTGTCCTCGGGGCGCAGCGCCACCTCGACACGCTTCTTACCCTTCGCCTTCATGTGATTGAGCAGACGGCACACGAAGTCGCCCAGCAGATCGACGCGCAGCGTCCAACTCGCGCGGAAATAGCCAAACACCCACAGCATGTTCGGCACCCCCGTGAACATCATGCCGCGGTAGGTGACCGTGTCGTTGAACGCGAGCGGCTTGCCGTCGATCGCAAAGTCGATGTCGCCGAGCACGCTCAAATTGAACCCCGTCGCCGTGATGATCACGTCGGCGGCAAGTTCCTTCCCGGATTTGAGCAAGATGCCCTTTTCCGTGAACGTTTCGATCTCGTCGGTCACAACCGAGGCCTTGCCGGCCTTGATCCCTTGGAACAGATCGCCGTCCGGCACGAATGCGATGCGCTGCCGCCAGGGCCGGTATCGCGGCGTGAAG
>JAEUML010000006.1 GCA_016792785.1 Alphaproteobacteria bacterium
GAACGGTCCGTCGGCCAGATGCGGCGTCGCCTTGCGCGCGAAGTCATAGGCCTTGTGAACGATCGCGTTCAGCTTCGTGTTGTGGCGCTCGGCTCTTTCGATCGCGGCCTCGAGAAGCTCGGCCGGTGAAACGTCCTTGGCGCGGACGAGTTGGGCGAGGCCGAGGCCGTCATAGTCGGCGTATTGGGGAAAGCTCATGATGTGGGTTCTTTCCTAAAGGAGTGAGGGGAAAGGAGTGAAAAAAGAGAGAGGGCGGCCATGTGAGGGTCGTCGTGGTCTCATTTCTCACTGCCTCTCCCTCGTTTCTCAG
This sequence comes from Alphaproteobacteria bacterium, assembly GCA_016792785.1. Classification (GTDB taxonomy): domain Bacteria; phylum Pseudomonadota; class Alphaproteobacteria; order Micropepsales; family Micropepsaceae; genus SZUA-430. The sequence continues at coordinate 311 of JAEUML010000006.1, forward strand.
TTCCAAAGCGGCGGATGGCGGTTGGACCAGGGCTTGGCCTGTTCGAGTTGGCCGGCGAGGCGCAGCAGCGTCGCCTCGTCGCCGAAGCGGGCGGCGAAGTGTACGCCGACGGGCAGACCGTTCTGCGCCCAATGCAGGGGCAGCGAGATCGCGGGCTGGCCGGTTGCGTTCTGCACCGCCGTGACCGGCAGATAGTCGATGATCGGCGCGAAGGCCTTCAGCGGGTCCTTCTCATGGAAGTCGAACGTGCCGTTGCGCACGGGCGGCGCGCCTAGCGTCGAGGACATCCAAACGTCGTAGGTCTCATGGAACTGCGCAACCTGGCGGGCGGCGGCGTGAAGTTGGAACCAGCACATCTGGTACTGCGACGCGGTGATCTGCTTGCCCATCTGATAGAGGCCCCAAGTCATGCCCTGGAAGTCGCTCTCGTGCGGCGCGCGGCCGGTCAGCATCGCTGTGCCGTCGATCAGCATGGCGAGCCCTGAGGCCCAGACCGGCATGAAAGCCTGCATCATCTGGTCGGCGGCGAGCGTGGGGCTTGCCTCTTCGACGTGGTGGCCGAGCGATTGCAGGAGTTTCGCAGTCTGCTGCACGGCGGCGACGCATTCCGGGTCGAACGTCTTGCCGAAGATGCTCTTGGTCGTGAACGCGATTTTGAGCTTGCCGGGCGGGGTCGATGCTTCATCGAGATAGGATTTCGCCTTGGGCGGGGCCCAGTAGGGGTCGCCCATCTCGTTGCCCGCGGTGGCGTCGAGGGCTGCGGCCGTGTCGCGCACGCTGCGCGTCAGAACGCCTTCGCAGACGAGGCCGCCCATGATGTCGCCGAGGTCGGGGCCGAGCGGGTTGCGGCCGCGCGTCGGCTTCAATCCGACGAGACCGTTCGCGGAAGCCGGCACGCGGATCGAGCCGCCGCCGTCGTTTGCGTGCGCGAGCGGGACAATGCCGGCCGCGACCGCCGCACCCGAGCCGCCCGAAGACCCGCCGGCAGAATGGTCGAGCTCCCACGGGTTGTGACAGGCGCCGTAGATCGTGGGTTCGGTCGTGGGCACGAGTCCGAATTCGGGGACGTTCGTCTTGCCGATCGAGATCAACCCTGCGGCCGTGAAGCGGCGCACGAGTGTCGCGTCGTGCGGTGCGGGCGCGGGTGGCATGAAGTTCGAGCCCTGCCGTGTAGGCACGCCCTTTTGCGATCCGAGGATGTCTTTCAGCAGGTACGGCACGCCGGCGAGCGGTCCGCTGAGCGGGAGCTTTGCGGCGGAGCGGGCGCGGTCGTAGGTGCGAAAGACGACGGCGTTGATCTTCGGGTTCAGCCGTTCGACGCGGGCGATCGCTTCCTCGACGAGTTCGGCGGCGCTGACCTCGCGCTTGGCCACCAATTCGGCGAGGCCAAGTGCGTCGTATTTTCCGTAGTCGCTGAACGCCATGTCGTCGCCTCGCCGTTTGCCTTAGCGGGAGGGAGACTAGCGTCGCGTCCGCGGGCTGTCACTCGAAGGGAAAGGGCGGCTTACCGGTGAATGTGGGACCCACGAGCTCGGGGGATTGTCCCGGCGCCCAGGCGCGCAGCGTGAACTTCGCCTTGCGCAGGATCGGCGCGCCCTTTGGGCCATAGTCCTTTTCGGGGTTGGCGACGGTCACCAGGTTCGTTTCGACGCGCCCGGCGTTGACGCTCATGATGCCGTAACCGTTCGCGTTCGTGTCGATATACGACAGACCCGGGTTTGCCTTGTCGTTCCAGAAAATGTCCGAGATCCAACTTGAGCCAAGCCAGGATCGGACTAGTCCCGTCGTGACGCCGGCGATCGCGGTCAGGTTCAGGTTTTCGACCTTCTCGTCGCCGCTTTGATACGTGACAAGGCTGTGGAACACGGAGTTGTTTCGGGCTGCGTGCTCGGCGCCGGGAAACACGGCCCCGGAAGAAATGCCCGCGACGGCGAACTCGACGGCCACGGGGCTTGCGACCTCGGCGTCGAGATCGTCCAGCAGCACGCCGGCCATGTGCATGTGATGGTCTCCGGCGCAGGCGACGACATTGCTTATGCCGTTGTCGCGGATGAACTCCATCAGTTCCTTGCGCTCCGACGGATAGCCGTTCCAGCCGTCGACGCCGATCGGCGCGTCTTCCATGCCGGCGAAGACCAAGCTGCCGAGATCGAGCCGGAACGGCAGTGCCGGGAAGGGATTTGCCCAGATCTTCCAACGCGCTTCGGATTCCTTCAGCACTTCCTTGAACCAGGCCTTTTGCGTTGGACCCAAGACCGAACCGCGGGGCGCATATCGGCGGGGGTTCGGGATCTCGGTGTCGGGCAAATTTGCGGGCGGCTCGCCCGCATTCGCCGAGCGGCCCTCGTCGAGCAGCTTCACGAGTTCGAGCGGGGTGAGCGCTTGCGCGCCTTCGATCTTGGGCGGCTTCGGCGGCGGCGATTTGTACGAGCGGTTGTCGGTGAGGACGAGTTCCAGCGTCTTGCCCCAACGCAACGCGCGGTAGACGGTGAGCGTCGCAAGGGCCGCGCGATTGTCGATGTTGGGGTCGATCCAATCCTGCTGCGGACCGAGATAGGGCGTGTCGGCGACCTCGACGAACTTGAAGTCGCGTGCGGGATTTGCCACGCGGCCGGTCGCGGGCATGCCGGTCAGCAGTGCGGGGATGTATTCGAACCACGCTTGGTTCGCGACGACCTTGCGCCTTTGCGCCGGCTGGCCGTCGCCGAAATACGTGTCGCGGGTTTGCCAGGCGTCGTTCGTGAACTCGTGGTCGTCCCACATGCTGACGAACGGCCAGCGCGCGCGGGCAGCTTGCAACGACGCATCCGACAAATAGAGCCGGTAGAGAAAGCGGTAGTCGGCGAGCGTGACCGCGTTCGTGGCGCCGGGTTTGTCGTTCCCTTCGACCGCGGACCATGGCTTCGAGCCGTTCGGGAACGGCGGGAAGATGCGCTCGCGCCCGTCGGCACCCTTGAGCCATTGCGGCTTGCGCATGTCGGCGCCGCTGCGATCGCCGCGCACTTCGTAGATGAAGTCGCCGAGAAAGAGCACGAAGTCGATCTGGGTTTCCGTCGGCGAAGCGAGATCGTCGGCCAACATGCGCGCCCAAGCGCCGTAGAAGCCTTGCTCGTAACTCTGACACGCGGCGAAGGCGAAACGGGTGGGGCGGTCCGCATCCGGCATCGGCGCGGTGCGCGTGCGGCCGAGGCGCGAGAAATCGCCGCCGGCGGCGAAGCGGTAGAAATAGATCGAGTCGGGGTCGAGTCCTTGGACCACGATGCGCATGGTGTGGTCGGTCGCCTTCGTCGCCGTCATCGCTTCGTCAAGAACGACCTCGACGAAGTCCGGCGCGCGCGAGATCTGCACCCGCAAGTCGACGGGATCGTCGCTGCCGTCGTTCGCCGCGACGCGGGTCCACAACACGACGCCGTCGGGTTGCGGATCGCCGGAGGCGACCCCTTGCGGGAAGCGATAGCGGCCGGAGATCAGCGAGCGCGGGGTCGCGGCCGCGAACGGCGCGCGGGCGGTTGCCGCAAACGTGCCGGCAAAGCCCGCAAGTCCTTTGAGGACGGATCGGCGATCGAGCATCAGAGGGGAGAGAGATTTGTTGACGGCATTGTGAGTCGGCGTGCACGCTAGCGCATTCTAAGGTCGCGGCGGGAGCGTGCATCGGGTGCTGCCGGGCCTTTCAGTGGTATTGCGGCCTAGGATCGGCGCGGCGCTGTGGGCTAATCTCGCGTTGCGCGAAGGACCGACTTCCGCGTGCGCGCGGCGCGCGAGTGCGTGACGGCAGAGGACCAAAAGGGAACCGATGAGCAAACTTCCGGTGATTGGCACGGTTTCCCGGGCCTATGGCTTTCTCATCGGCGAAATTGCGACCATCGTGAGGCTGGTGTGGGCACCGGTGTTGGCAGGGGCGGGGCTTGCCTATCTCTACGTCCCGACGGTGCTGGAGTCGCAGATCGCCGGGCAGAGCACGGGTATCGCGCCCGGCCAAATTCTGGTCGGCGTGGTCGGCTTCGTCACGGGCATCATGGCGACGGTCGCGTTGTTGCAGGTCGTC
>JAEUML010000270.1 GCA_016792785.1 Alphaproteobacteria bacterium
CGCCTTCGCCAGAATGGGCAGGCTCACGTCCATGCGGTAGTCGACGGAGGAGTGGTCGTCGGGGAACTCTTCGTACACGTGCGGCACGTCGAGCCGGGTCAACAGCCGGTGCATCCGGCGCGCCCCGTACACCAGGTTGTACTGATCGACGTCGCCGCAATCGATGTAGAGCGCCTTCAACTTCTTCAAGCCCGGCCCCATCGTCTCGGCCATCACGACCGGGTCCCACTTCATGAAGTTGGCCCAGCGTTCGGGAATGATCTCGCAGGTGTGCATGTCGACCGGCAATCGCACGCCCATATAGGCGCTGGGATCGGGGTCATACGACGCGCACATCGCCAGCATCATCAGGATGTGCACGTCCTTGTCCTTCGTCTTCTTCTGACCGAAGAAGTCGTTCAGCCACGCCTTGATGTCGTTGTTGTGCGTCTTCAACGCGCGCAGCACCGCCGGGAACTCCGGCAAGTGGCACCATTCGTGTCCCATGTCCCCGGAATGCGACGCCGCGGCAGCCCAGAAATCGGGGTGGAGCAGGGCGTGCACCATCGCACCATACCCGCCCGAACTCTTGCCGAAGAGCCCGCGCTTGCCCGCGCCGCCGCAGCCGTACGTCTTCTCGACGAACGGCACGCACTCCTGCAGCAGGAAATCGTCCCACCGTCCCATCGCGACGGAGTTGATGTACTGATTGCCGCCGAGTTTCGTGAAGCAATCGGGCAGGGCGACGACCACAGGCGGCATCGCACCCTCGGCGATCAATCGGTCGAGCCGCTCCGGCAAGTTCTCGCCGAAATTCTTCCAGTTCGTATGCGCCGGCCCGCCCGCCGTGAAGCCCACGACGTCGACGAGCAACGGCAACCCGCGCCCGCCATGCCCCTGCGGCACATAAACGTCGACGATCCGCCGCGTCGGATCGCCCAGCATGTTCGACTTGAGCGCCTCGCTCTCGATCCAGTGACGGTGCACGGTTCCGGCAGGCGTCTTGGCGTCGCGTCTCATCGTGTGTCCTCTTAGCGTTTCGGTCTTGCCCGCGGCACGAGCGCATCGAGCATGGTGGCGAGCGCCGGCAGCAGGGTCACCGCGCCGATCATGTTCGCTAGGAACAGAAACGCCAGCAGCAATCCCATGTCGGCCTGGAACTTGAGGCCGGAGAATGCCCACGACGCGGCGCCGCCCGCAAGCGTGAGCCCTGTGAAGATCACGGCCATCCCCGTTTCCCGCAACGCCGCGACATAGGCCTCCGCCATGTCGGCCCCGTCGCGCAGATACACCATCAGCCGCGCGTAGATGTAGAACGCATAGTCGACACCGATCCCGACCGCGACGACGAGAACGGGCAGGGTGGAGAACTTGAGCCCGATGCCGAGTGCCGCCATCAACGCATAGCCGACATAGGTGGCTGCGAGCAGCGGCATGCAACAACAGATCACCGCGCGCCAATCCTGAAACGCCGCGAACACCAGGACCGCGATGACCCCGAACACGATCGCGAGCGCCGGCCACTCGGACGCTGCGATCGAGTCATTCATCGCCCCATAGATCGCGGCGTTCCCGGTCGCGAAGTGATACTTGACCGGCTTGCCTGCGACGGTCGTGCCGCTGCGCGCCGCGAACGCCTGCGCCGCGGCCGCGACCGTCGTGATCGTCTCGGCCTTGTGATCGTCGAGATAGATCGCGACCGGCAGCAGCGTGCAGTCCTTGTTGAGCAGCCCGCTTTCGACAGGCACGTAGCTCGTGGCCAGCACCAGCGCCGTCGGGTCCTTCGGCAGCACGCGCCACTTGAGGTTCCCTTCGAGCACGATCGAATAGATCATGCGCGCGACCTCGGGCAGCGTCTGAACCGACTTCACGCCCGGCACCGCCCGCATCTCGACGCCGAAGCGTTCGATGTGACGCATGATCGTATGGTCGACGCAGGCATCGGGCGGCGTCTCGACGACCACGACGAAGAGATCGAGATTGCTGCTGTAGTTGCGCGCCAGGAACGAAGCATCCTGATTGTACCGCGCACTCGGCCAGAGTTCGGGCGCCCCCGGCGCGACGTCGCCGATAACCCGCTGTCCCGCAAGCCACACGACGCCCACCATCAAGATGACGCCGACGCAAAGCCCGATCAGGGCCTGACGGGGTTCGGCGAGCGGCGCGAGACGGCGCAGCACCGCGTGCCGCCCCGCCGCAAGATCGGCCTGCCTTTCGATCTCCGCATCGCTGAACTTCAAGAAGCTCGCAATCACCGGCAGCATCACGAGGTTCGAAACAAGCTTCATCGCCACGCCGATGGCGGCGATGATTGCCAGTTCCTCGACCATCGGAATGGGCACGATCACCAAAGCAAGGAATCCGACGAGCGCCGTGATCAGCGCGCTGCCCCCCGGCCACAACAGCCGCCGGAACGAAGCACGCGCGGCGCTGTAGGGCGAAAGCCCCTTGGCGATCCCCGAGGCGATCAGGTTGATCTGCTGCACGCCATGACTGACGCCGATGGCATAGGCGAGGAAGGGAATGATCAGTACCAGCGGATTGAGACCGAGCCCCGAAAGGCCGATCACACCGAACTGCCAGATCAGCGAAACGAACGAGCACCCGACCGCAAGACCTGCAAGCACGAGCGAGCGCGTGTAAACGAGTGCCGCCGCGGTCGTGATCGCGAATGCCACGACGAAGAACCACAGCGCGTCCCGCGCCTCGCGCGCGACCTCGCCGATGAAGGGCGCAAAGCCGATCATCCGGATGCTGGTCGTCTCATTCTCGTACTTCGCACGGATCTGCCGCTCGAGCTTCGTGGCCACCTCGAAAACGTCGACCGCCTTGCCGGTCTGAGGATCGACCTCTTGAATTGCGGCGGTGATCATCGCCGAGCGGAAGTCGGGCGCGAACAAAACGCCGCGAAACCCGCCTTTGAGTGCGTCGTCGCGAATGCGCGCGACGTCGGCGTCGGTCAACGACTCAGGCGTGACCGTCGAGGGGATCAGGTTGCGCGCGTCGACGGCGCCCTCGGTCGCCTCATAGACACGCGTGTTTGGCGTCCAGAACGACGTAACGGACTCGCGCAGGATCCCCGGCACATAGCTGACGTCCTGCGTCACGTCGTTCAGCTTGCGCAGAAACGGTTTCGTCCAGATCGAGCCTTCGCGCGTTTCGACGACGATGTTGACGGCGTTCAAACCCGGGATCTTGTCGCGGAACGCCAGCACGGTTTCGATGTAGGGGTGATCGACCGGAAGCTGCTTCTCCAACGCCGCGTCGAAGCGCACGAAGCCTGCACCGTACACACCGGTGACCGTCACCAGCGCCAGCGCGATCAAGATAAAGATGCGATTGTCGAAGACCAGTCGTTCGAGCGTGGCTGTCATGCGCGCCGCTTACTCCCGCCCCGGCCGGTATTCGCGCGTCAGATGCCGCCGCACGTCCGTCTCGTCCAGCCACACGGGCTTCATCTCTTCGCGCAGGAACAGCGGCGCCTGATCCGCATAATGCGGCGACGACGCATCGAGCGTCGCCGATCCGAATTGATGGATACTCTCGGCGCTCACCTTGCCGGCCTTGTCCCATTCGACGAAGTAGTAAAGCGTGTCGCCCTTGCGCGCCTCGAACTTGCCGTCCGCTTGCGGCACGACGTCGGATTCGAAGTCGCGCAGCACGTCGGGTCCCCCGCTCGTCGGCGCATCGATCGTCCCGCGCCGGAAGCGGCTGACCTCGCCCCACATCGGATCGATCCGGCCATAGTGCGTCTTCAACGTGGCGATCGCTTGACGCAGCGCCGCCAGCGCGTCGCCCGCCGGCTTGCCCTGATAAACCGGAACGATCACCGGCAGGCCCGTCATGATCGCAAGCGCGGCGCCCCGGTTGTCCCAATTGGTCGAGAGGTCATAGCCGCGCAGCAGCGCCTGCGCCTCGCGCAAGACCTTCGCGTCCGCTTCCTTCGAAAGATCCATGGCGACGACCTTGCCGATCAACGTCGCAAGCTCGGAGCGCGTCGAATACCGTTTGTCGAATTTGATCGCCCGGAACTCCTCGCGCGTGATCGAATTGTCCGCGCTCAGAAGTTCCTGCAATCGCAAGCACCGGTTCGTCTCCCGCGTCTCGATCCCCAGTTCGCGCGCGAAGGCCGTGGGCTGCAGGTCCTCTTCGACGGCCGTCGCCGTGAACGGCGTATTGTTGGCGTTGTAGACGAAGCCCGCCTTGGGACCAGCGACGATGGGCACGGCTTCGAACGGCAGATAGTCGCGCCACAAAGCACGCGACGTGTCGCCCGGCAGGTATTGTTGCCAATCATACGCCGGATCGCGCTTCGGAAAGACGGCGTTGTAGATGTAGGCAACGTGTCCCTCGCGGTCGGCATACGTGTAGTTCTGGCTCGGGATCGCCTGCATCTGAAGCGCCGCCAAGAACGCCGCGCGGTCTTGCGCCTTGTTCAATCGGTAATACGCCTCGACCTGATTGCTCTTATCCATCGTCGCGTAGCGAATGGCGTAGGTGCCGTGCGGGCGGCGGATCACCGGCCCATGCTCCGACCACAAAACCTCGCGCGTGACGCGGATCGCGAGCGGCCCAGCGATGCGCAGCTGAATCTCCGCCTCCTTGCGGAAGAAATCGCGCCACGCGCCGTCGAATTTGTACTGGTTCGGGTTGTCCGGGTTGATGGTCAGCACATAGATATCGGTCAGGTCCGGCTGATTGACCGTGTTTGCCCAACCGAGATTGGGACCGAACCCATGCAGGATGAACGGCGAACCGGGAAACACCCCGCCCGCCATGTTCCAGCCTTCCTCCGACTTCAACCGCACCTCATACCAAGCCAAAGGTCCCGTGTAGGGCTGATGCGAATTGATGAGAAGCCGCGTCGCCCCATCCGCTGAGCGCGACGGCGCGACCGCCATCGCATTCGACCCCGCACCTTGCGGCACGCTGATCTCGTGCTGCCGTTCCGGTTCGAACAACTCGCGGATGTTGCGCTCGAGTCCGAAGAACAGCGGTGTGAAGAAGATGAAGCCCGCCGAAATGTCTTCGCCCCGCACGGCGGTAAAGCCGGGCACGACCTTGTCGGGGTGCTGCGCCGCATAGAGATTGATCCCATCGGCATAGGCTTGAAGAACGCCGAAGGCTTTGAACGACAGCCGCCCCTCGGCGAGATTCTCTTTCAACTGCCCCTCGGCGCGTCCCCGCACATTGAGCAGTTGCACGAGATAGTCCGTGACGGCGGGATCGCCCCCCACCGTCTCGAACCATGACCCAAGCCCGATCGCAGAGGTCAACGCGTTCACAAGGCGCGGCGTCTGATTGTCGACGAGCGCAAGCCGCCCGCGGCTTGTCATCAACGATTGCTGGATCGTCGCGAAGTCGTCCTCGGCGTGCGCGTAAGCCAACCCGAACGCGACATCCTCGTCGCGCTTGCCGTAGACATGCGGCACGCCCCAACTGTCGCGCAGAATGCGGACGTCGTACCGCGCCCCATTCTTCAAATGCGGCGCACCGTCGAACGGCTTGATGATGGCCGGATTCAAGAAGACGACGAACGCCACGATGAGCAGCGCCAGGACGCCGCCGCCCCAAACCAGTGTCCGTCGCATGATCCCTCGTGACTATCCGCCCAAGACGTGGGGCGCCCAAAGCCCGAGCGCGTAGACGACCGCGCCGACCACCCCAAGCCCCGCGCCAATATAGGCGAGCCAGAGCACCGACGTCACGACCGCCGCCGAGGCGAGCAAAATCCCAAGCTGCAGCGCCCCGCTGGAGAGATCGAACGTCGCATTCGCCGCCGCCGCGTCGTCGCGCGCGGCCTCGACCTCCTTCGCCCGGGCCGAGAGTTCCTTCCGCCCCTCGCCGGTTTCGGGCTCGCTGTCGTACCGCGCCGCGGTCGCGCGCCAATCGGCGATCGCCTTCTTGATCATCTCTTTCTTCGGTCCGTCGTCGAGATCGGCGGTGAGCAACTCCAGCGACTCCGCCTGCGCCTTCAGCGTCGTCATCCGAATGGTTTTCGCCTGAAAGAACGCCCATGTGTTCGAGAGTTCGACGGTGCCTTTGAGCGCATCCGCGGACGCATTGCTGCCGCCGGCTTCGGAAAACGCCAGCACGCCCGCCATCACGGCGATCAAGATGCCGATGCGCTTGTTGCGTTCGTTGAATTCGAGTTCGAGGGCTTCGGTCATGGTCCGCTCCACTGGACGATTCGCGTGAAGCGGCAGTGAAGCAGAGGCTTAGTTCGCCCGGCAATCGACCGAGTTCTCGACCCACGTGCAGGGATCGCCTGTGGGCTCGGGCTGTTGCGAGCCCGCAATGGCGCGAATCCCTTCGCCGATCGTGCGCCACGCTTCGGTTTCCGATGCCCGCGCGTGGGCGAGTTGTTCCTTGCGTTCCTCGGTCAGCTTGTCTTCCGCGTCGAGCGCCGCTTCCTGGTAGAGCCTGTTCGCGTTGCCGTAGGTGATCGTTTGCTTGAGCAGTTCGGCGGTGACGAGATCGAGCTTCAGCGCCAGTTCCTTGCGCGTCGCCGCTTGCGTCGGCCAATGGTCCTTGGCGACGGTATCGATGCGGTCGCGGCAATCGCGCTGATCACGCGACAACGCGCGGATCGCCTCCACCTCCGCCGCTGAAGGTTTCGTTTCGAGCGCCAGCATCTCGGGCGTGATTTCGTCCACATTGACGATCGGCAGTTTGCCGACCACCGGAGCGATCGCAGGGTTCGTGCGCTTCTTCTCGCAGTACTTGACGATGTCGCCCATATCGCGGTCCGCCACATAGGACCGCACATACGAACAACCGCCGAGCGTCAAAGCCAACGCCGCCAAAACCGCGAGTTTTGCCCCCATTGCCCCACCGAATTTTTCAGCTTTTCCCCAGGGGCGGGATGAAACGCCAAACCCGCCTCCCGCACAAGATGTGCTAAGGATCAAATTTCACAATCGGAGGTAAGTAGTTGAAATAATTAGAGTATGAGCTTGTTGGGAGGCGCTTGAGCGTGTCCTCTCCCGCGCCTCGCGGCGAGTGCTTATAGTTGTCGCACAACCCCGATGGGAGAACACTTGGATGAACACGCCCGCCGCCACCTTTGCCGCCGCCTTTGTCTTGAGCGCCCTTCTCGCGCCGACGGCGCACGCCACCGGCAAAGTCTACGGCGATTACGGCCAGCAGTCTCAAGACCCGCAGCCGAACTATCGCCATTCCGATTGCGGTGCGGACGTGGCCATCGGCACGGGCTTGGGCGCGATCGTCGGCGGCGTCATCGGCAACCAGTTCGGCAAGGGCTCGGGCCGCACCGCGGCGACCATCGGCGGCGTCGTCTTGGGCGGCATCGCCGGCAACGCGATAGCGAAGGACGCCTGCGAGGACGACCGCCACGACGCCTACTACTACAACGACACCTACTATGACGCCTTCAACGATCCCGACGAGCGCGAGTACGGCTGGCGCAATCCGTACACGAACAATTACGGCTACGTGACCGCCGGCGACACTTACGACGATGGTTACCAGAACTACGAAGGCCCCTGCCGCGAGTTCTCGCAGCGCGTCTTCATCGACGGCCGCCCCGAAACCGCCTACGGTGTCGCCTGCCGCCAAACCGACGGCAGCTGGCGCATCGTGAGTGGAGAGTAAGCTGCTTCTCACTAGTCACAGGACGACATGCTGGACCGCCTGAAGCTCGAGATAGAGAACGCTCGTCCCGCCGTCGTATCGTTCGACTTCTTCGACACGCTCTGCCTGCGTCGGACCGAAAATCCGACGCTTATGTTTTTCAACGTCGCGGAAGAGCTGAAGAAGGCGGGCGTCCTACCCAAGCCCTTTCTCGCCGAACGCTTTGTGGCCTTGCGCAGTGAGGCCGAGAGCCGCGCGAGACGCCTCAAGCAAGCGCAAGCAGGCACACCCGAAGTGTCGCTTCGGGAAATCTACCTGCAGCTCAAGAACTTCACGGGGTTCGAACGGCGCACGATCGCCGACATCGCGGCCATCGAAGAGGAGGTCGAACTCAAAAACCTCATCCTGTACGACCGGATGGTCGAGGTCTTGCGCTTTGCCGCATCGCGCGGTTGCACCACGGCGGTCGTATCGGATTCGTATCTGCCGAGCGCGTTCTTCACCCGCGCCTTCGATCGACGCGAGATCGACACGCCGACGCACCTTTTCGTCTCGAACGAACTTGGGTGCGGCAAGGGCACGGGCGCATGGCCGGCGGTCCTTGGCCGGCTGCGGGTGGAACCGCACCGCGTGCTCCATGTCGGCGACAACTACGCCGCCGATGTCGAGGTGCCGAGCAAACTCGGCATCCGAACGTTTTTCGTGCCGCACGGCAGCTCAGAGCTGTTCTCGACAATCGCCGAGGAGCGGCGCTTCCTGAACAATCGGACCGCGCGCTTCGTTCCGACGTCGATTTCGACGCTTCGCGCCAAGTGCAACGTCGAGGCGGGCACGCAGAATGCGTATGTCGCCTACGGATACCAAACGCTGGGATCGATCTACAGTTACTATGCGGCTTGGGCGATGGACATGGCGCGTCACGCAGGTGCGGCCCGCATCGTCCCGCTCGCGCGCGAGGGCGTTTTTCTCGCCGAGTTGTTCGAGAACGCCGAAGTTCCTCTCTCAAAGCCATTGTCGGTGTCGCGGCGCTTCATGCGCCTGATCGACTTCCGCCACCCGACGCGTGAGAAGCTCGACGAACTGTTTGCAACCCGACGGCCGATGACGCGCCAGGCGCTTCTCGAGCGCGTGCAGGCGCTGACCGGCGAATTCGTGGCGAGCCTGAATGCCGATGACGGCGGCGACGCCGTCATGTCCGCCGGCGATAAGTGCGAGTTCCTCGACCAGCTATGGGCCGACAAGGCTCAGATCGATCGCTTGGCGGCAACCGCGCGTGAACAGGCCGACAGATTCCGCCTTCATTTGGAACAGGTCATCGGGCACGAACTGATCGGCGCCGCCGAACGAACAAAGGTCGCGCTGATCGACGTTGGGTGGAACGGATCGATCCAACGCTTCCTTGATCGCTTCTGTAGCGAGGAGAAGATCGGGCTCGATTTTGTCGGCCTCTACATCATGTCGACGCCGGCGGTGAACGCCGTTTCGCTGAACCACTCGGAGGCGTTCGGATTTCTGATCGATGGAGGGGCGCCGACGGAATGGGCGGACATCGCGCTCAGGAACTTGGAGATCCTTGAACAGTCCGCCACGCCGATCGGATTGGGAAGCCTGCTCGAATTCACGAAGTCCGGCGCGCCGCGCGAGATGAACCTGACCGTGCCGGAGAAGCAGCGCCAACAGATCTCATCCATTCAGCAGGGCATCGTTACGTTCAACCGCGCCCGCCTTCGCCTTCATCCGAGCCCGGATTGGTCCGCTGACGTGATGGACGAACTGCGAGCGATCTTGATCCGCGCGATGGTCTCGCCCACCGAGGAGGAAGCATCGCTCTTCGCCGAGTGGCGGCATGACGACAACATCCTCGAGGACAGCGCCGAGCCGATTACCGAGGATGTGACGCCATTGCTGCCCTATATGACGCCGCGCGACTTCCTTGCCATCAGTATGACTGAGCAGTATTGGCCGTTTCCGAACCTGACGCGCGGACCCGCACAACTCAGGCGTCAAGTGCTGTCCGCCGTTCGTGGGCTCGAAGGCCTGGAAACGATGGAAACCGGTCTTGGGACCTTCGAGTTTGAAGTCTTCGACGGCAGCGACCAACCGGTGCGATCGGAAACGACGTTCGCCACCGTCAATCTCGCGGGCCGGGGATTGTTGAAGATCGTCCACGCTGGAGACGTCGACCGTATCGAAATCAAGTCTGCGCTGCCCGATCACACTGTGAAGTTCAGCTTGGTCAGGGTCGGCATCTGGGATCAGTTCTTCAAGCAATCGAACCGCCTGCAATTCGCCGGCCGGGACGTTTCGACCGCTATCAAGTTTGGCGGCGCTGAGAGCGGTGTCGAACTGCTTCTTCCGAACAGCGGGTGCACGCTACGCTTGTCCGGGCTCGGGGTTCCATATCGGATCGGGCAGACGGTCGTGCATGTGGGCTACGAAGTGGTCCCGGCATCCATGCGTGCGGCGCTCGGTCCGCCGACTGCCGCCAAGCAGATCTCGAGTCAGGGTCCGGCGACGCGCGGGCAGGGGTGGATCGACACAATCAACGGCACGCCAGCCACGCCCGACGCGGGCGGCGTCATTCGCTACCGCGTGCCGCGCGGCAGCGATATTGTCGAGGTGACGGGCTGGCTCTTGGGTGCGGGCGATTCGACCGCCGGCACCGCACTTCTTGGTTTTGAGGACGCCGCTGGAAAGCGGCTGACGGTTCAGTGCATCCGTGCGGCGAGGCCCGATCTCTCCACGGCGCTCAAGCGTAAGGTTCCCGACGATGCCGGCATACGCGCGCGAATTGATGTCGCAATGATCAGGAAAAAGGGCACGTTCCGCATCATACTGTTTCAACTCAACGCAGGTTTGGTTTCCTCCTACGTCCACCCGTTCCCCATCTCGTTCGAATGAAGCGGCGACAATGAAGCACGTATTTATCGTCGGAACGCCGTTCTCGGGTTCGACGTATTTGACCGCCATTCTGAATGGCCATCCTGACGTCTTGGCGATCGGCGAACTTGAGCGCCTGCCGCGTTTCAGGCGCTACGAACACCTCGTCGCGAGCGAGCCGGAGATTTACGACGACGGTTGCCTTTTGTGCCGGACGCTCAGCCGGCCATGCCCGCTCTGGAACGCGGAAACGCTGGCGGAAATCGACACCCTGGCAAACGTGTTCGAAATCCACCGCGCTGTCGCCCGGCGCGCGGAACGCGCATTCGGTCGGCCGGTGCGGGTGACCATCGACTCGTCGAAGACGCCCGATTGGCTTCGCTATGCCGCGCGCACGGTGTCGGGCATCGACGGCGGTTTCCGCACTGTTAAAGACGAAGACGTTTGCGCGATCATCACGACGAAGAGCGTGTTCGGCTATGCCGAAAGCATGATGCGCCGAAGCGGCATGCTGCCGATACTCGCTGCCCAGTCATGGTGCGATGTCACGACAGACGCGCTGCGTGTGATCTCGAGTCTGAGCATTCCTTCGATGATTGTTCGCTACGAGAATCTGAGAATGGGCCCGGAGATGATGATCAAACGTCTCTGCCGGTTCTTGGGCCTCTCTGACAGCGACGAGATCGTCCGCGAGATGTGCGCGCTGACTGCCGGGGACCACCACGGCATTGGGGGCAATACGTTCGCCTACAGAGACATGCTGGGCGACGTCTCGAAGATCAACCTGCAGAACTCGTGGGAAGGCCTGCGCGCCGACTACCGCGACGGTCCGCCCGCGCCTCGGCGCTGGATCGACAAGCTAGATCGTGACGCAGTCATGATGATCGCGTCGGCCAGGGGCGTCCACGACCTTTCTCAAGAACTCGGTTACGATCTTGGCCTGGAGATGGAATTCCACCGCGACGCTCGCCGCTGATAGATCAGTTGGCGACGATCTTGACGTAGACGCCCAAAATCTCGACTGACTTGCCGCCGCCGATGCCGTCGGCATGAAAGACCACGATAGGATTCATCGTGTAGCCGTCCGCCAAGGCGGGCACGTCGAAGGTGAAGCGAGAGAGTGCAAACCCCGGTCCAAGCGGTACCTGCTGCCACGTGCTGTTACCAGCCTGCTGCGTTGCGTAGATCACGGACACCGCCTCCGAGGCGTTCGCGCCTGGCATGCGAGCGGCAAATCCAACCTCGATCCTCTTGCCGTTAGCGAGTGCGGCGAACTCAACGGGCAGGGTCATCGACAGACCTTGCTTGGGCCAATCGAAAGACGCGTAGTCGATCGGCACGCTGCTGGTTAGACGCGCAACGGCGGTCTTTCCATCGTCGATGGTGAATCGCTCGAGCCTGTGGCCGGGGCCGATCTGCCACTTCGACGCGTCGCTGTCCGAGAATGTGGCCGCAAACCCGTTAGCCGCCCCGTTGTCGATCATTTGCGCCACAAGCCTCGATTCAGCGGATTGCGTAGGAGGTGCGGAAGTTTGTACGGGCAAGGGGAGAGTATTGGTCCAATACAGCATACCACCCGCTATCAGAGCGAGCACCAAAGCTACGGCAACCAAAACACCCGATCTCGACATGGGTCCCCCTAAATCGCCCCGTACTCAGTAACCTTGCAAGTTAACGTCACGATACACGTCCTGCTTTCAGCGGTGCAAGATTTGCTGCACGAGTCGGCCCCTAGACTATTGTCATGGCGTCGCGGGTAGGGTGAACGTAAAGCATGAACATCCTCATCACCGGGGGCGCAGGCTTCATTGGCTCGGCCGTCGCGCGAACGCTTGTGCGCGACCGCGCGGCAAACGTCCTGGTTGTGGACAAGCTGACTTACGCCGGCAACCTCGACTCGCTGAAGCCGGTGGCGAACGCGCCGGGCTTCGCCTTCATGCAGGCCGACATCTGCGACGCGGCCGCGATGCGCCAAGCGATCGCGCGCATCCGCCCCGACACGATCATGCACCTGGCCGCCGAAAGCCATGTCGACCGTTCGATCGACGCCCCTGGCGCCTTCGTCGAGACAAACGTGACCGGCACTTACCGCCTGCTCGAGGCGGCGCTCGAATGGTATCGCACGCTCGGGGGCGAGGCGAAGGCCCGCTTCCGCTTCCACCACGTCTCGACGGACGAGGTCTTCGGCGCGCTCGGCGACAGCGGCCACTTCACCGAGGAGACGCCCTACGCTCCGCGTTCGCCCTATTCGGCGTCGAAGGCCGCCTCCGACCACCTCGTGCGCGCGTGGGGTGAGACCTACGGCCTGCCGGTCGTGCTCTCGAACTGCTCGAACAACTACGGCCCCTATCAGTTTCCGGAGAAGCTGATCCCGCTCATGATCCTGAACGCCGTCGCGGGCAAGCCGCTGCCCGTCTATGGCAGGGGCGAGAACGTGCGCGACTGGATATTCGTCGACGATCATGCGGAAGGCCTGATCGAGGTCGCGGCCAAAGGCAAACCCGGCGAAACCTACCTGCTCGGCGGCCGGGCCGAACGGCGAAACATCGACGTCGTACGCACGCTCTGCCGCATCTTGGACCGCCTGCACCCGGGCGCCGGCCCGCACGAACGCCTCATCACCTACGTCACCGATCGCCCCGGTCACGACCACCGCTATGCGATCGACTGCGCGAAGATCGAACGCGAACTCGGCTGGCGCCCGAAGACGGACTTCGAAAAGGGTCTGGAGGCGACCGTCCGCTGGTATCTCGAAAACGAAGACTGGTGGCGCCGCATCCACTCCGGCGCCTACCGCGGCGAACGCCTCGGCCTTGCGCGCGAGGGGACACAGTGAAGCTCGCCGTCTTCGGTGCCGCGGGTCAACTTGGGCGCGCGCTCGTCCGTGTCGCAGCCGCCGAAGGTGTCACGGTCGCGGCCTTCGATCGTGCAACCGCCGACATCACAAATGCTCCCGCCGTTCGCGCAGCACTCGCGTCCGCCGCTGCCGATGCCGTGATCAACGCCGCTGCCTACACCGCCGTCGACAAGGCTGAAAGCGAACCTGAACGCGCCTTCGCGGTGAACCGTGACGGCGCGCGCACGTTGGCGGCCGAGGCTGCGCGACTGAACCTGCCGTTGATCCAGGTCTCGACCGACTACGTCTTCGACGGCACGAAGCAAGGCGCCTATGTCGAGGACGACCCGATCGCTCCCTTAGGCGTCTACGGCAAATCGAAGGCCGAAGGCGAAGCCGCTGTCCGCGCCGCCC
>JAEUML010000271.1 GCA_016792785.1 Alphaproteobacteria bacterium
GCCATCCGGTCCTCGAGCATCTCGAGGTTCGGGTTGTTGTAGCGCGAATAGACGAGCCCGCCCGCCTGCCCCTCCGGCGCCGGCCGCCGGTTGCCGATCACGTCGAACAGGATCTTGCCCTCTTCGGCGCTGCGGAACACGAATGTCGAGGTCAAAAAGATCGGCGGCTTGATCGCGCCTTCCGACAGCATCGGGTCATAGCCGTACGACAGCATCTGCGTTTCCGTATGCAACGGCCGGCCGGCAATCGTACGCTTGTGGTAACGGGTGGTTTTCATGTGAGCGTTTCCTGGGTCGCAAGCGCCCGGGTCGGGCGCCATTTGCGCGGGACTGTAGCCCGTCGCCCTCCGCGATGCGCTTTCAATTTCGCAGCCCGCTGCGCAATCTTCGCGCCGCCAACGCTGCCGCAAAAATTCAAAAGTTCGTCATGGCCGGGCTTGACCCGGCCACCCAGGGAAACTGCACCACGCAGGCTACATTTTTTGCGGTGAAAGGTGCCGCTGACTCGCTCACGCTGCGACACTGGGTGGCCGGGTCAAGCCCGGCCATGACGCCATGTTTGGGCAGCGCTTCAGGTCTTCTCCCAAATCGACTGAAACCCATCCGGCGCACCCAGCACCTGCGCCGGGCTCTTCTTGTCGATGTGCCCGATCAGCCCGCGATAGACGCCGTAGCCGACGAGTTCCTGCAGCCGCGGCGAGAACGTCTTCACGAGATCGGGCCTCAACCCCAGCTGCTGGTTCTCCTGTTGCCGGATGAAGCCCGCGCAATAGTTCATCGCAATACCCGTGCGCCGCTTCTCCGTTCGGTTCGCGCCGCCCCCGTGCCACAGCGCCCCGTCCCAGATCAGAACGCTGCCTTGTCTCATCTCGGCTGCGATCGTGTCGTACGTGCCGCCGTAGACCGGGTTCTCCTTCAGATGCGACTTCGGCACCAGCCGCGTCGCCCCGTTCGCATCCGTGAAGTCGGTCAGCGCCCACATCGAATTGCACACGATCGGAATGTGCGGCTTGGCGAGCGGGATGACCATATCGTCGGCGTGGATCGGTTGCGCCACCTCGCCCGGATCGATCGCAATCGACGACAGCGACGAAATCAGACAGCCGGAATCGAGAACCCCTTCCACGATCGGCAACACGTTCACATGCACCGGCACTTCGGTGAACGGCGCGCCATAGGCAAGCAGGTTGTAGATGCGAACCGTCTTGTGCCCCTCGAACCCGTTCATCGCAGGCTTCGCGTCGAGATCCCGCTCGAGCCGCGCCAGCGCCGCATTCAGCGCATCGACGAGCGCCGGCGCGATCGCGTTCTCCACGATGGTGAATCCGTCGCGCCGGATACGCTCGACGTGGGCCTGCCGCGCTGCGTCGTCCATGGGATATCTCTGGTCAATGGCGTCGCGGTCAGTCTAGCCTGTGACCATCGCCAATGGGGAGAGCTTTGAACATGGGCTGGTTGCGCTGGTTGGTGTATTTGATCGTCGGTCTCGCCGTTGCAGGCGCCGGCCTCTACTATTGGTACTTCCTCGACGCCCGCGTGCCCTCGGGTGCCTACAGCATCGACATCGCAGAGGTCCGCCGCCTCGCCGACGAAGTCGCGGGCGACAAACCCGTCGAAATTCGCGCCGAACAAGTCTTCAAGTTCCGCTTCCCCTTCTCCGTCATGGTCGTGGGCAAAGGCTGGGAGGAAATCGACGTCCCAGTCTTCTCCTATCAGGTCGCCTACGCCGACCGCGCAATCGTCGTCGACACCGGCGTCAACGGCGTCGAGTCGAAGGCCGACCCGAACTTCGACGCCGCCGCCTACGCGCGCATGCAAACCGCGATGCTGACCGCGGCGAACATCGTCATCACGCACGAGCACCCCGACCATATCGGCGGCCTGGTCGCGGCAGAGAACCTGCCAGCTGTGCTCAGCCACACGCAGCTCACGACGGAGCAAGCCGATCCGAACCGCAAATACGGCCCGAAACTCCCCGAAGGCGCGCTCACGAACTACACGCCGCTGTCTTACGAGCGCTACCACGCACTCGCGCCCGGCGTCGTGCTCATCAAGGCGCCGGGCCACACGCCGGGCAGCCAACTCGTCTATGTCAAACTCGCCGACGGCCGCGAAGTGCTGCTGCTCGGCGACGTCGCCTGGCGCATGGAAAGCGTGAAGACCTTGGCTCCCCGCGCCCGCTACGTCTCGGACTTCTACCTGAACGAAGACCGCCCCGCCGTGATCCTCCAGCTCGCGGAGCTGAAGCGCCTGCACGAAGCCGAACCCGGCATCGTCATGGTCGCAGGCCACGACGCGACCCAAATGGCGGAACTCGTGAAAGCGGGCACGATCAAACTGGGCTTCCAGTGATCCGCCCAGCCGACCGCAACGATGAAACTGCGATCGCCCGCTTGGTTGCAGAACTGGCGTCCCGCGCGACCACAGAGGACTTGCGTACGCGTTTCATCAGAGTGCTCGAACACCCCGAACATCGGGTTTGGGTGTTCGAGCGCGCCGGCTCGGTCGCAGGCTTTGTTCACGCCTTCATCCGCCCCGCGCTGGAGAAGCCACTCGAAGTCGTCGTCCAATCTATCGTCACCGACGGAACCGTGCGCAAGGAAGGCATTGGGCGAAAACTGATGGAAGAGGTGGAACGCTGGGCCGCAGACAGCGGCTACACGTCGGTCGCGCTGCATACGCGCAACGCCGCGGCGTTCTATCGCCGCCTTGGCTATGACGAGATCGCGGCGCCCTCCTTCATGCGCAAGGTGCTTAGATGAGGGCTTGCCAGCCAGCCTAAAATAGTGGCATTAAGAGTGCCACTATATCGGACCGAGGGTCTTACGTGCGCGCCACACTCAGCCGAACGATCAGCTCGATCATCACGAGCAAGACGCTGCGCAGCCTCAGCCGCTTTCGCCACGGCTTGGGCCGCACGTTCGGCGGCGCAGCGGTCGTGCATTACTTCCACCAACCCGACGACCCGTACTCGCAGCTCGCGGCCCAACTCCTGGCGCCGCTCGCCGACACGTACCGCATCACCCTCAAATCCCACATCGTCTCGCCGCCCGACGCCGCGGCGGCGCCGGAGCGCGAACGCCTGGCGAAGCTCGCGGTCGATGACGCAACCCTTCTCGCCCGCGCCTACGGCCTGAAGTTCCCGGCGCCGGACGCCGCACCGAAAGACGCCGCAAACGATGGCGACGCCCTGCGCAAGCGCCTCGGACACTATCTCAGCGGCATGTTCTACTTCGAAGGCGAATGGTACTGGGGCGTCGACCGCCTGCACTTCCTGGAAGAGCGGCTGTACGCGGCACGCCTCGCGAAGACAAAGGGCGCCTACAAACCGCTCGCGCCCGTCAAAGAAGTGACGTTCGCCGGAAAGCCCGGTAGCGCCAAGGGCGCAACGCTCGATTACTTCCTTTCGTTCCGCAGCCCCTACACCTATCTCGCCGCTCCGCACGTGCGGAAACTCGCGGAGCACTACGGCGCGACGCTGCGCCTGCGCTTCGTGCTGCCGATGGTGATGCGCGGCCTGCCCGTGCCCGGCGCGAAGCGTCTCTACATCACGCTCGACACGAAGCGCGAGGCCGAACGTCTGGGGATGCCGTTCGGCACCGTCGTCGATCCCGTGGGCAAACCGACCGAGCGCGGCCTCGCCGTCCTCAACCATGCTATTCGCGCCGGCAAAGGACCGGATTTCGCCGAGTCGTTCTTGCGCGGCGTCTTCGCCGAAGGTGTCGACGCCGGGTCGAACACGGGCTTGCACAAACTCGCCGACCGCGCCGGCCTCGACCGCACGCTCGTCACGAACGCACTCAAAGACGACAGCTGGCGCAAGGTCGCCGAAGAAAATCGCGAAGAGCTCTTTGCCCTCGGCCTCTGGGGCGTGCCCTCGTTCCGCGTCAACCAGAACCGCCCCCACTGGGGCCAAGACCGCCTCTGGGCGATCGA